>CAZBOX010000342.1:0-5756 GCA_964493595.1 uncultured Candidatus Obscuribacterales bacterium | reverse complement strand
AATCAAAAAGGCGCCGATGACAAAACCGGGCACAGAAATTCCGGCAGTAGATAAGAACATCGCCGTGACGTCCAACCACGATCCGCGGTTGACTGCCGCCAGAGTTCCAAGCGGAATGCCGATCATTACAGCCAGCAAAAGAGCCGAAAAGCCAAGTTGAAATGAGACGGGAACAGCCTCGGCAAGAATGTCTTGCACGGTCCGATTAACATACTTGTAGCTGATGCCGAGATCGCCTTTTGCCAATCGAGAAAGATAGATGAAGTATTGCTGAGCGACGGGCTTGTCCAACTGATATTTGGCGTTCAGATTGGCAACGATGGCCGGAGGCAGGTTCTTATCAGCATCAAAAGGCCCACCCGGAACCGCTCTCATGAGAAAGAAAGTGAGTGTCGCCACTACCAGTAATACTGGTATGGAGGACAACATTCTCTTTACTAAAAGTGCCAGCATCTCGGCGTGGTATCTCCCCTGATTGCCTAAGGCTTCTCGATGTATACATGCCTGAAGAATTGCAGGTCCATGGCATTGAATCCTATACCTTTAACCCAGGGCTTCACCATTGTATTTTGCGTAGCCCAGTAAAGAGGCACTATCGGCACCTCATCCTGACAAAGCATCCGGTCCGCCTCTGCGTACATGGCGGCGCGCTTCTTCTGGTCCTGCTCTGCAGCGGCCCTGTCAATTAAATCGTCATATCTGGCATTCGACCACTGCGTGTAATTATTTCCGTTGTGTGTGGTGAAGACATTCATGAAAGTCTCAGGATCCGGATAGTCCGCCCCCCAGGTTTGCCTGAACATCTGAGGCGGATCGCGGTGCAATATATCGAGATAGACTTTCCACTCGTTCACTTCCAGCTGAAGTTTCACATTCAGGTTCTTTTTGATTTGCTCCTGAACAGACTCTACAACCAGCTTGGCGTCTTCTCTTTGCGGATATAGGACTTTGGTCAGAGGAAAACCTTTTCCATCCGGATAACCGGCCTCGGCGAGAAGTTTTTTTGCCGCCTCGGGATTGAATTCGCTTTTAGAGTCCTCGGAATATCCTTCAAGCGCCGGCGGAACCCAGGTGTAGGCAGGTGCTTCGCCGCGCCTGAGTATTTTTGGAAAGAGGGTCCGATCAACGGCCATGGATATAGCCTGGCGGACACGTTTATCATCAAAAGGCTTCTTTTTGACATTGAAGCCGAGATAGCTGCAGCGCAGAAGCGGCAGATTGCGATACATCGGTGAATTGCGCAGGCTCTCCACATCAGCGGTTGGAAAGCTCCGATTGTCTACATAATCGAGTTGATTGTTCTCGAACAACCCGAATGCCGTCGCCTGCTCAGGAATCATGAACATCTTGATTTTCTTCAGCCGGGGCGGGCCCTCGAAGAATTTCTCATTGGCTGTCAGCTCTATTTTGTATTCATGCTTCCAGAGACTGAGTTTGAAGGGCCCGTTGGTGACAATGTTTTCCGGCTCAGTCCAACGGTCGCCATACTTTTCGATCAGATCTTTGCGCAGCGGACAGGTAGAGCAGAATGCAGTCAGATAGAGAAAATAAGCGGCCGGCCGTTTCAGCTTTACAGAGAACGTCCAGTCGTCAAGCGCTTTTATCGAAACGGCATCCGCATCTTTGATTTTGCCTGAGTTGTACTCGAAAGCATTTTCGATGTCATAGAGGAAAAAGGCATAAGAAGCAGCTGTAGCAGGATCGAGCAGGCGTTTCCAGGCGTACTCGAAATCGTGCGCCGTGACTGGCTTTCCGTCAGTCCACAAAGAATTTTTCCGGAGATGAAAAACAAAACGCTTGCCCCCGTCCAGGATTTCCCAGGACTGAGCGCAGCCCGGCTCGCACTTCATATCGTTGTTGTACATGGTCAGACCGGTCATCAAGTTGGAGACGACATCGAAAGAAGTCGAGTCGGTAGACTTCTGCCAGTCGAGGCTGGGCGGCTCGGCCTGCAAATTGATGCGGAATGTGTCGGGCTCGTAACCAGCGCCTGTATTTCTACAACCGCTCAGCCCGAGCAGGAAAACCATGCTAAAAGCCACTGCTAGTGCGGCTTTTGGAAAACTTGTTTGAAAAAACAGGGAAGAAACCGAGAAATTTCTCACTGAAAGAGTATTAACTTCCGCTAAATTCGCCGTTTCGATTCGAGCAAGATTCGACAAGTTTCGAATGGATTGAGGCCGAGGGGGGTCCGGTAATTGCTTGTAACACGCCACAATTCTAGTCTTGTTGACAGAATTTTTCTTGGTTAGATATACTTTGCCTTGATGCCTCCCAGGAGGTCATTTTGGTCTGTGCGGTTTTTTCAGATAAAACGCACAAGACAGGTTTGATTATTCAGTTTCAGATTCAACCTGTTCAAACACAGACCGGCAACACTAAAGACAAGATTCAGTTTCGGCTGAACGCGCAATTACCAATCGACAATGCACTTAGGCTGTATCAGCCGGTTGGGAGCTAGAAAGGGAGTAGAAAGCCGTGGCCAAGAAGGACGACCGGATCATCATCACGCTTGCTTGTGGCACTTGCAAACGCCGCAACTATACGTCGATGAAGAACAAGAAGAACGATCCGGACAGACTCAGCATCAACAAGTATTGCAAATGGTGCCGTCAGCACCTCGAGCACAAAGAAACCAAGCGCTAATTTGAGCGGCGGTCGGGCGCTCGGGCTCGAATTCGAGTCACCGAGGTCCAGGATTCCAAGAAGTTGAGAGACTTCAGGCTCCTCAGGATTACGATCACTTGACGTGTCCGACCGGCTTCTAACTTTGCCCGACCACGATTGGTCGGTTCAAAGTCAATGCGCCTCTAGTTCAACGGTAGAACAGTGGTCTCCAAAACCATCGGTCAGGGTTCGATTCCTTGGAGGCGCGAATTTTTCAAAGCCAGTCTTTCCTTTCGGATGACCAAACAATTTGATGTCTACAGAGAAAAAAGATAAGGGTGCGACACCGTCAACCAAGTTGACGGACGTTGATAATGCCGCCGAAGCAAAAGCAAAGGACGAAGCGCCCAGGGACAAGAAAGTGACGGACGACGCAAAAGGCAAAAATAAGAACGAAAAGCCTGGTAAGAAGGGCGAGCAGAAGAAAGCGGCAATCGACGATACCGAAATAGAACTTGGCGAGTCTCTGAAAGACATACGCCAGTTTCTCAAAGATGTAGTTGTCGAATTCACGAAAATCACCTGGCCCGGCAGGCCTCAGGTAATTCAGGAGACCCTCAGCGTACTGTTTTTGGTGGCCCTGATCACCGTTGCAGTTCTCGGATTTGACTGGTTTTTAGCTCACGCTATTTTTGGTCCGCTCGAACACTGGGCAAGATTGCACGGTGGTGGAGTTGGGCTGCACCACTAAGTTCTCAAGGCTGGCTTGGACTAATAGAAGGAAAGTAAGGGACGATGGCTTTCATAAACAGTGACGGACAGAGGCGTTGGTATGCCGTGCAGACTGCATCCGGGCACGAAAATAAAGTGAAGGAGCATATCGAAAAGCGCATCATGACGATGAATGCTCAAGATAGAATCTTCGGCGTCATTGTTCCGGAAAAGATGGTGACCAAGGTCAAAGACGGCAAGCGCGTTGAAAAGAAAGAACGCGAATACCCTGGTTACGTGTTTGTTGAAATGATTCTGGATGACGATTCCTGGCGAGTAGTAAGAGAAGCGCCGGGCGTCACCAAGTACGTCGGAGCAGGAAAGAAACCAGTTCCTGTCCAGGACGGTGAAATAAGAAAGATTTTGAGACGGCAAATGGCCGTCACCGGTGTCAAAGGCAAGAAGCCTGCTGTCATCGATGTCAAGGTGGGCGATTACGTTCGTATTACGGGCGGACCGTTCGCAGACTTTACAGGAGAGGTGACGGAAGTCAACCTCGAACGCGAGCGAATCAAGGCGTCAGTCATCATCTTCGGTCGCGCGACCCCTGTAGAACTGGAGTTTAACCAGGTTATTAAAGTCTAAAAGTGATGCATTGGATGTCCAATGTGCCATAAAATCAGTAATTCTCGACATATATAGGATCTAGGGCCGTGAAAAAGGTAGTTGGCAAAATCAAACTGCAAATCCAGGCGGGCAAAGCAAACCCCGCACCGCCTATCGGACCTGCACTCGGTCAACATGGCGTCAACATCATGCAGTTCTGCAAGGAATATAACGCCAAGACTCAGGACAAAGCAGGGACGATCGTTCCGGTAGAAATCACCGTTTTCGAAGATCGTTCTTTCGACTTCGTTTTGAAGACACCTCCGGCATCCGAGCTTCTTAAGAAAGCAGCGAATGTCGAAAAGGGTTCTTCTCACCCGAACAAGACCAAAGTCGGTTCGGTCTCCAAAGAAAAAATCACCGAAATCGCCAAGATCAAAATGCCCGACCTCAATGCGACAACCATTGAAGCCGCCGAAGCAATGGTCAGAGGCACCGCCCGCAACATGGGCATCACAGTCCAAGAGTAATCACAAAGTACAGAAGACGAAGTAAGGAAATCGGATCATGGCTAAGCTCACCAAGCGCCAAAAGAACTTGAAGGCAATCAAAGAAAAATATCCAAATCCTTTGACCGCCGAAGAAGCATTCAAGGTTCTCAAGGACGAAAAAACCGTCAAATTCGATCCCACGGTCGAAGTGCACTTCAGACTGGGAATCAACCCAAAGCTGAATGACCAGCAAATTCGCTCTACAGTGAATCTGCCCGGCGGCACAGGCAAAGACGTTCGCGTCGCTGTTGTGGCCAAAGGTGAGAAGCTGACCGAAGCGACTGAAGCAGGCGCCGACGTAGTCGGAGCCGATGACCTCGTTGCCAAAATCGGCGAAGGTTTCATGGATTTCGACAAACTGGTCGCCACCCCGGATGCCATGCTCATGCTCTCCAAGATGGGTAAAATCCTCGGACCGCGCGGCTTGATGCCCAACCCGAAAGATGGCACCGTCACTTTCGACATCGCCAAGACCATCAAAGAGCTCAAAGCCGGTAAGGTTTCTTTCCGCGCTGAGAAAGACGGCGGTCTTGTGCAGATGGCAATCGGCAAACTGTCATTCGATGAAGGCAAGCTTCTGAAGAACCTGGCAGCCGTTGTCGATACCATCAACAAAGTGAAGCCGGCATCGGTCAAAGGAACCTATATCAAGGCTGTTTATCTCAGCTCGACAATGGGTCCTGGACTGAAACTCGATATCAACGCGCTGCAAGGCCTGGGCAAATACCTGGCTGCATAGTTCAGAGCCCTGACAGCAAAAAATAAAGGGGCGATGCTTGTGCATCGCCCCTTCTTCTATATTCGTCTAAGGAGTGAGAGTTGCTGTGTTCGGCACCACATAGGTGAAAGGGAAGCTCTGACCGGACTGGAAGACCAGTGGAGCGCCACCGCTGTAGGCGTACTTGACAAGGAACGGTCTCACCTCGACAGTCGTGACCACAGTCACCGTTCCGGTCACCGGTCCACCGGTCTTGCCCAGAGAAGTGATCGTTGCGGCGATCGACGCTTCAGGCGGGGTGGTTGTAACCGACAACAGCTTGAAATTGGACAGTATGCCGGCGGATTGGGTATTCGCCCTCTTAACAACAGCATCAGCACGCTTGTAAATATCGGAACCACTGAGAGGCAGGCTCTTGGGAGGTCCAAGGTCGCCGAGATTTCCCGATGCCGCCACACGGGCAGCTTCACGACAGGTCGAGTCATTGACTTGGACAGCCATGACGATGACCGCCAGGTCGAATACGAGCAGCACAATCGGGACCAGAACCATGAGTCCAACAC
>CAZBOX010000341.1:4512-5804 GCA_964493595.1 uncultured Candidatus Obscuribacterales bacterium | reverse complement strand
TGGAGGTGCTCGCCTGGTGGTTCCCGAAGCACTTTGCAGTGGATGGATTTGGTTACGCGATCCTCGGCGGTCTGGTTCTACTAGTGTTCAACTTTATCGTCAAATTGCTTACCGGCAACGGTAAAAGCTAGCTGATTCTGGTCGCCAAAGCACGCGGATCAGCGCTATGGGAAACACAGCACGGGCCGTTCGAGTTCGTGCTGTTGTTTTAATTTGGTCAAATTTAAAACTCAAAGAAATGAAAGAAAAGAATGTTTTCAACCAGTGGAAGCTGGTCAATGCGCAGCTCTACTGGCGGCAGAAGCAGATTGATACGATTACCGAAACGGTCCATGAATTCCAACCTCAAGGCAACAGTGCAGAGGCGCGAATCTTCGGCTATGTCGCAATCTATCTTGCCTATATCGCTCAGTTTATCGAAAGAGAACTGGAGTCTTGCCTTGCTGCAGCTGAAAAGGAAATCAATCAAATTCCCAACCTGGCTGGTGATGCACCGGTTGATGCGAGTTTGTCTCGCTGCCTTGGGATTTTTGATGCAGCAACCGACACCGGCATGGTGGTATCTGAATTACTTGCGCGTGCTCAGCGCGCAACCAGCAACGCTACGCTTTTGACATTGGGTCAATGCGGGGGAATCGGCCTGCCTCTCTTCTCCAATGATGGAGGTGTCGACCTTTATGTCGCCTGTGCCGAAATCAGCAAGCAAGGGCTCAATTCGGCAATTGCCGATTTGAAGAAGTGCTTGAAACTTACCAAGACATACGCCTCACGCGCTCAGTCAGTTGAAGAATACCTGTCTCCTTCAATCTCATCCTATGCCAGTGCAGTGTCGATGGTGACTTCTGCAAACATATTCGTTGAGACAGCGGAGATGTTGAATCAGCCTGTGACCGATGCCGGTGTTTTCGAGAACGATCCTGCGCACCATGCGAAGACCAAGGAAATTCAAGTTGCGCGCATTTACGCTGCTGGTGTTGCCTCAGGCATCATCAACAATCACCTGAAAAACGTAGAGCTATGGAACATTCAATTTTTGAATTGATGGTCATCAGCCTCAATGCGCTGACTGTCGTATCCTGCTCTGCGATGCTGGTTGCGTGCGGCTTATTTGTCGTCGCGCTGATGAAGTTTTACAGGGCAAGTCAAACGAAATTGAGGTCCGACTATGCAAAAGCTTTTCGCTTTTCCGGACACGGCTTCCTCATGCTCGGCTTTCTACAAACTATTTTGTTGCCCTTCCTGGACTCACAGCTCAAGATAAACGCTCTGTGTGCTGCCATATTCTTCATTGC
>CAZBOX010000341.1:0-4412 GCA_964493595.1 uncultured Candidatus Obscuribacterales bacterium | reverse complement strand
GTTGTTTCGGATTGCGAACGTGCCAATATTTGCTGTGAAACATAATGAAACAAGACTGATTCGGCAGGCAAATTTGATTGGCTAGCACAGCTCGCTAAGCGTGGTTTAATCTTTGCTGGATTGCCATTGCCGCTTGGTTTTCGCCTCCATCGATCGCATTCATGGTCGCCGCATGCTGCAGTAGACAATTTTGTCCGGCGTCCATCTCGTGCTTGACTGGAAGCCGGCAAAATTGGCAACCTGAAGTCAAATTCTCCACCCCCCCCCATCCTTCGAAGTTCAACTCAGCTCAGAGATCCTCCCCATAATCTGGTTTGAAAACGCACCACTGGTGGTGTGGGGCCCGGTTCGCATTGAAAGCATTGGGCTGATGGCGCATACCGGCATGTTCGCGCTAAACGCGACTATGTCCGTGTGCGTCTCACACGTGGTCATAATTATGGAGTTGAACATGAATATGGCTATGAAACAGTACGATGGCATGTTGTCCGTCGCCTGCCTCGTACTGGCTGCAGTGCTTAACCTCCTGCAGATTTCTTACATCGCTGACGGACTTGTGATGGCTTCGCAGCAGGGCCGTATTATGGCTACCCTGTCTGCGCTTGTTATCTCAAGCGGGCTTTTCTATAGCGTGTTTACAGGTCATCGCTTGTGGCTGAAAGGCCAGCCGCGAATCTACGCCTGGATGCTCGGCAGCCTCGCCGGCATTCTTGTCGGAGCCATGGCGGCATGGTCCTTGAGTTATTCAGCTGAGGTTGGCTCGGCCCGGTTCTGGATTGGGATCATCATTGGTTTCACCATTCCCGGGCAGACAATTGCACTGTGCAATATGACTGATGGAATGCGTGAGTTGGCCGGCAGCGGCTGGTGGAAGCGACCTGAAGTCGCTGCCGCCAAACCGCTTGCTGTTCCACCCGCGCAGACCGTGAGCGCCAGCGAAGACGCAGGACTAGAGCCTGCCCGGAGCGTAGACGAACCAACCATTGTCTGCGCTATTAGCCAAACACGCATGCAAGAATTGCCCGGCGCGGTGAGCGCTGTTTCTCATTCGACCTCGCCGGTCCAGTCGGGTGCAAAACGAATCGTCTCGCAAAAAGGTGCGCTCGAGATTCTTCTTACAGGAGATCGAGTAAATGTCAGGGTTGGCAGGCAACTGTCCAACCGTAAGTGGAAACAGATCCACTCTGACCTGCGTCGTATTCCGTCTATCTTGTGGGATGAGGCTCAAAAGGCCAAATCCTCGCAGGGACGTGACGACCGCATCTTGCACGGCACGATCAGGGTTCGCCCGCTCAAAGGCAGGAAGAACAAGAAGAAGGAGCGCGCTGCTCGCAAACAGCAATTGGATGACTTCGAAAAGAAGCTTCAGTGGCTGGTCGAGCGGCATGATTCAACATGATGAGAGCAAGGCGGCCAGAGGCGGTCGCCTTGCTTTTCTCACTAGAGGAAAAAAATCGATGAAAGCGAGAAAGTATGACACGTGCAAGCATCCCGCAATTGTTGATCCACCTTAGGAGGGCATCGTCTTTCGTTCTTATTATTTGATGCCGGGGCGGCGCAAGCCGACCTTCAGGAACAACAAGGGGGCTCCTGTAGTGGACAGGAGTGCGCTCGAAAAATCCGAAAGGAGTTCGAAGGGGAGTAATCCACTCCTGTGGGCAGCATAGGCTGCCTACAACACGGTCTTTGAAAGGCTTGCTATTCATGACCGATGTATCTTTTGTATCTAACCACGCTAACCACGTGGCCACTCAAAAGACGAGCTTTCCCGTCCGCATCTATCAGTGGTACGTGGATGGCTCGTATGACCAGATGCTTGTGAAAGCAGCGATCACCATCCAGTTGATCCTATTGAGTCTCAGCCTCATCCACCAGACGAACGCTGTGAGTCAGGTTACCGGGATGCATTGGTGGCTGGCCTTCATGCAGGCAGTGGTTCAAGATTTTGGTCTCTTCGTTGCAGAGCTAGTCTTGATACGCTTCCAGCAGACCGGCAGGTCTACCATCTGGGCGGCGCTATTTGTTGTTTTCGCGGCCCTTGCAAGCGGGTCCGGAAACGTCTTTGACTTTACGCAAAGGCTGGTTCCCTACAGCGTAAATTGGTGGCTGTCCGCTTGTTATGGCGCCTCGGTGCCATTGCAAGTTCTGCTTCTCGGCAAGATGGTAAGCCAGCTTGTCTCCGAGAAGAAGAGTTCACGGGCGGCGGCGACAGCAGCAGCGTCTTCAAAAAAGGACGTTGCGGCCAAGCCGAAAGAGTCAAAGAAGGAGTCGCCAAAAGCGGCTGCCCGCAGCAAGCGGGACGCATAGCGCTACGTCGGGAGGCGGGCTTACCACCCGCCTCCTGGCTCATATGCTTGAGCCAATTATACTTTCGACTGTTTCTATTATTCTGTATCGTATATGTAATATGCGCGGGCTAACTCCACTCCACGCGGTCCATTTGAGGTTCATTTGAAATCAGGCTGTCGATATCGATGAAAACCTTCTTGGCAAAGGCTTCTCCTTCTTTGCCTTTAAACCACTGGCTGGGATTGAGAGGGTTTTTTTCGAATTCGACCATGACTCCCCATTCCGGGTCATCATCGACTTCTCCCATTTCTCCAACTGCGTATGCTACGGCTACCCAAATAGAAAGTTTTTCTTTCTTGATCCAAAATCCCCATCCGTAGTCTTCCTGAATTACATCACCGCAATCATAGCCTTGTGGGCGCAGTCGAGTATGCAGCCAGTTTGCGAATTGGCTGCCGGGCATTCCATTGCAGCGGTCTCGGTCGCCTTCGCTGGCTGTTGAGAACATGTGGGTTTTGACGCGCAGGCTGAGCATGATAGAAACCTCTAACCAAAAACTTCGGTCGCAAGATTCTAGCAAAAAAAAGCCCCCTACTTGCGCAGAGGGCTCCCCCGTATGAAAGGCCGGATGGACAGGTTGTAATTAACCCGATTTGGCTTTTGTGCTGCCTTATTTACGCAGGTACTTTTGGCACGCAGGCACTTGCTGGCAGAGTTTTTCAATGTCGCAGTGGACCTTGTCGCCCGGGTGCAGCATCGGTGTGTAGCCGGGAAACTGTTTGGCGAAGTGTGCGGTATTTTCCGTCATCATCACGGTCATGCAATGCATTATTTCCTGGTTGCTTGGCTTACATTCGGGATTGAGGCTGAGCAGGCGTTTAGCGACGTGCCAGTAGCCCTCGCCCTGGCGTATCGTAAAGATGCCATCCGGCACATCCACGAGACCGGTACGGTCGGTATTCTCTACTTTCTCTGCCTTCTGCTTCTCCTCTTCGACTTCTTCGCATTTTGTCTTGGGAGTGAAGTTTTCGTCTGTAGGCGCAGTCTTCTCGTCGAAGACTTCCTGGGCTGCATCATAGTTTTTCTTCAGATCTTCGTGCGAACTGAAGTCTTGCATGTTGAGCGCATCAAATCCGCCTTTTCGCGCCAGCTTGTTGATTTGAAAACCGTCGCCGGCTCGATTCCAGGACATATCTCCATTCAAGATGTGCAGGACATAGTCGCGGTTTTTGTCATTGAAAGTCGCATCCTGATTATCTTGACGGCGATCGCATTCGTTGACGAAGCGTTCCATTTCTCGCACGGTTACCCGTCCATTTACGGCGCGAGAATTGAGATATTCTAGAAGCGGTTTGGCGCAATTGCCTTCATCAAAGAGCGGTGCCATTGATTCGCGCGCAGCTTCTTGTTTTTCGTGTTTGCGATTTGTCTTGTCCTGTTTTCTCAAGTATTTGTCGATGTCTTCTTGTTCGATTTCCTTTCTTGTATAGAGCGGGTCATGCATTTTTGCGACTTGGTGAAAGAAGTCTTTTCTGCCCATCTGCTCGTCGAATTGCCGAGCAAAAATCTGATTGCGCCCCTCTTCCTGTCTGATTTCGCTGTGAGTGAGCGTTCCGTCCGGTCCGCTCAAGTCTCCGGACTTGCGCCCTTGCGTGTCCAACCGATCGAAATTGGCCCTCAGATAGGCAACTGAAAGTCCAGGCAGAAAACCTCTATTGCTCAACTCGTTGTTAATGTCTTTCCAGTATTGATCAGCTTTGGCTTGATCTACTTGATGTGATGGGGAGCAAAGTCGCTCGTTTTCGAGGAAATTGTCAAAGCCATTTTGCAACGCTTGGTACGCGCGATCATAGCTGTTTGGTTGTCCTTCAGAGGCAAGGCGTGAGACTTCCTGGATAATCGGATCT
This sequence comes from uncultured Candidatus Obscuribacterales bacterium, assembly GCA_964493595.1. Lineage (GTDB taxonomy): Bacteria > Cyanobacteriota > Vampirovibrionia > Obscuribacterales > Obscuribacteraceae > QKMZ01. The sequence continues at coordinate 216 of CAZBOX010000341.1, read as the reverse complement.
GGCGACTTAGTCATGGTCAATGAACTCCGTATGTGCTCGGGGGGTGCTAACAATCTGCGCTCGGCACATAACATTCACATCACAATGACTGTCTTGCGCTTCGTATTTTGCCCCTGGCGCATGGCTTTTGCTCTTTTCCTGCCGGTCAGATAAAGCAAAACAGCCGCTTTGAGAGCGGCTGTTTCGACGGATCGGCAAACTTTGGCATTAGGGGCG
>CAZBOX010000340.1:0-5850 GCA_964493595.1 uncultured Candidatus Obscuribacterales bacterium | reverse complement strand
ACTGTCCATGGCATGGGCTACAAGATTGAGGCATGAAACATTTGTTCAAAAGCTTTCGTTGGAAAATAGCACTTCTCTTCATAAGCCTCTCTTCGCTCATCTACATACTTCTCTCGCTTGTGGGAGCAATCTTTTTCTATAACAGCTTCTCTCATGCCATAGACGAAGAGCTGAGAACGTTCGCATCCCAAATCGGTCACGCCATTGACTTAGAAGGTAACAAGCCAACTTTCAGAAACTGGTTGAGAAAGGTTGAAACGGAGCCCGCCCGCTCGGTGACATCGATGCAGCTTTTCGATGCAGAAGGTCTGATGCTGGAACATTATGGTCCATCGGGCATACCGAAATTGCTTCGCAAGGGTCCGGAGGTGAGGCAAGATGGTCTTAATATGCGGATTCGCCAGACAAAACTAATGCGCAAAGGAAAACTTGTCGGCTATCTGCAACTTCAAATCCCAGTAAATAAGCGAGAAGAGGCGACAAGAGAATTCCTCTTCACGATGAGCGTCATGGCACCATTCGTGTTGCTGGCATTCGGCATATGTAGTTATATGGTGGCAGGTTTGGCAGTCAAGCCTATCGAGGAATTGGTAGCAACATTGCGACGCTTCCTCGGCGATGCCGGGCACGAATTGAACACTCCTGCCGGCGTAGTACAAGCACGGGCGCAATCGCTTGGTCGTAAGTTGGAAAAGCAAGGAATATTCAGCGAAGATTTAGCGATTATCATCAGCTCTGCAGAACGCATGGGAAAAATAGTTCAGGACTTGATGCTGCTGGCTGAGTTGGATGCGAAGACTGAATTGAAGGTGAGCCCGGTAGACCTGTCCGCGCTACTTTCCGAAGTCGCGGGTGAATATGTCAGTCGGTTTAAAGATAAAGACATTGAGCTGACGCTCGATTGCAGCGGACCAAACATTATCGATTCGGACAGAGAAGCGCTTGATAGAGTCATGCGGAATTTGCTCGAGAATGCCCTTAAATACACGAACTCTCAAGGCAAGGTCAGCGTCGCCTGCCAGACGGTCGGAAATCAAGTAAGGCTCACCGTAAAGGACACGGGCATAGGAATTCCAGAAGAGAGCCTGAGTCGAATCTTCGAGCGTTTCTACCGGGTGGACAAATCGCGAACACGCACATCTGGCGGCAGCGGATTAGGGCTTTCAATTGTAAAGGCGATTATCGATGGTTTAGGTGGCGAAGTTGCCGTCACAAGCCAGATTGGACAGGGAAGTACGTTTTGTGTTTCATTGCCGTGCAGCAAGAAGGCAATCGTTGCACAAAAATTGCACACAAATTCTTTTTAGATCTCCTACATTGTCAGTTATTTGAAGCTCTCTATGACTTAAGTAATTGACGGTTGTTTCTTAAACGCACCAGGACGAAGAGCAGATCACAAAAGAGAAAATGCCCTTTGTTGCAAAGGCTCGCATTTTCGCTGCTGACTGCATACTTGTCATCCGGCTTTGCGGTTCTTGCTCAACCCGATTCTCCTATAGAACTTAGACCGGCGTATCAGACAGTAGGCAAACAGCCCATAACCCTTGTTGGTGCTGTGAGATTGGCTGAATCATCATTTCCGCGACTCTTGAGAGAGAGGGCGGAAATGGAAGCATCGAAAAAGAGAGTGTCACTACAGAAAATCAGAGAGTACAACCCTTACACAATGCTGTCTTATCAGGATGTGGCAGCAACACACAACCGATTGACGCAAACGCTTTTTTCCAGTTCGGTTCTGCCGACAACGCCGGGTCCTGGTCCAGAAAGCGTACGAATGAGCGCCGATGCCTTCAGCGCGGCAGGTTTCATCATTGACTGGGCACCAATTGACTTTGGTTTGCACAAAGCGATGATTTCCAGGTCAAAAGCGGATTACAACCTGTCAGCGGCCAGTTTTGCATTGACCAAACTAGACGTTTCAGTACAAGCGGCATTGAGTTATCTCGATGCGTTAATCATGCGCGAACAAGTTTCGGTTGCCGAAGCCAACGTAAGGAGATTCTCTGATTTCAGCACGGTTGTTCATGCTCAGGTGAACGCTGGTCTGCAGGCGGGAGCGGATGCCTCACTAGCCGATGCCCAATTGGCAAATGCAAAAAACGATTTAATTAGAGCAAAGCTCAATGACGAAGTTGCAAGAGCAGCTTTAGCCTTTGCAATAGGTCGGGCGGGCGAAACCATAGATCTGAATCCGGGCGGCATTATTGAAGTCACGGAACCGCGCGACAACCAGCTAAACTCGCCTGATTTCAATGATCACCCGCTGACAGTACAGAGCAGAGCATTAATCAAAACCCGAGTGGCAGACAAAAAGGTTCTGGAAAAGGAATACTATCCAAAATTTCGCTGGCTCGGCGGCGTCAATCTGAGAGGCACCACATTCCTGACTAATCGTGGCGATGTTCCGGCGCCCGACGTCAGCGGATTTTTCCCTACTGTTCCAAACTGGAATGCGGGGCTCGTAGTGGACTTTCCATTTCTCGACATTGTGCGGATAAGAGCAGAGAAGAAGGTTGTGCTAAAACAAATCGAAGCGGCCGAACATGGTTACGATCTGGCATTGCAAGGACTAAAACGAGATGATGTGCAAGCCAGAGCTTCGCTTAGAGCAGCCATTGCACTGGCAAAGAATATGCCGGTGCAGGTGCGTGCGGCAGAGTTGGCGGCAAGACAAGCTGAAGCAAGATACCAAGCCGGGCTTGCTACAGTTGCACAAGTAACTGAAGCAAATCAGATTCTTGCCGATTCAAGGGTTAAGGAGGCCGTCGCAAATGTAGGCGTCTGGAAATCGCTTTTGTCTGTCGCCAATGTGCATGGCGATCTTCAACAATTCCTCAATGCCGCAGACAGAGCGACAAGGAGGGAAAATCCCTAGATGTGGCTAATTAGACTGGCAATGGGGCGACCGGTAACAATAATTGTCGCCATCATCACTCTGGCTCTGGCTGCAGTTCTTGCCGTCAAGACAATGAAAGTGGATATTTTTCCCAATCTCAACTTACCGGTAGTCTATGTAGTTCAACCATATGGAGGAATGGATCCGGCACAGCTGGAAGCATTCGTTGTCGCTCACTATGAAAACCACTTCCTGTACATATCGGGGGTGGATCACATCGAATCGAAATCCATTCAGAACGTATCCATTATGAAGGTGGTCTTCAAACCGGATACCGATATGTCCGAGGCGCTTGCCAATGTAGTAGCGCAGGTAGAGCGTTCTCGCTCAAAAATGCCGCCCGGCACAGTCACGCCATTCATTCTTCGCTTTGACGCCGGAAACGTGCCGGTAGGATACGTAGTTCTGTCCAGCAAAAGCGAGTCGGTCGCAAAAATAGCGGCATACGGAGACGAACGTGTAAGGCCAATCATTTCCACGATTCCCGGAGCCACGACCACACATCCTTTCGGCGGAAACGTGCGAACGATTGTCATTACAGTCGATCCGGCCAGGTTGCGAGCGCTCCACTTAAATCCGGATGAACTTGTAAATTCCATTACAACAGGCAATATGATCACGCCTTCCGGTCTTGTTAAAACAGGAGAAGTTCAACGTATCGCGAATCTAAACTCGACAGTTCAGGACATTCACGAATTAGAGAAAATACCGCTGAGGCTGGGAGCCGGAGCGACGATCTTTCTGGGTGACGTGGCCAGGGTTGAAGACGATATGGATATTCCGACTGGCTGGGCACTTGTGAATGGAAGAAGAACAGTATTTCTATCCATATCCAAACTTGCCGAAGCATCGACAGTTGAAGTGGTGCACAATGTAAGGGAGGCACTGCCAAGAATGCGGGCAGTAATTCCGGAAGACATCGAGGTCACATTCAACTTCGATCAGTCAATCTATGTAACTGAAGCAGTCAGCGGTCTCGTCTACGAAAGTGTAATCGGAGCTTTACTGACTGGACTTATGGTTCTGCTCTTTCTACGGGATCTCAAAAGTGCCGTAATTGTCGTCGTCACTATACCTATCGCATTAGCAAGCGCTCTTATCGGCTTGAGTATAACGGGCCAAACAATAAACATAATGACCCTTGGTGGTCTCTCCCTTGCTGTTGGTGTCCTTGTCGACGAAGCGACTGTAGCAATAGAAAATATCCATACTCATCTGGACAGAGGCGCAGCGCTCTACGCAGGTATAGCCGAAGCCTGCAGAGAAGTGATTACTCCGCAACTCTTAGCAGTGATGTCGGTAATCTCGGTTTTTCTGCCTTCTTTCTTTATGGAAGGAACGACAAGGGCATTGTTCGTACCGTTGTCACTAGCGGTCGGTTTCGCAATGACCGCTTCTTACGTACTTTCAAACACGCTTGTACCGGTGCTGTCCGGATGGTTGTTGAAAAGCCACTCAGCAAAATTGCATCACGGAAAAAACAAGAATGTCAGCTTTCTCGCAAAGCTGAGGCGCAAATATGCGGTTAGTTTGACAAAACTTTTTCGATTCAAACCGTTGCTTTTCGGCACTTATATCCTTGTAGTCAGCCTTTTGCTGGCGCTCTGCATTCCTTCTCTGAAGACGGAGATCTTTCCTATGGGCAATCCTTCAAGTTTCCAATTGAGGCTCAGCGCACCGGCAGGCACAGCAGTCGAAGTAACAGAAAAATACACTCAGGATGTTCTGGCTCTTATTAACGAAACGGTGGGAGCCGAAAACGTTGATATCAGTATTTCCTATGTAGGGACGCAACCGCCCAATTTCGCTGTAAGCAATGTCTATATCTGGACTTGCGGTCCGCAGGAAGCGGTCATCCTGGTTGATTTGAAACACGAAGCACATATAAAACTCGCAGCCCTTAAAGAGGAATTGCGAGAGAAAATCGCCACGAAACTCCCTTGCCTGACTCTTTCTTTCGAGTCAGGCGACATCGTAAATAAGATTATGAATCTAGGTGCGCCTACACCTATTCAGATCGACATAACAGGCTCCGATTTGAACAAGAACTATTCATTCGCTCAGAAAATTATCGACGAACTCAAGCGATACAAACAGATGAGAGACATAACAGTCGTTCAGCCTCTCTATTATCCAACAATTGACGTTGCAGTAGATCGCGTAAGAGCAGGACAGATGGGTCTGACAGCCCAAGACGTAAGCAGAGCTATGGTGCCGGCTGTATACTCAAGCCGTTTTCTAAAACAAATTTGGTGGCGAGATCCACACCACGGACACTCCTATCAAATTCAAGTTCAATATCCGGCTGCTGAAGTAAATTCGTTGAAGGATGTTGAGGCAATTCCGCTGAGAGCAGGAACACTTGCCAGCCCATCCGTGAGTGATGTTGCACAGGTAAATTACGGCACGATGGTCGGAGAATTCGACCGATACAACCTAAGGCGAATTCTAAGCATTACGGCCAATATACAAGGCGACGATCTTGGGCTTGCGGCTCGCCAGGTGGAAGAAGCAATAAAAAGAGCGGGAGAACCCCCGCGCGGAATGAGTGTCGATTTGAGAGGACAGGTTCCTCTTCTGTACAAAACGTTCGAAGGTTTAGGTAATGGTCTTCTTTTGGCTGTTGCTGCAATCATTCTCATGTTGGTTGGTTATTTTCAGCGTCTGCGCTTAGCCCTCGTCGTGATCTCCGTTGTACCGGCAATCCTCGCTGGGGTCGTCTTGAGCATCAAGGTTGCCGACGTGACGCTGAACGTTCAGTCATTCATGGGCGCAATCATGTCCGTAGGCATTGGCATTGCCAATGCAATCCTAATCGTTTCCTTCGCCGAGAGCAGACGCATTTCAGGATTGACAGCGACGCTATCTGCGGTCAAAGGAGCAACAAGCCGCCTTCGACCGGTGCTCATGACCAGCATCGCGATGATTGCAGGTATGACCCCAATGGCGCTGGG
>CAZBOX010000339.1:0-5855 GCA_964493595.1 uncultured Candidatus Obscuribacterales bacterium | reverse complement strand
CCCTGTTAGCAATACTGAAATTACTTCTTGACCGGCAAAACATGAATTGCTTTGACGACGAGTTCTACTTCGTCTCCGACTTTCAATCCCATTTCTTCGAGTGATTCAGTCGTCAAGACAGAAGCCATATGGGTCGGGCTGGTGACATCGAATTTGACGAGCGACATGATGTCGCCGTTCTTCACCGAGGTTACTTTTGCAGTGATCTTATTTCTTGCACCGTAACTTGCCATGATCAATACCTCAAGCGAAAGTGGCTCTAAAACGGCACGAATCATATCATGAGGGCGGCAGCAGCATTCAACGCTTTCTGCGAGGATCTATTCGGTCGTCTCCGAGCCCGAGCATGCTATCGAAAGTATGAAATTTGAAACGGCTGACCAGACGCTTGCAAAATTCGACACCGCGAACACTATTGCCAAGCTCGTCAAGCAGAGGCGACCAAACGGCGATCCCTCCCACATTGGGAATAGCCAGCATGATGGCTCCGGACACACCGCTCTTTGCAGGAATGCCGACAGTGAATGCAAACTCTCCGGAAAAGTCATACATGCCGCACGAGAGCATCAGTGACAGGCAATTTTTCACATGCCCCGGAGAGAAAACCTGCACGCCGGTAAGAGGGCAAATGCCGCCATTAGCAAGGGTTGAAGCAATGATGGCCATCGACTTGGTGGTTGTTTCAATTGAACAGCACTGGAAATAAAATTCGAGCACGTCCAACAATTCCACATCAGGAGGGAATGCTTTCTTCTCACGCATGAAATAACCGAGCGCGAAATTTCTGTCGGCGGTTTGCCTTTCTGAAAGATAGACAGCATTGTTGAATCCGATCTTCTGTCCTCCCGCTGCCGTTTTCCATTTTTCCATGACAAAATCGAATCGGTCCGAGGCGTCTCCGCCTTTCTTGATCAGTGCACCGCACATGATGGCACCGGCATTAATCATCGGATTATGTGGAAGACCTTTGGAATTGAGAGTGAGCTCGTTAAAAGTCTTGCCGCTCGGCTCCCGCCCGACATAGCTATGCACAACATCTTCGCCCTGCTCTTCGAGCGCCAGGCAATAAGTGACAGGTTTGGAACACGATTGCACGCAAAAGTAATCGTCGCAATCGCCGATTGAAAATCTCTGCCCGTCGACTGTGCACACAGACATCGCAAATTTTTCAGGGTCGACGCGCTCGAGCTGCGGAATGTAAGTGGGAAGTTTTCCCATGCGAATGGTGTTGACTTCATCAAAAATATCAGCCAGTTCTTTTGTGAAGGCTGAAAAATCAGGAATAGCCATATCGTCCGTTAGAGCTTGCTCCAACAGCCGCGGGGCTTGATCGGATAAAATCTGAAACTGCGCTTCGGAAATTTCCGCACCGCTGCCATTGAGCGCCTTAAACAGCGATTTTGCGCGGGGGTCATCTTCGAGAATGCCCCGTTCTTTCAATGCATCAAGAAGCGACTCTCTCCTGACAATTCCTTCTTTGCTGAAAGACTTGAACAGACAGGACCGCGTATCGGACATAAAAGCCTCCAATATCTCCACTTATGGTATTCCAACCATCCGACATCCTCAATCGTTGTTTATCGGCGCTAGTGGCCGTTGCAATATCGCTGCTTGCCGGACCGGCCTCTTACGCGGAAGGCTTTCCGGGACGGGGCAACCCGCATGATTGGAGCGCTGCGCTGCCATATTACAATCTCGGCAACAAGTATATGCAGCAAGAGCGCTACGAGGACGCCATACAGAAGTATCACGAAGCAATCGGGCGATATGAATACGACCCCGACTTCTTCAACAATCTCGGTGTCGCCCTGCGCAAAATTGAGAATTTCGAGGCCGCCGAGCAAGCCTTCAAAAGTGCCGCGGCGTTAAATGCTAAAGATTGGATGAGCTGGAGCAATCTGGCTAATTCTTATCTAAAGCAGGACAGGCTGGAAGATACAGTAAAAGCATTTGAGCAGGCGCTCAAATGCAATCCTCCGGCACAGGAAAAAGAGGCGATTCTTAAAGACATTGCCGATATCAAAAAAATATTGAGCGTCCGCAGCGGCGATGTTCAGCCGCCGGCGGTCAAGACGCCGCCGGCAAAAATCGTCGGCAGCGGCAAAGCAAGCAAAAATACGAGCAGCTCAAAACAGCCAGCGCAGCTAAAACAAATCGGCACTGCCAAGGGCGCTCCGGTGGGCGCGGCTCCCGCTGAGAGACCGTCAGGTCTCGTCAGACAGAACGCCCGTGAAGCAAAAGTTCCAAAGCAAAACGCAGAATTGAATGGTACAGGCTGGGAAGAAGTAGCCAAATAGAAAGTGGAGAAATCCTATGCACGTAGATGAGTCAAATCCATGGACAACAAACGGCACGCGCCAGATTTATGAGAATCCATGGATACGAATAAAAGAAGATACTGTCACCCAGCCGGATGGAAAGCCAGGCATCTACGGTGTAGTCCACTTTCGCAACAGAGCCATAGGCGCAATTCCTATCGATGACGAAGGATACACATATTTAGTCGGGCAGTATCGTTATCCGCTCGGTAGCTATTCATGGGAAATTCCGGAAGGTGGTTGCCCTGAAGGCGAAGACAATTTAGAAGCGGCCAAAAGAGAACTTCTAGAAGAAACCGGTCTGACCGCCGAGCACTGGGAATTGCTGGGAAGCTCTCATTTATCCAATTCTGCCACTGATGAAGTTGCATTTTTGTATCTGGCCCAGGGTCTTAAGCATGGACCGGCCCAACCTGAAGGAACTGAAAGGTTGAGCGTTAAGCGTGTACCTTTTGAAACAGCAATCGACATGGTAATGAACGGCGAAATCACTGATGCAATGTCGATGTTGGCGATTTTGATGCTGGCAAGAAAATTGGAAAAATGAACGAAAAAAAGCGAGAAAAATGACAAGTTTTTAGCCGACTGAAACGCTCTTGCATTCAACTTGCAACAATGCTTGACATCAAAGTGAAATAAGCCGACATTTGCAGTAAGATCTTCAAGCGCACGAAGAAGCGCATCATTTCCCCGTCGGGAGCAATCATCATGTCTCAGGATCTAAAGAAAGCCCAATCGAAAGCCAAAGATGTTTTGGATTTGATTGCTAAGCAAACGCTCTCTGAAAGCGAGCGCAAGCTGGTGACAGAGGAGTCCGTCCAATACTGGAAGGACCACGTCAATGAAGGCTTTCTGCAATATCGCAAATCCGTAAGCACTGACTATACGGCTGTCGAATGGCAAGACGAAGGAGCTGTATTCCGCGACATCAACGGAAAAGAATTTCTGGACATGTTGGGTGGTTTTGGAATCTACAGTGTCGGACATAGACATCCAGTTGTCATAAAAGCAGTACGCGATCAATTGGACAAACAAGCGATCCACTCTCAAGAATTGATCGATCCTTTGCGCACTTATCTTGCTCATCTGGTTTCACTGATTACGCCGGGCGATTTGAAATACGCATTTTTCACCAATTCCGGAACAGAATCTATTGAAGGTTGTTTGAAAATGGCCATGCTTGCCACCGGCAGGCACCACTTTATCGGCACCATCGGTGGTTTCCACGGCAAGAGCTTGGGCTCACTGGGTGGCACATCTAAGGCAGTGTTCAGAGAGCCATTTTTGCCGCTGTTGAACTGGTCGCATGTGCCATTCGGCGATCTGCAAGCACTGAAAGTGATAATGGAAAGCTGCGACTTTTCCGGTGATCGCGTTGCTGCTTTCGTGGTCGAGCCTATTCAAGGAGAAGGCGGTATCAACGTTGCGCCTCCCGGATATTTGAAGGCGGCCAGAGAGCTCTGCGATAAATACGGCGCCATGCTGGTCTTCGATGAAATTCAATGCGGTATGGGCAGAACAGGCAAAATGTTCTACTGCGAATACGACGATGTCACCCCTGATTTGATGGCACTGGGCAAAGGTTTTGGCGGCGGAGTCATGCCGATAGGTGCTTGCGTCGGCACAGAAAAAACTTGGAAAAAATATATCGAAAACCCTTTCTTGCACACCACAACATTCGGCGGCAATCCTATGGCATGCGCCGCTGCAATTGCCACCATCTCAGTGCTTCTGAACGAAGGTCTTGTCGATCAAGCGAAAGAGAAGGGCGATTACATGCTGCCTAAATTGAATGAACTGGCCAAGAAGTATCCCAAGGTCATGGCCGGCGCCAGAGGCGTGGGGCTCATGCTGGGCATGGAGTTCACCAATAACGATCTCGGCTATGCCGTCGCCAAAGAATTATTCGGACGCAATATATTGATATCCGGAACTTACATCAATGCTCGAGTTCTGCGCATAGAACCGCCTCTGGTGATAACCTATGAGCAGATCGATCACTTCTTGAAGATGCTCGAAGAATCTCTTCAAGCTGTTATGCAGGAACACAAGCTCGCAGAAGTCGTCGGCAGCAAAGTCTAGTTCCGGAAGTGAGGTAGTGAAACAATGAAGATTATTGCAGCGCTAGACGGTTCACGACATTCGAGCGCCACGCTTAACTTCTTGCTTTCCTACCATTGGCCGGCAGGCAGCTGGATCAAGCTGGTTCACGTTTTGCCCTGCGAACGTGGATTGATGAACTATGTTATGCATGCATTCGGACAAGAGAATGAGTGCGACACTGAGAATGTCTCCTTGATTTTGGCCGGTATCGCAGACGAGCTGGCCAGATCTATGCACAACGTATCGGTAAGTTCGGAAGTATTGTCCGGTGATCCGGTGGATTCAATCTTATCCTTTGCCGGCACGTTTCACCCTGACTTGATGGTCACGGGTTGCCGAAAAAAGACTGCTGTCGATTCCATACTTTTGGGCAGTGTGTCGCAAAGGCTTCTGGAAGGGATGAACTGTCCGGTTGCAATTGTTCGCGGAGATTCAGTTCGGCTTGACCCTGACAGAGGCTCGAATGTTCTAGTCGCAGTCGATGATTCCGAACACAGCGCTGCGGCAGTCGAATGGTTGCAGTGGCAGGAATGGATGAAACAATCGCATATAGCGTTGCTTTCGGTAACCGAGCCCCTGCATCAGTCCTTGATGGACGGAGTAAAATCGGCATCGGATCATCTGCTCACATATCAAGCCGAAAAAATGCTGATTGAAAGCCTCCTTGAAAAATGGGGCACATTCATTCAGCATGGAGGCAATGCGCGAGAGATTACCAGAGGCACCGTAGATGGTTCTCCTTCAGAAACCATTCTCAATGGTGCGAAAAACTGGCCTGCCAATTTGATCGTGATGGGCGCTCACGGCCGAACCGGCATAGCAAAAATCATGATGGGCAGTGTATCTCAACACATCTCGACTCATGCCAATTGCACTGTTTTGATCGTCAAAGGCGTGGAATCTAGGCTCTACGATTTCGACCGCACGAAGATCCTCGACTCTATGGTGCTGGACGATATTGCCGCAGAACAAACGAAACCGGGTCCAAGCGGTATTCCAGCCAGCAACTGGACAGGCTCGAGCGGACACTCGCCACCGACAGGGCTCTTCTAAAAAGTCAGTGGTTGTTTCGAGCCCGCCTTGAAAGCTTGTCGGCATGCACTCTATGGCGTCGGTTGATATCGACGACTGTAGACGGATTGGACGGCAGAGAAAGAACATTCAAAGATTCAGCTGGCTCTACCACTCCTTGTCCGGCAAAAATTCCGGCAAGAATTTCGGCAGCGTACTGGCATTCCTCTAAAGAATTCAATGAAGAAGCTGAAATTCTTATTGAGCCGATACCTTCCTCTTGCGAGTATCCCAATTGTTTAAGAACATGCGAAGGGTGTCCACTTGAGCAGGCCGAGACGCTGGAAATAAAGATTCCCTGAGCACTGGCCGAGTTCACCAAATCTTCTCCGATGGCGCCAGCAACGATAACGCTGACATGAC
>CAZBOX010000338.1:0-5873 GCA_964493595.1 uncultured Candidatus Obscuribacterales bacterium | reverse complement strand
ATGTTTTCGATCATGGAAGTTTCGAGGTTGTCGCTTTTGTCGATTACCTTTCTTATCCTGCGAATTGCCACTCTCAAGCCTTCTGGTGTCGCGTCAGAATCATAGTTCCAAACGCCATCAAGCAAGGCTTGAGCGCTAAAGATCTTGGTCGGGTGGCGCATCAAAAACTCGAGAAGAGCAAAGTCACGAGGAAGAAGTCGAAGTTGCTCACCGTCGCGCGTAAGCTCGAACTTGGCTGGGTCGAGCACCAGTGGTCCCCAAGTCAAGGCACCGGAATTGGTCATTGTCGGTCTGCGCAACAATGAGCGAACGCGCGCAGCTAGCTCTTTCAAGTGAAACGGCTTTGTCAAATAATCATCGGCACCGGAATCAAGTCCTTGCTCTTTTTGCTCAATCTCACTCTTACCTGTGAGCATTATCACTGGTGTGCCGCCACCGGCAGAGCGATATTCGCGCAAGATGGAGATGCCGCTCTTACCTGGCAAGTCCCAGTCGAGTATAACCACCTCATAGCTCTGATTCTTGAGGATCTCCATGGCATCGAGACCATTGTGAACGGTATCGACTGTGTACCGTTCGTCATTCAGCATGTCACTAATAGTGACTGCCAAATCCTCATCGTCCTCAACCAGTAAGACTTTCGCCAAAACTTACGAACTCCACACTATGACCGCACTCAGACCATAAATATACCGTCTAAAGACGCGCTTTGCAGCCTCAACTGCCATAATGTCGGTATGCACCGGCGGATTTCCCTAACGACAAAAGTTTTGCTTTTCGTATCCGTGCCCCTTTTGATTCAATTGGGTTTGCTCGCTGCACTTGGATTGTTGCAAAAACAGGCAGAAGATGCGCTGCAAGAGGCTGTGCACAGCAAAGCGGTCTCAGACAAAATTCAAGAAATCACTTTTGACATTTATGAGTTTGCCAAGCGCTACAAATCAGCAGATGCGCTTGAAAACACACCGCTTGACGACGATATCGGCACCATGCTGACTAAGAAGGTCTGGCTGGATTATGAACAGCTGAAAGAACTGACAAAGAATCAGCCGGAAATACTGAGCACGGTGATAGCGTCGGAAAAAACTACCAAAGAAGCGCTCGACCTCTACAGGAAAGTAAAGGAGCTTTGGAATAGCTCAGAAACAATAGGTATGTCACGCAAAATTCTTTACGCCAGAAAAATGCGTTCAGGCAGAATGGACAGGATCATCGAGCGACTGATCGTCATCGCCAATGAGGAGAAAAAACGCTTTGATGAAGCTCCAGCAGAGCAGACGGTTTTCAGAAAGAAAGCTCAAGTAATTATGATCACCCTCGGCGTCTTCGATCTGGCCCTGGGTATCTTTCTAGCTCTGTTTCTTACCAAAGGAATTACAAAACGTTTGCAACGCGTTAGTGAAAACACGTCACACCTGGCTGCCGGTCTGCCTTTGCATCCGGTGATGAGCGGGACGGATGAAATCGCCAATCTCGATCAGGTATTCCACAAAATGGCCAGCGAGTTGCAGGAGTCTGCGCGCAAAGAAAGAGCAGTAGTGGATAACGCCCTCGACTTTATTTGCACGATCGATGGAAGCAATCGCCTGATTGCGGCCAATCCCGCGTGCACAACATTGCTCGGAATGGAGCCCAATCAATTGATTGGAAAACACGCAATCGATCTCTTTTCGGATGCGGACAAAGAGAGAGCCGCTGACTTTTTTGAAAAGCTAAAAAAGCAAGGAATCATTGCACCCATAGAGTTGCAACTAAAGACCGCCGCTGGAGAAGTTATTGAAACCTCCTGGTCGGCGCATTGGTCTGAAGCTGAATCGTCTCACTTCTGCGTAGTGCACGATATTACAGAAAGACGGCGGATCGAGAAATTGAAACAAGAAGTGACGGCGATGATAACGCACGACCTGCGATCGCCGCTGAACACAGTGGTGAATGTGTTTAATTTGCTCGACGAGTTGTTGAAGCAATCCGAGGAAGAGAGAGTTCCGCGCTACATCAAGATGGGACGCCGCAACACCGACCGCATGCTCTCATTGATCAACGATCTTCTCGATATTGAAAAAATCAAGTCGGGTCACATGAACGTAGAAATACGTGACTTCTATATTGACGAATGTTTTACCACCTGTGAAGAACTGTCAGCCGCATCCGCGGAAGAAGCCGGTGTCAAGCTAGTTTTTGCTCAATGCGATAACAAAGTGAGCGCAGATCAAAACCTCGTTGACAGGGTGCTAACAAATTTGGTCGCCAATGCGATTCGCTATTCGCCAAAAGGAAAAGCCGTTCAAATTTCATGCACGATAGAAGAAGTTGAAGAAGAAAAAGCATTCGCCAAAATCTCGGTAAAAGATGAAGGTCCCGGAATCCCGGAAGAAGAGCTATCCACTGTTTTCGAAAGATTCAGACAGTCTAAGAGTGGAGGCGACAAAAACAAAGGGGGTTCAGGGCTCGGTCTGACCATTTGCAAAGCCATCGTCGAGATGCATGGGGGCAAAATTTGGGCGGAAAGTGCCGGGCATGGCTCCACCTTCATATTCACTTTGCCACTCGCAAAGTAGACCTATTGAGGCTATACCGCCGGCAGAACGGACCCGCAAAAGTCGCGCCCCTGGGAAAATTGCCTTAGTAATGCAGCCGTAACAAATAAATCACGCAGCCGTAACTTGCCGCCTTTATCTTAGTGGCAAGCGCAGGTTCGCCCCTTCTTATCAAACACCCAAGCTGCCAGCGAGACACCCCCTCGCCAAGGCACCCGCTTGTTCCGATTTTCTAATACCGGGAGGTTTTCCATGGTCGAGTTTACCGCAAAAGACAGAGCCGCTGATGCAGCCTACGAATTAGCCACCAGTCCCAGCGACGGACTTGCGGGAGCCAGAGACGAGCTAAACAAAATTTGGAGCTCTGGCAACTTGCCTGCCTCAGATATTGGAAAGGCGCTGGAGGACAATAACCTTCTTGCCCCTCTGGCACTCTATGACAGCGCCAACCTGGATATGGACAATAACGGCTCTTTTTCTATCGACGAGCTCGTCACGGCTGCCAACGCAGATACATCAGACACACTTACTAAAACTCTGGCCGAAAACCTTATATCGGAAGTGTCCACGCGTGATTACGAAGATCTCTCCGTGGCGGAATTGAGATCTATTAGCGCTGGGGCAGCACCCAAAGATCCGATTCCCGGTGAAATGAACTTCGATCCAGCAACCATCGCGGATGGTCAAATCGCCGCAAGAGATCTGGCATTTGCGAACGAGCACTTCAGCAGCTTGGACAGAGACAGCGACGGTTATGTTCTCAGTGACGAAATCCAAAGCTATCTAACAGCAAATAACGACTCCATCACGCCTGAAGATGCTGCAATACTAGGCGACTTGAGTTCGCAAGTCCCCAACCTCGAGGAAAACAGCAATGACGAGTGGGGAGATGAGAGTGCCGGATTCACGCGAAATGATCTCCAGGAAGCCGCAGTAAAAATGGCAGAGGATCTTAACCAGGAGCGTGCACAAGCAGCCACCACAACAGAAGTTGCAGAGACGGAGGACACTGCCGCAGATGCTAGCGAAACCGTAGCCGAAACGGCAACTGAAGGCAGTCCTGCCACGGCTGAGACGGTTCTCAATGGACAAGAAGCAGAAAGAGAAGCAAGCTCCGATGCACTCACAAGACTGAGCAGTGCAGATTCTTCAACGGAAGATCAATTGGCAGCAATCAAGACTCTGGTCGAAGGGGGACAAACTACCGCAACACTTCGCGACGCAGATGGTAATGCGCTGAATATCCGCATGGAAGTGGTACCGATCTCTGAGGGTTCAGACAGAAGCTATGTTCAAATGTTTGCAGTTGATGAAAACGGAAGAGAGACCGTCGTGCTGAGAGCCGTTTCCGACGGAAACGGTTTCTCTCAGCAACGAGATGCAGACGGTAATCTCGTCTCCTACGTTGGCAGCAGATGGAGCTCGCGTCACCCTGAAAGCGTATTCGGTGAGTAGTTCAACCCCCAACAGGAGAAAAGACGATGAGTAATTTCGAAGACTTTGGTGGCAAAGTCACTTTCGAGAAAGGGCAAAATGGAGAACCTTCGAGTCTGACGATAAATCTTGCGGACATTACGCGAGATGAATTCAGACAGATGCGAGAGATGAGGCAGATGGTACGCGATGAAAGAGATAATGTTCTGCCGCACTGCGACATTGATTTTGAACCGGATCACAATCTTGGAGCAGGAAAAAGACTAATCAACGCTCTTGAACGAAGAGGATTTGATGTTGACGTCGACAAAGAAGAGCGAACGATCAAAATCTCCAAGGATTTCGATAAGGAAGGAGGCTGCAAGCCACTCGAAAACGCTGCAGAACGACGCGCTCAAGCATTCTTTGGCAGAGAATTCCATCCGGTTGCACGAATGATTCATAGAGATTGGGTCGAGGATCATCCTGTCAGGCATGCATTGCGAGAAAGGTTAGTCATAAGAGCACTAAGAGATTCGTAACTCAAGGTTTTGCGGAACAGGTCAAACATTGTGGGAAGTCGTCACACGGCTTTCCACTTTGTTTGTTGGTGATATTTGCAATCTTCTCTCACGCAACCATGAGATTCAAAGGTAAAGTCATCAGAAGAACCTTCCAGGGGGTGCACCGGCGAAAGAATACGATGAACTGGAAAAAATGTATTCAGGCCGCTATGATCTGTTGAATACAAAGTTCGTGGTCAAACATTTGACAGCACAGTTAATCGGAATCCCGGATGCCAGAGCAATATAAAGTTGAAGGCGAGATGTTGGCCGCGAAGGTCAATAAAGGGCTAGAACTGCTCAGGGACGCATATCGAGCCGCAGATCCAGCGCAGTGCGAAGATTTCGAAGGCACATTGATGGACTATTTCGGCACGGCCGGCTTTGGTACATCCATGGGATATTTCGTGGAGAAAGTTCATCCCTTGTGGCCGTCATCAGAGAGCAAGACCATGAAGTTTCCTGGTCCTGGCTGTTTGCACCTGACTCCTGCAATTATGCAGCCGCAAGAAATCAGGTATTTTCTCGATAAGATCGGAGACTTTTTGAATGACCCTGATGGATATCTAAATGGCATTTTCGTCTACTGGTCATGGACGCACCATTCGTGGTTGCAGCCCAAGGGAAATTTTTCCAACGTAATTGAAGTCACGGGGCTAGACCCAGTCACAATGCCTTACGACTGGTGCGTGATATTTTGCGGCAACAATCTCTGCCTTTATCTGTGGGGCTCGCGTGCCTGACCTTCGTCGGGTCAACTTTGCGAATCTTCCGCGCCACTCATCAGCTTTTCGCACTTTGAAATCAGAAGGGATGTCTTTAGCCTAAGACCTTTAGCCAGATTCGCTACAGCGCCAATACTTGGATTTCGCTTGCCTTTTTCGATATTGCTGATAAATGCCCTGTTAATGCCGGAAAGCTCAGAAAGTTCGTCCTGCGTCATGCCAAGGCGTTTACGTCTTTCAACAATGACTTCACCTAATGTCTTGAGTAGTTGAAGGTTGGAAGATTGCTTTTTGCCCACCAATAACCCCTTTTGTTGGCAGAAAAAAGATTGTGCTCAATGCCCTGAAAAACAGTTTGTTTGGAAACGATCAGCGTGATTTTGCTTTTGCTTCGAAACATTTATATCAACAATTCTGGGCTCGAAAACCCGGCCCGGCTTGAAAGTGCGACCAATTGGCTACAAGCCAAGCCCGGCAATAATAAGCCCGTGCGGTTGAAAAAAATTTGTCATTTTTTTTGCCTTTTCGGAACCCCGCGAAGGAAAACTGGTCTGCGTATTAGGAAAAAATATGCACTCAGTAATTTTTGACATCGACGGAACAATTTTTCGTAACTCACTTTTAATCGAGCTCCA
>CAZBOX010000337.1:2197-5887 GCA_964493595.1 uncultured Candidatus Obscuribacterales bacterium | reverse complement strand
GGCGCGACTCATGTGGAATATAATGCCTTAGGACGGCGCAAGACGTGTCCTCAAGGCCAATTGCCATTGCGCCGCGCGACTTCAAGAGATTTAGCTCATGGGCAGACCGTGCGAGAAGAAAATAGCCACCAGTGCACTCGTCCTATTGCTCACGACCGGTTCAATTCATCCCCCCCTGTACGCTCAACCGAGCGATACTATGAGACAAGCAATCGATCTCTATTCACAAGGGCGATTAGAAGAAGCGGCTCAACTATTACAACGAGACTTGCGAAACCATCCCGATAGTGGGGTCGCACATCAGTACATGGGAAAAATTCTTGAAAAACAGGGTTATGACAAACAAGCTCTGCAAGAGTTCGAGACGGCTTTTCGATTGATTCCTCAAGGCGTAGTAGATGCCGGAATCAAAACCGCTGTCCAAGGTGTATCCGGCAAAACGAGCCCATCATCGACGCCAAAACCAGCGACGAATTGGTTTGAGTCGCTGTGGAACAATGCCGTTGACAGCACCACTAGATTCTTCGGCGGAACTCCATCCCCGCGACCGACGACAACAGCAACAGGTCGAACTGGCACAGGAGCACAGTTCGACCTGAATTCGGATCCGACATCAGCAATGCCTTTCTGGCTGCCAATTGCGATGCCCAACCTGGCCGACAATATCAAGAAGCTCTACAAAGACGGGCGCAAAAAAATCATTAATATGGTTCATAAGCACGATCAACAAAATGCGCCCTCCGGCTGGCATCCATACAAGAGCATTTCTATGGCTGATTTGGAAGACATCATAGAGAAGTGCCAGAAGATGGACACGAGCAAGTGGGCAAGCCATGAAGATCGTGTTCGCTTGTATCCGTCCACACCTCCAGATACACGCGAATGGGATTTTTGGATAAGCAGATATAGACGAGCCTTCCAATTCATTCTTTTGCATCATCTGGAAGAGTATGCCAAAGACGAAACTCGCGGCGCATCATCGATAGCCTTCAGCGTCGATAAAAACGGGAGACTACGGGGCTGCATATTTGCCACCACCAGCAATGACAATCTTAACCGTTGTTTGCTTGAAACGATAAGAGACCTGAACGGCTCTCGGATTCTGAAATTCCCTGCAAATCCTCCAATTGAAGGCTGGAATTTCACAATGTCCTGGGATTTCAGACGCATGCTTGCGATCGTAAAAGCGCGAAGAGAAGCCAGGGAAAAACTATTGGCCATGCAAAATGCTAAGGAAGACGCCTTTACCAAACTCAGCACCGACGCATCTCTGGTAGCACAAAAAATTATGGAAGAGGCGCGAGCTGAACAAGAAAGGCTGCGCCTAGCGAAATTGGAAGAAAGTCTTGTCCGAAAAACCGAAGTTTCAGCCCAGATTGTTCAACCGGCAAAACCTGTGGAGTTACGAGCCACTGCATTGAAACTTTCTGACGTCCTAATGAACAAAAAGTTCAAGCGCGGCAAAGGTGACGCCTTCCAAGACATCGACGACCGCCAAATCATGAGCTGGCCGGACGTCAGTAACTGAATTCAAAAGTGTATTTAGTCTGGAAGTTAAAGCGTTAACGCTTTAACTTCCTAAAAGATCATTACTCGAAATTTTAATGCTTGTTAGTCGCAAGCATATTTGAACTTTTTGCTCACAAAACTCGTATTGAAAAAAGAGAGCGAGGATTGTGCCATGCCTTTTAACTTATCGGGACGAGAAAATCTCCTAAAAGCAATTGAGCTGTTGAAGGAATTCGACACGAAAAATCCTGATGAAAGAATCTGCGAAGCACTATCTCTTCAGTGGTGTTGCAAGGCTGAATTCATCGTCTGTTCTCACTGCAATCATCAACAGAATATATCTGGTGATTTGCGAAGAATGTATCTATGTTCAAAATGCAGTAAACAAATTTGGGTGACAGCTGGAACATTTTTCGACCATGTTCGAAAGTTTCGCCCTTACCTTGCAACCATGTACATCTACGAGAGAGGCGTCATTCTAAGCGCATCAGATTTATCCAAACTACTTGGTGTTTCTCTGAGTATGGCGTCATTGATTTCAAAGAAAATCACCTTTTTGATTTCAGAAATTCTAGAAACAAGTGGTAGAGAGGTTCTGTCCTCGACGCTTTCAGCCGTAGTCTGTCGACGTTCTATCGAAACACCGCAACGCCAACATCCCTTAGCCGAAGAGGTGGAAATTCGAAAGGAGCTTGCTCTTCGTGAAAATAACGTGCAGCAACCAGAATCAAAAATGCCCGAGATGTCTCGAGCAGAGGCTGAGCTACTCGAGCTCCTGTCCGAGATACCAATGACTTTCTCAGAGATCTGCCAGCGCATGAGAATAGATTGTCCAACAGCTTCGGCGACGATAGTGTTCTTAGAGCTTCGTGACTTGATCACATGCATTCATGGAGACAGATACGTACGGAAAGACAAAGAAGCAAGCGATGCGAAAAATTCCATTGAAAAAGACAAAGGTAAGACCAAATATGCGAAGATGGTCAATCGATTCATCAAATTTGTTGAAGAACGTTTTCAGGGCATCAGCCGCAAGTATTTGCAGCTTTATTTAGCCCTCTTCTGGATTTTCATGGACAGGAAACGCTGGGGCCCAAATTCAATACTAAGTTTTTGCACAAGCTCAAAACACGTTCCATATCAAAAGATACTTGCTTATTTAACACCTACGGACGTGAAGCTTCCCAGAACAATAACGGTCTGAATATCTAAGGCAAGACGTACTTAAGAAAATACAAGAACAGGCACCAGGTAATGCTGTCACAGCAAGATTTATTCACCTGGTTAACTGCAACGCATTGCGGCTGAGGTCGACGGAAATTCGAAACAAATTCTCCGCCATCATCAAATGGTCATAGTTGTAGTTCTGGCAAAACTGGCGAGTCTCATCCAAACCGTCCACGGCTTGAGCGATTGCATGCCGCATCATATGCACTGCAGGTTCCAGCGAACTAGGGGCTTTTTCCGAAGAGTAAGCTTCCGCAGCCTTTCTCAGGGCGTTCTCAACGCTGTCCAGATAACTGTCAAAATCCGATACGAGTAAATCATCATAGATATCTTCGGAAAGCTTCTTGAGCTCATGTTTATACTTGCCCAGAACCTTGACCATGGTTGAACGGGCGGGATGGAAAATGCGTTTGAGAAAACGTTCACGTGACTCGACGGTGTCGTTTTCGTCCAGCTTTACTTTGGGACTGCTTCTCTGTTTATGCAGGCCAATTGTCGTGTCGTACTCAGCGCGTCGGCGCTTGTCCTTGAGAGTTTCGTAGGCTTCATTCAAGCGAGTCATCTGCAGAGTAGCTTGGCTACGCTTGCTTTGATCCTGATAATCGATATCTGGATGACTGCTCTTCACCAGAGCCCGATAGGCATCCTTTATCTCCTTTTGAGAGACTTCGGGCTGGACTCCCAGCACTTCGTAGTGAGTAAGTTTATCCTTCGCCATATTATTGATATACGGCTTTCCTTCCTCAGTTCAGACGGCTGCTCTGATGTGAGCCCCATCTACTAATTGGAACCAGTCTTCCAATCTTCTAATCCGAGAGTTTAGCCTCGATTGCCAGTAAGGCGCATCAAGCGCCACTCTATTACGTATCAATTATGCCCTAAATGTATTCAGCCATTATCAATGGCGCAAAATCAGCAAACTGAAACCGCCTTAGGCACTATAATTTCACTCTA
>CAZBOX010000337.1:0-2097 GCA_964493595.1 uncultured Candidatus Obscuribacterales bacterium | reverse complement strand
CAATGGCGCAAAATCAGCAAACTGAAACCGCCTTAGGCACTATAATTTCACTCTATGCTCTGTCCGTTCTGCAATGCTAAAGATAGTCGAGTTCTGGAGTCCCGCGTGGCCGGGGAGAATTCGGTCCGCCGACGCCGTCAATGCGAAAGTTGCAACCGTCGCTTTACGACCTATGAAAGGGTCGAAGTCATGCAGCTACTCGTAATAAAACGCTCGGGCAGTCGTGAGCCGTATACCCGAGAGAAGCTGCGAGCAGGAGTTTCAAGAGCCTGCTCCAAAACCATGGTAACCGCCGAACAAATAGACGATTTGGTTGAGGCGGTAGAGAACGAGCTGGCAGCTGACGGCAAGCGTGAAGTAACGGCGACAAATCTTGGTGAAATTGCTTTAGCAAAACTAAGAAATCTCGACCAGGTCGCATATGTTCGCTTCGCCTCGGTTTATCGACAGTTTCGCTCTATCGAAGACTTTGTGGCAGAGCTGCATTCGCTTACAGGGGAAGGCAAATCGAGCTCTCAAAAGTCACAAGCAGAACGACGACATGCCACTGTATCTGGTACCACGGAGAGCAAGACCGACCAGTCCGGCTGAAACTTCGCCAAATAAACTAGTTCTCATAGATCGTCTCAATTGCTCAACAAAGATGAACATCCGGTATTCTCCGTAGGTTCAACTGGTAATATTTCCTGTCTACACGTGTTAGGATCCCCTGCCGTCCGTCTGCAGGGCAAGAAAAGAGTCTTTTTGTCATGAACCAAATTATTCAAGAAATCGAAGCGCCGCTCATCAAGGGCAACGTCCCTCAAATGAATATCGGCGACACTGTCAAAGTCTTCGTCAAGATCGTTGAAGGCAACAAGGAACGGACCCAGGGCTATGAAGGCGTAATTATCAAGCGCCGCGGTTCGGGTGTCGGCGAAACCATAACGGTTCGTCGCGTATTCCAAGGTATCGGCATCGAGCGCGTATTTCTAATTCATTCGCCCCGTGTCGAAAAAATCACTGTCCAGCGCCGCGGCCACGTGAGACGCGCCAAGTTGTACTACTTGAGAAAGCGGACTGGTAAAGCTACAAGAATCAAAGAAAAAGTCGCAGGCAAGAAAGATGTCGCCGCTGCACCAGCTGGCGATAAAGTTCCTGCCGCCAAGGCTGAAAAGGCTGCCCCAGCTGCCGAAAAGGCCGCTGAGACCAGCGCTGAAGCTTAAGGACACTCAACCTGCCGATGCCGAAAGGCAACAAATCAAACAATGGTCAGCCTAATGGACCGTCCCGGGGTCACTCAAAAGGACCCTCGAAAGGACAATCCAAAGGCCCGCCAAGAACGGCCTTTCAATTGCTGCAACAGCAATTGAAGTGGGTTGATCTCATATTCGAAGTTCTAGATGCCAGGGCTCCGCTTTCCAGCAGGCACCCCAAGCATTCAGAGATCTTCGGAAATAAACCACGTCTAATTTTCCTGACAAAAGATGATCTGGCCGATCCTAAAGCCAGCCGAGATTGGGCCAAAAAGCTTTCTTCTGAGAATGAGAAGGCAATCGTACTTTGCCTGAAGGACCGCAGACGACAACCAGAAGTTGTAAATATGGCCCTCGAGCTGAGCCAGGAAAAGCTTAAGCAGATAGAAGCTAAGGGGCTACTTCCCAGACCGGTTCGAATTTGTGTTGTGGGAATGCCCAATACCGGAAAGTCCAGTCTAATAAACTGGCTGATCGGCAAGAAGCAGGTAAAAGTTGCAGACCGCCCCGGAGTCACTCGCGGTCCCCAGTGGATACGCGTGCACCCAAAATTGGAATTGCTCGATACTCCTGGCATCCTCCCTCCGACAATCTCTTCTCGCAATGTCGGCGAAAAACTGGGCATCTTCAATCTAGCGCCGGCGGGCGCCTATACGCCTGAAGAACTTGCGGAACGCGCCATTGTCGAGCTGCAAAAACGCTATCCCGGAGCAATCCAGCAATATTTGCCCCATGCCGAAGTCGAGGAAGAAGCCGACAATCCTATCGCTCCGCAGCCTTACACGCAGGATGAGAATTCGGAAGGCGAGCAGGATGGTCAAAACTGGATAGTCGAGCGAGATCTCAACATCTCCAAACAATC
>CAZBOX010000336.1:0-5913 GCA_964493595.1 uncultured Candidatus Obscuribacterales bacterium | reverse complement strand
CGGCGATGAAAGGCTTGTCGATAAATTACAGCCAGGACTTCGAGGAGTGCGTGCCTGCTGCCATTGATATTGCCGAAAATATCAATTTCCTGATTGATCTTCTGATCGCCTATCTGCCCAATATCGAGTTCGACAGAGATGCACTCAAGGACGCATCCAACCCTGTAATCGTTTCAGGTGAGTCGGCGATTCAATTCCTTGTCGATCGCGGTGTCGATAGAAGGAAAGCGGAAAAGGCAGTCGAAGATCTGATCGAATACTGCAAGCAACGTCGTAAATCTCCTTCAGACATGACGCTCAATGAGTGGACCCAGTTCTCGATGGCTTTCGATTCGGAAATATACGATGCCATCGCCAATTCCGAAATGGAACAGACTACGAGCTATGGCAATGACTGGCTCGCGTTGGATATCGCACGAAAGATCAAAGAGCGAGTTCAGAGCGCGCGTTTGCTGGTCGAGGATGATATGACCACGCTGACAGCTCCTGATATGCACATTTGATTCAATCCCAGTGACATTCTTGCTGAACTGAATTTCACCGTGATAGAAAGTCCGGCGCCCGTGCTATTTGCCGGAATTTGAGAGTACGCAAAGGTCTGTCGAGGTAAACAAGGGCTACTGTTTACCTGTAGACTATGGGGGTTTACCAGGTTTTTCTCATCGGGGAGGGCTTGCGGATGCAGGTCAGGCTGAGTTGAAGGCAATGCTTCTGGCAGCAGGCGTGGGTTCTCGCCTCGAGCCTCTAACTACCCAAGTTCCCAAACCTCTCGTTCCGATTGCCAATGTGCCTGTTATGGAACACATTTTGCGTCTTTTGAAAGCGCACGGCATCAACGAAGTCTATGCAAACTTGCACTATTTGCCTCACAAGATCACCGAGTATTTCGGCGATGGCGGCAAGCTCGGTATGAAGCTGACCTGCCGTTATGAAGAGCAGCTGTCCGGAGACGCGGGCGGCGTGCGTTCGATGAAAGAACATCTGAGCGACAGCACATTCATTGTAGTGATGGGAGATTTGCTCACTGATGCAGACTTGACCAGCATCATCAAAGAGCACAAAGACAAAAAAGCGTTGGCATCAATCGCGCTCAAAAGAGTGGATGATGTTACTCGATTTGGTATCGTCGTTCAGAACGAAGACGGCTTTATCACAGGGTTTCAAGAGAAGCCGAAAGTAGAAGAGGCGCTCAGCGATCTGGCTTCGACTGGAATCTACATATTAGAGCCGGAAGTTTTCTCGCACATTCCTGAAACCGGCGAGTTTGGTTTTGGCCGTCAATTATTCCCGCAGCTGGTCGCAAAAGGCTTGCCGGTGCTGGGTATCGAGATGGCGAAAGGAACCTACTGGTCAGACGTCGGCGCAATTCCGCAGTATCTCGAATCGAATTTCGATGCGCTCGATGGCATCGTCAAGCTTCAAACTAATATAGAAGACCATGCGAAGAAGGGCATCCAGCAAGCTGTGAAAGAGGCCGGCGGTCATGCGCTTGGCGAAGGAACAACCGTTCATGAAACGGCAAAAATTGATGCCATTTTGATGACCGGAAAGAATTGCGACATTGGTGCTGATGCAAAACTCTCGGGACACGTGGTTCTGGGCGACAATTGCATCGTGGAAGAAGGTGTTTCACTCACCAATTGTTTGGTCTGGGCCAATTCCAAAATTGGAAAAGGCAGCCAGCTCAGCAATACGGTGGTAGCTGGAAATACTACTGTGGAGCCGAATTCCAGCCACGAGAGAGCGGCGCTCGTTCCGCAAAGAGTAGAGCCTAAAAAGCTTGCATCCAACGGCGTAAAGTAAAAGAACGTGGGGGCACGTCGTACGCGCCCCCACATTCAAGTTTAGAATCGGTAACTCAGGTGGCTACTGACTATGCTGCGTTCTGCTCTGTTTGAGCCGCCTTCCAAATTTCCATCCACAACCAGTAATGGAAGGGATTGATATCGTGTGCGTCGGTCGGTTCGTCCGGCTGCAGCAACGAGAGCCAGGTATGAGGATTTGGAAAGCGCTTCGCAAGAGAATAGCAGTCCGCCATCCAGAGAACTTGTTCTGTTTCTGTTGTATTCTGCTGAGTGACCATAGCGGTGTTCCCCGTAGAAGCGAGCCAACTGGAATAAATTCCGTTGATTTTCCTTTGCAGGGATCGCATCAGCCGTGATGCCCCTGCAAATAAGTAATACCCAGTTCCCAAGCAACCGAAACCGGGTTTATTTTGTCATTACACTACAAAATCGGCGTGGCATAACACTTTCGAGTGATGCACATATCGCGCTCTAGCCTGGCGGCCAGCTCATCGCCCGCCCACCCAAAATATGAATATGCAAGTGATGAACTGTTTGTCCACCATCATCGCCGGTGTTCACTACCAAGCGAAACCCGTTCTGCAACTGCTCCTTCACAGCAATCTCACCGGCTTTAGAAAAGAGATGTCCGACCAGTGAAGTATCTGCTACTTCCAATATGTTTTTTGCATGCTTACGCGGAATCACGAGAATATGCGCCGGTGCTTGCGCATTGATATCGCGAAAGGCAATCAGATGTTCGTCTTGCGCTACCAGTTGCGCCGGTATTTCACCGGCTACTATCTTGCAAAAAATGCAGTTAGGCTCTTTGTTGTCACTCACTGATCCAGTTACTCCAGCTGTCGCGCCAATTATGGCTTAGATTGTCCTGAATATTCGCCACTAACGAATGTCAGGTGGATTTTGTTACTGCACGAAAAGTAAAAGTCCAAATCGAACATAAAAATAGCAACTTAAGACCTCACTTATGGTAAATACGTGTAACTATTCGGGGCATAATGCCAAAACTGGGTAGCATCCCTATATAAGTGCTTTGGGGCGTGCGTTCATAAAGGGGAGAGTAAATGACCACTGAAACCAACCTTCTGCCGCGTATGGTCAACATGCAGAAGGCTCTGTTGGCGTCGTTGCGATTGAAAGATGTGCTGGATGCGGCAGTCTTGCAGTTTGCAGAATTACTGGGCGGCGCCAAGGTGGCGATTTTTCTTTCTGATAATGAAAGCCTGGCCCTCAAGCTGATGGCGGCTAAAGGATATTCCGATGCCTCTCTCGAGCAGATGAAGGTGCTGCCCTTCTCGGCAGAAAGCTTGCTCAAGTATGTAGTCCAAAAACGCACCCCGATAGGCGTTCAAAATATTCAACAGGCGCCGGAAATCAGCAATCAGATCATGCGCCGCGAGGGCAGCAACGGTCAGATCGCTTTGCCCCTTATTTCGGCAAATCTGCTTGTCGGTGGCGTTCTCATTGAAGTCCACAATCAGACTTTCCTTAACTACATCGATTTCCTCAAAGACATCGCCGACATCGTGGCGCTTGCCATTGCTAATTCGATTCTTTTCGGGCGCAGCGAATATGAAAGAGAAAGATTGAGCACGCTCTATAAGACTTCCTGCGCTCTTTCAGGCAGCGTTCTGGAAGTCGGGGACGTGCTGCAGATTGCCGCCGACACCGCGCTCATCCTTGGCAACACGACTACCTGCGCTATTCTTCTTCTTGATTCCAACAAGCAAGGTTTCCACCTGGCCGCCTATAAAGGGCTGGATGGAAGCAGCCTGGGCGATTTCGAGATGGGCACTCAGAACACGATTGCCGGCAATTGCATTCGCAGCGGCAAGACCGAATACATTGGCGACGGAGCCAGAGAACCTTTCGGCCTGCCTCGGGCCATGGGAGGCGCACCTTTCATGTCGGTCGTGGCTGTGCCTATGGTTTACGACGGTCAGCCCCTTGGCGTTCTGGAAGTTTTCTCCACCGATAATCGTGCCTTCCACCGCGAGCAAATAGACCTGCTGGAGTCTCTGACCAGCCAGGTTGCGACTGCCATGCATGTTGCCTTGACCCATGAATCAACGGCATCGCAATCGATTCTGGACGTCCACACGGGGCTCTACAATCGCAAATATTTTGAAGAGTCTCTGGCCAAAGAAACCGAGCGCGCCGGCAGGCACAAGCACGAGTTCGGCTTGCTGCTCATCGACCTCGACCATTTTGCCCAGGTAAATGATCACCTTGGCCAGGACAAAGGCGATGAGGCTATAAAACATGTCGCCAAAGTCATCAAGAACGCCCTTAGAGACATCGATATTGCCTGCCGCTATGGCGGCGAGGAATTCGCAGTAATCCTGCCGGAAACACCGAGAAGCAGCGCCGGTGAAGTTGCTGAGCGATTGCGCCAGACCATTCGCAATGCCACGGCTCCGGGTGTCGGCACAATTACCGTATCCATCGGTGTATCCACATACCCTGGCAATTCCGAGAATCCCCAGGAATTGACAAAGTGCGCTGAGCAGGCCCTGGACATCGCCAAGTACGAAGGGCGCGACCGTATCAAAGAGGCGGAGACTGGTTCATACATAGCAACCGGACCGATCCCGTGGGAAGAAATTGCCACTCAAGCCCGGATGTCCGTCGTCAATGAGCGGCAATCACGCCTGCAGAGCCGTTTGACCGTGGCTCCTGAGTATGCGTCCTGGATGACGAAGCAGCCGCAGCTGGTAAAGAAGAAAGAGCGCGAGTAGAGCACCTCTTTGAATGTAGCCTTGTGTTTACATCGTCCTTATGCCTGAGGCCGGGGGCTGAAGACCGTCTACTTTTGTAATTGCGAAGCAGGGAGCAAACTAGCTCCAAGCGGTGCAAAGGCGCCGCAAATCTAATAGCCCGTACGAAAAACCGGCCCGCAGAAAAGATTAAGAAAAGAGCAAAACCGGGAACCCGGCTTGATCCCATAGTTAAACTTCCAAGTAGCAAGGGTGTATGCGCTTCTTTCCGAGAGGTGTGTGACAACCCCTTTGAGCACACTAAGTGAGTCTTTACTCGCGATTAGGAGGATAAACCATTGGGCACTGCATCTCAGTTGAAAGTTCAATTGAAACCGCTGGCAGACCGCGTTGTGGTCAAGAAGCTTGAAGCTGAAGAAAAGACAGCGGGTGGAATAGTCCTGCCTGACACAGCTAAAGAAAAGCCCCAGCAAGGCGAAATCCTCGCTGTAGGCGCTGGCGCTCTGGACGAAAAGGGCGGTCGTAAACCGATGGAAGTTAAAGTCGGCGACAAAGTTCTTTTCGCTAAGTACTCTGGCACCGAAGTAAAAATCGACGGCGTCGAATACTTGATTCTTGCCGAGCGCGACATTCTCGCTGTAATCGGTTAATCGACCGTTTTCAGCTAACTATCGATTCGCAAATCTTTAGTTAAACGTCAAGCAACTAAGTCTACTTACAGACAACTTTTCCAATCAGGAGAGAAATCCAAAAATGGCAAAGCAAATCGTATACGCGGAACAAGCACGTCGCGCTCTGGAGCGCGGTGTTGACCAAGTCGCAAATACCGTCAAAATCACGCTCGGTCCTTCCGGCCGTAACGTAGTTCTCGAGAAGAAGTTCGGTTCGCCGCAAATCATCAACGACGGCGTTTCGATCGCAAAAGAAATCGAACTCGAAGATCATTTGGAAAATGCTGGCGCACAATTGGTGCGTGAAGTTTGCTCCAGAACCAACGACAACGCCGGCGATGGAACCACCACCGCAGCCGTGTTGGCTCAAGCAATGATCAAGGAAGGCTTGAAGAACGTAGCTGCCGGTGCAAACCCGATGGTTCTGCGTCGCGGCATTCAAAAAGCTGCTGAAGCTGCAGTCGAAGAAATCAAAAAGATCGCCAAGCCGGTCGAATCCAAGAAAGAAATCACTCAAGTCGCCACCATCTCGGCTGGTAACGATGAGCCCGTCGGCGCAATCATCGCTGACGCAATGGACAAAGTCGGCAAAGACGGCGTAATCACCGTTGAAGAATCCAAATCCCTCACCACCGAACTGGAAGTGGTTGAAGGTATGCAATTCGACAAAGGCTACGTATCTGCTTACTTCGTAACCGACCCCGAGAAAATGGAAGCCGT
>CAZBOX010000335.1:0-5921 GCA_964493595.1 uncultured Candidatus Obscuribacterales bacterium | reverse complement strand
ACCGCAATGGCATGCGGGCGGAGCAAATCGTTTGCTTCGAGCAGTTCTCTTATCTGCTTCTTGTTCATCAAATCTTTGCGCGAGTCGTATTCAGCGCCCGATATATCGGCAGGAGTGAACTCTCCATGCTGCAATTCAGGAAGAATGGGTTGCACAACATAATATCCGTCGCGTTCGGTCGTTCGGTGAGACTCTTCATCAGAAACAAGAGCTTCGTGTTCTTTTTCGCCCGGACGAATGCCAATCACTTTGATCTCGATTCCGCTGTCACCAACCATTACTTCCGCCAGATCGCGGATATTCGCGGCTGGGCATTTTGGAACATAGATTTCGCCAGGTCTTGAGCCTTTCAAGCAAGCAAAAATGGTGTCGACGGCATGGTCGAGCGGGAGCAAAAATCTGGTCATAGTCTCTGTGGTGATTGTGACCGGACCGCCGCAGGCAATCTGCTCATGAAAAAGAGGAATTACCGAGCCGCGCGAAGCCAGGACGTTTCCGTATCTGACGCAGGCAAAACGCGTATTCTGACAATCGAGGTTGGCGCGACCGTAGATGCGCTCCTGAATCGCTTTTGTCATACCCATAACATTGACAGGCTTGCAAGCTTTGTCCGTGGAAACGCCAATGACGGTGTGCACATTGAGCGAATTCTCGCGAATAGCGCGGGCGATATTTTCTGCACCGACAATATTGGTCAAGACCGCTTCATAGGGAAAGTATTCGCAAGCGGGGACTTGTTTCAGCGCAGCCGCGTTGAAGACCACGTCTGCATCGCGAATAGCAGTTCTTACCGAGCTATAGTCACGAATATCCCCGATGTGGAACTGCAATACGCGCTCGTAATTGCGATAGAAAAGCTCATCAGTAGCAACTGCCAGCTGTTGAAACTCGAGGCGCATGAAGTGCTGCTTCGCCTCGTCGCGCGAAACGATCAAAAGTTTCTTGGGCTTGCCGCATTCACCAGCCAAAAGCCTCTTAACGAGAAGTTTGCCTAAAGACCCGGTTCCACCAAAAACAACAACGTTCTTATCGGTCAGCATGACCCACTCCAATTGCACTGAGAAGGGGGATCATATCAAAGAATGCGCGAGACTGCCTTGGAACAAGGACAGCATACAGATTAGCTGCGCGCCCGCCCAGCTAAAACACAGCTAAGCTTCCAGAGAAGCCGCTACTGTGGACGATTGGGGCGCGCAGCCATGGTGGATGCCCAGACGTCTTTGACGAATTGATAAAGCTCTACGTCATATTTGTTGCGATCTGAAAGCGCCTTAATGGCTTCAGGTGGCACCTTAGACAGAGGCGCGCGGGCTTCATTGACGTTTTCTTTCGGCACGTCGTCGAGCGACCAGCAGAAAAGTTCTGCCAGAACTGCCAGAAAATCGTGAATTTCTTCCGTCAACCCGACCAGCAAAAAGTTTTTCACAACATTGATTTTGGCCTGCTCCAGCATTGCCGCTGTGCAGTCGCCCTTGGGTGCATGAGCCGGGTCTTCGTCGCAGAGCATGCGCACCATGTGATTATCGAAATAGACATCGCTGTAGGCAAAATCGGCAATGGACATCTTCTCCTCGACGATTCGCTTGCCCTGATCGAGCCAACTGGCATTAGCCTTCAGATAATAGTAGAGTGAAACCACCCTATCAATGGGCTCTCGCATGATACTGATATTGACGCTGGGGCGATCGGTCATTTTGTCGACGCCGCGCGAATAGGGGATATGCCCGGCCAGCACATCGTACTGACCGAATTTTGCATCGACCACATCTTTTGTTTTCTCAATGGTCGCCATTTCCAATTCATGAATACGAGCCACTCTCGCCTTTGTAAGGCAGCGGCGCAGATAGGCAATTATGCTGTTGCCCGCGGTTTTCTGAATATGCGTAAAGACAATCACCGGCATGCCGGGCTCGACGGCAGCAGTTCTTAGACCGTCGCGCAATTGATCGGCTGAAGGCAGATGTTTGGCATAATCGGGCAACTTCTGCACCAGCAAATCCCGACGCTTATCGAGAAAAGCCAGCCTGCGAAAAGCGCCTACCTCTTTCTTCACGTCTTCATTGAGCTTTTGCTCCGCGGCTAAATGCGTGCAAATAGTTGCTTGCATGGAGGTCAATTCGCTGATGCGACTGCTCAACTCTCGGTTGGCTGACTCCAATTTCTCTACGCGCGCTTGTAAATAACCGGTTTCGTGCCTGGTCAAAAAGGCCACTCCGGTCAAGACCGACTCTTTCAGTCCGGGCACATTGCGAACGAGTTTGATGGCGGCGCCGGTTAAGCGCTCACTTTTCGTGCCGCGTTTGTCGGATGTAGAAGTGGTCATTTTGTCCTCTGTCATTACTAGAAAAAGTTCGTAATCTGGCTTCGCATAACGTTCGCCACCACTGCAGAGGGGCTGAAATCCTCTTCTAGAGAATAGCGTCCCATCCACTTTTGCCTGGTCACTGTTTCCACAGACTCGACGATATTGTTCTGGTCCATACCGGCGACCACATGCGCGCCGCCTTCAACGGACTCAGGGCGCTCTGTAGTCATGCGCAGGCTGACGCATGGTACTTTCCAATAATAAGCCTCTTCCGGCGCCGTGCCCGAGTCGGAAAGCACGCAGAACGCTTTCATATAGAGTTTGTTGAAATCATAGAAACCGAGCGGATTCATGATCTGAACGCCTTTAGGCACGTCAATGCCTTTCAGTTTGCTCTGAGTGCGCGGATGCATTGGATATACGACTTTCTTATTGAACCGTTTGTGAATCTCGCCGAGCGCTCCAATAATCGCTTTCAAATAGACAGGATTGTCTACGTTTTCAGAACGATGGGCTGTAACCAGAACATAGCCCTTATCTTCCAGTTCCAACCGCTTCAATACATCGCACGATTCTATTTCAGGCAAAAATGCGCGAATAACTTCGAAGGTTGGATTGCCGGTGACGAAGATACGCGATGGATGGATACCTTCTCGCATCAGGTTTTCGCGGTGATACTGATTGAAAGGCAAATTGATATATGCCGCATGGTCAATTAGCTTGCGGTTTCTTTGCTCAGGCATACGACAATCCCAGGCGCGCAAACCAGCTTCCATGTGAAAAGACTTGATGCCGCGCTGCGACGCCGGCATGACCGACAAACCGCTGAATGTATCACCCAGGATCAAAAGAGCATCCGGTTTTATTTTCTCGAATAAGGCATCGGTTTGAATAATCACATCGGCCACTTCCTTTGCATAGCTGGAAGTGTCGATTTGCAGCTGGTAATCGGGTTTTCTGAGCTTCAGATCGGTGAAGAAGAAATCCTTCAGCTCAGGAGTAAAGTTCTGCCCTGTATGGACCATGATGTGCTCGAAATTGAGCTCGTCGAGCAAGCGCATCGTCGACCAGAGCTTGATCATCTCAGGTCTAGTACCAAATATCGTAACTACCTTCAATTCGGATCACCTTTAGAAACGGAGGAGACAAGAGCGCAAACGAACTACGGAGCCTACAAATCAGCATCTTTAGTCGGCGCGAAGACAACCTTAACATCGGGAAGAGGCGTAATCATGCGACCGCCGGAGGCAAGGTAATCCCTGCACTTCTCAGCAATCTCATTGAAATAGCCCCAGGCGAAAATCAGGAGATAGTCGGGCTTGTTCTCTTTCAGCCTGCGATTGGAGAAAATCTCGAAGTGCGAGCCTGGCGTGCAGAACCCTTCTTTTGCCGGTGCATCATCAATCATGTAATCGATGTGCTCATGAGTGATACCGGAGTATTGAATTATCGTGTTGGCACGACCTGATGCACCATAGCCGGCAATGGTACGCCCTTTCTTTTTCAGCCGGCAGAGCAAATCCATGAGCTGGTCTCGTCTTTCAGCAACATCCTTGCTGAAGGTCGCATAGGTCTCGGCTTTGTCATAGCCTTTCTGCAATTCGTCTTTTCTCAAAAGCTCAACGCGTGCCGAAACGTTCTTTGCGTATTTGCTCGTCTTTTTGCAGACGTAATAACGCATCGAGCCGCCGTGAATGGGAATCGGCTTCACATCAAAAACAGTCATGTTGTAGCGAGCGAAATGATTTTGCAGTGCGATTAGCGAATAATAGTAGAGGTGCTCGTGATAGATCATGTCGTACTGCAAACCTTCTATCACTTTGCCCAGATAATGCACTTCAAAGACGAAAACACCGTCGTCTTTGAGTAAATCATGAACCGCGGAGGTAACGCCGTTGATATCAGGAATGTGAGCATAAACATTGTTAGCTACGATCAAATCAGCTTTGCCGTGCTTTTCTTCGATCTCACGACCGACTTTCGGTCCGAAGAAATCGTTGATGGTTTTTATTCTCGGATCCTGAATCGTATTAATGACGTTGGTTGCCGGGTCGACTCCGATGAGCGTACGAACATTTTGATCGGCAAAAGGCTTCAACAGAATGCCGTCATTGCAGCCGAATTCCACTACTGTGGACTGTTCAGGCACAAGAAAGCGAGAAGACACCTCCATTGCATAATCGACAAAATGTTCTTTCAACGAACGGATTGCAGACGAAAAATAGAAATAGTTTTTGAAAAGGACGTCAGGCTCGACAATATCAATGACCTGAACTGCATAGCACTCAGTGCAGAAATAAATGCGCAAAGGAAATTTCGGTTCACTGGCGACATCTTCTTTTTTCAAGAACCCGCCTGCCAGCGCCACATCTCCAAAGTCGATGATGCTGTGCATTTTCTTGCCGGAGCAGAATGCGCATTTCACTTCAATGCTTCTCTTGTTTTCTGTTTCTCCGACTGTCCTTGTCGATGCAACGCTCACTTGCGTATTCTCCCTCTTGTTGAACTATCCGAGCAAATGCTTCAGGAATTTGCCATAGTCGCCTGCGGATGGCGCAGCGCAATACAAAGATTCACTGCCCCGGGCCGTCAATGTGTGTGGAACCTCGAAGAATTTGGCACCGAGTTTTTTGCCCTGCACCACTTCTTCAATCAAAATCGCCGGACCACTCTCCTCTGTCATCATGCGCGCCAGCAACGTGCACTTGATTGCTCTCACGCCATTCGAATAGTCAGTAATCGGCAAGCCGAGAACGGTTTTCGCCACTTTATTGAAAATCAGGCAGGCAAAACGCCCTGCAACAGTCGTGCCGTCGACATGACTGAAAGGTGAGAATCTGGATGCCTTGATGAAGTCATAGGACAAGAGCATCGGACGCAAAAAGAGCTCTATAGCCTCTGCATTTGCCGGCGATTCACCATCCAGCACTAGCGCATAGTCAAATCCGTGATCGATGGCGGCGCGAAACCCTGCTCGATTGGCGCTTCCATAGCCCTTCTTTTCAGGACGCTCGACAATAACTATTTCTGGATAGGCATAGGTGAGCTGCTGAAGAACCGCTGAAGTGTCGTCCGTACTGCCGTCATTGACTACGATAATCGTAGTGCGAGCATTTATCTCCTCCAGAACTTTCACGATTGCAGTTACACGCTTGGCCACTTTCGACTGAGCGTTGCGCACTGGCAAGACCACGCAAAATGTAGGTGGTTTCTTGATCTTCTCCCACTGATGCCTGTGCAGATTGGAGCCAACTTGACCGACTGCATTCTGGTCCATGGGTGCAGTCACTGGTGATACCGTCATTTCCGAAATTTTCGCTCCTGAATTCAACTTTTCGTTTAATTACCCAAAACAGACACTGCTCTGCATCTTACTTCCGTACCGCCGAACGAGCCGGCACCGCATACAGTGCCGAGTCTTCGTACATTCTCTTCACTAATTCCGGCCAAGCCTTTGCAATGATGCCGGTTTTGACCGCAAAGCGCTCGCCGTTTAGCGAACGATTGCAATCGAATGCGTCATCAGGCTCGATTTCAACATTCAAATCATATGCTTCATTAATAAGCGACAAGAGTTCGAACTTCGATATTGGTTGCGTGGCAATATGAAAAATGC
>CAZBOX010000334.1:0-5947 GCA_964493595.1 uncultured Candidatus Obscuribacterales bacterium | reverse complement strand
AGTTATTACAAGAATAAAGTCTCTCAGGTAGTGACAGAATCTGCAGAATATGCTGTCAATTTGCCTGCTCAGGAAGACCCTGTCACAGCGACCGAAAAGATGGTCGAGAAGCTCTCAACAAAGAATGGTCTGAAGGCCTTCTCCATCAAGACCACAGTTAAGAAGGTTTGTATTGACGATGTCGATGCCATTTCAGTATCTGTAAATATGAATCTGCCGATGGTTCACTGCCAGTGGCTGCCGGCTTCATCGGTCATTTCAGACACAGCCGTGTCGCTCATACCAGCCAATAAGGTGTGCGCTGTCGTGTCAATCAGCCCTTCCGACTACGCGCGGCAATACGCGGGCAGAGGACTTTCGATTTATGTTCCTATCGTGCAGCCGCGGCGCAATCTGCCTGTCTGGTCATTTCCTTTTGATACTGCAATCGGTTCCGTAAGCGTAGTTAAAGGAGTACCACCAGCGGTAGATCAGTCACATGCAAACAAAGAGGACGATTATTTTGCCGGTCGAGAATCAGTATATTGAAAGCATGCAACGAAAGAAAAGAACAAAACGTTCCCAGTCCGGAGTTCTCCTTGGCACAATTAGCATGGTGCTTGCCTTTCCTTTGCTTGTCACAACAATGCTACTTTCGATTGACTGCGGACTGGCTAACTTTTATGCCAAGCGTTTGCGTTTGATAAATAAGCAAGTGGCAGCATATATGGTAAACAATTTCGATCAGGAGTATGGTGCAGTCCAAGCTACGCTGCTCACGGAGAAGCTTTGCCAAGCATCCGGATTGCGCATGACCAATATAGAGGTCAAAGTAGAAGCAGCCACGGTGGAAGGTGCAGAAGGCATAACCATGAAAGTGACGGCGAGGTCGCCGTTATTGTTATGCGAAATGCTTCCGCCTGCAGTAACTATCTCCAGCCAAGTGTTTGAGCCGCTACCGCTTAACAGGCGTTTTGCTCAGTTAAACGCATTCGCTTACCCTTTCGTAAATGTATCTCCATCTCGCGGTTGGTCCGTATACCTTCCTATCGTCCGCCCAAAGTCAAACATGCCGGTTTGGTCGTTCGGTGCCGACGATACAATCGAGAGCTTACACCTGGTCCAAGGAGAGGCTCCAACAGTCCGACCGTCGTCGAGCGTTGATTACTTTGAGCATAGAGAGTCTCTTTACTGAAATCGCCTGCGCGTATTTAACCGCCACCGATTTTATGAATCAGACTCTCTATTTATTCACGCTTCTTTTCTCAGGTGTCAGATTTCCGAAGGTCTGTCCGAGCAATAGAGCACAAGGGGTTCCTACTTCAAATGCCCAATTACGCCCAGTAGCTTACGGTCAGTTCGAGGGCGCGCTCAATTTCACGCATTTGTAGCAATTTCATTGCAACACTGCCTCTTAATACTACGTTTTAATTTGGCGTAAAAGCTGTCCAAAAG
Organism: uncultured Candidatus Obscuribacterales bacterium; assembly: GCA_964493595.1. GTDB lineage: Bacteria > Cyanobacteriota > Vampirovibrionia > Obscuribacterales > Obscuribacteraceae > QKMZ01. Next base: position 4,513 of record CAZBOX010000334.1, on the reverse strand, counting down.
CGGCTTCTGCTGAATACATACAAGCACGACCACCCAGGTACATTCTCATGCCAGAACCAATCGAAGTGGCTAGACCAGCCGCTCCTAACCAAGCACAGGACGATGCATTCAAGAAGTTCATTCTTCAAATGCAAGACGAACGCAAACTTGGGCTTGGAACGTCCAAAAGAAGTTTCGAGGGATTTGAGAATTTTCGCGCTCTCGACTTCCGTCAGGATAGAAGCGATGAGTATTACGCCAGCACAGAAGAAATCCGCTGGCTGCAGAGCCGCAGGGCACAAGCAGAAGCAAAGCTAAAGCCAGAAGAAAGAGATGAATTAAGACATATCCGCAGAAACTATTCAGCGGCCAACACTGAAGGAGAGCGCGACAGATGTAGACAGGCAATGGAGAAGCTGATGCCTGGAACTACCGAGCTCAGTACCAAAATCGGAAAGCTCGTAAAGGCTCTCGACTCAATTCCAACAATGAAAGAGATTCCGGATCCGCAACAGTGCATACGCTGCCATCCGAGACAAGGTCCAACACACTTTGATCCAAACGCACGCGAAAGAGAGTCTCTTAAAACCTCAGCAGTCGAGTCGTTCTACCGGCCAAGACCAGAGGATCAATTCGAAGCAGTCTGGGCAAAAAATGCTCTCGAATCTCCGATCGTTAAAATCAATGAAGTGCTAAAACACTTGCCACCAACAAAAATAGAGTCACAAGATCCAGTAAAGCTTGTGAAAATGGGTTTGACGATGAGTGGAGTAGAGTTAGACCACACCGCTTCAAAACTCGTCGAAAAAGCTGTCGCCGGAATCAAGAACATATCTAAAGTTTCAGGAGATCGTTTGGTGATCGATAGAGACGGCACTGTCGATTTGCCCTTCACTGACAAGCGGGAAATCGCAGCAGGTATCAAGCTGAGCAGTATCGAAGTTGGTGCTATCAGCGTAACTTTAGGAGAAGGAAAATATCCAGAACTCAAGGACATCAAAGGGGTCAAAGTCAAACTGGACGTACCTGCCTATCTAAGCGCGCTGGCTCAAATTAATAGCGAAGTAGAAATTAAGCGCATATTTTTCACGAGGAACGAGGGTAGCGATGATTTCCAAGTTAACGTTGAAGTTACTAATCCTGTTCCCGCGCTCTCTCGCGAAATTCTACGCAGAACTGTAACCGGAGTACCTGTAGCGCCCACTATAACTGTGCCAATTATGACCTTGGGCAAGGATGGCAATCCGAAATAGTCCATTCAATCATTCTTCCCTGCCGGTTTAAGGCTTGGGCAATCAATCAACCGAACTTTCGTCAAACCGCTGGGTAAAGCGGGCAATTTCAATTCCTGAGAATACGGATTTACATGTTGAGTACGCTCAGAATTCTCGAAAAGATTTATCTCGAGTTCTTCAAGCGAAGTCGGCAATTCAGGAATCTTCGCGAGCCATGGCGATGAAAGGGTAAGATGCTTCAACCCAGAAGGCAATGTATGCAAGTTTGTTATCGCTCTGAAATTGAGAAGACCTAAACATTCCAGACCAGCTGGCAATTCGGGCAGAGTGATTTCTCTGTCTCCTCCGGAAACAGTTAATGCCTTTAGCCCTGTCGGCAATTCAGGAGGATGTTCCAGCCTCTCATAATTGAACAGAGCCAAATGCAGAAGTTTATCAGGCAATGCGGGGAGTTCTTTGTTGTCGAGCCAAAATCTCACCGTGAGCATTTGGTGTTTCTGAGAAAGCTGAGAAAAGTCACCCTGTTTTCTCACATCAAGATGAGCATCCGAGTCCCTGGGGATAAGATATTTCGCAAAAATCGCAGAAGGAAATGCGGGTGGATCAAGATAAACCCAGTTCTCAAGCCAAGCGCAGCAGATCCCACGAGGATGTTCAATCGTCAAACCTTCTTGTTGACAGACAGGGCAACGAATCGTCAGCCCCGGCATTAGATAGCGACGCCATGCAATATCCTCACTAGGAACATAATCGATAGACTTCAGTTCTTCGTAGACTGCTATTCTGCCGTCATCGGTGACAACTTCTTGTATATAATCCCAGAAGTTAGCATCGTTGAAGACGACGAGCCTCCAGCCATTTGACGCTTGATAAGGCACGTTTCCTGAGCCAAGAAAAGGCTCTTCTAGAGGTTCGAGGTGAACTTCTCCGTTCGCTATAGAATCAAGAAAATTTCTGATCTCTTGCTGAGAAATTGATGAACTCAACGGATACACCTTGCTAGAGTCGGGATTTAAATGAAATACATGACAAATCAATAACAGCTAATCATTACGCCGCCGCGGGTGCTGGTTAACGGCAAAGGGACCTTCCTCACCGACGATCAACGCCAGTTCACATTCACCAACGGATACCAAAAGATAAGTACGCATCTGACTATAAGCAACGACACCAAGGAAAAATTCATCAAGTGTATGGTCATCCCTGAAAATCAGATTCGGCGTAAGAAATTCAACAGGTGTTTCACCAGATTCAAGTCCTACCGAGATGTTCAATGCAAACATGCTAAGCATCGGATAAAGCTCAGGGTTAGTCCACTGCCACTGAAAGACTGTTTCCTTTGCATTCCGGGTCACCACCCCTACCAAATTATATTTCCGGCTCATCCCGGCTGGCATGGCACCAAATCCTCGGACACTATAAAGCAGCCAGAGGTCCTCCTCCAACTGCAAGTCGAAATAACCTGGTTTTAGGTTTCTCTGGCGAATATATTCAGCTTGTGGTCCTTCAACCACATCAACAAAAGTGTACTTATCTCTATTCAAGAACTTACCGAAGTCGGGAGCCATGAGCGGTGCCAGTTCTGCTCTACAAGCCTTGCTGCGAGCAACAACATTACTACGCTCCCTTTCGAGCAATGCAACAAACTCTTCGGAGAATGGTGGCAAATGTTTCACCCTGTGTGGCGTAAGTGTTTCCACTTCAGGTGGACGTGCATCTAGCTCGATGGAGTCAGCATCCATTTGTGAAAATTGACGTTCAGGAATCAAACGCCTTTTTCTTTTGCGTTCATCATATGCGAGAGAATCAAACTCTCCTCTTCGAAGTGATGTCCAAAATCTAAATGAGTTGTAGAGAGAGAAACCTAAAAAGATCAATGCACCAAATTCCCACAAAGAGAGCTCAGTGTAGGACTTGTGATTAATTCCAAAGGTGCCGACACAGCAAAAGAGCAAGCCGCCAACCGACATCGCAATCAGCGTAAGGCGACCTGACTTTGCCCTCTGGCGCCTGCTGTTTTCTTCTATCAGGTAATTTGAGTGTGGCGCAGGCAAAAGACCAACCTATTTACTACCTAACAACCTAGTAGACTTACAGACTGAGCTTACATCAATCAACAACAATTATATTCCCCGGAGTTTCATATCCGGACTCACAAATTATTCAGAACAAAGCGCACGAGCCTATTCTTGAGCGAACGTACTGTAGTCGCAGTGGCTAGGTTGCGAAACTCTCGCCTGACGAGTTCCCGGGTTCTGGTCAAACTACCGGCCTTTGAATTACCGCCTAGCCCAGTTTGCCAATTGGTCGCACGAAAAGGCTGGGTGCTACCTGTAAAGTTAGAGCGAAAATCCGGTGCAGAGACCGGCATCCTTGAAGTCCATGAGCTTTGATCATCCGCGCTTGCGATGGATCGCATGTCCGAGCGCAATCTGAAGACTGTTACTCCGCCATAAGCATTCGGATTGCTGAGCGAGGAGACATGATCGCTGGATTCCTCTCCATTACCTTGATAGACACAGATATGTCCATAAGGATGAGATGCCGACTTATTGAAGACAATGATGTCTCCGCGAAGGAGTTCGGAATTATCATTGGTTGAAACGGGCACGAATCTCGAATCTGCGAGAAGTTGCTCGCGCGCCTGGTAGGCTGCATTTCCAGTCAATATAATCCCCAGAGGTGCCAGCGCCTTGCTGACACCGGCATAACAGTATCCGCTCGTTTTCATCGATTCGGCAACACTGAAAGATCGCTCCGCGATTTCGTCAGAACTCAATTCACTCAAGCTGTCGGATGACGCAATTGCAGACGTTTCACTGATACACAGTACAGTGTTCAGCACCGCAAAAAAGGCAATAACGCCGCGCATATGTGGCTTCATGTGCAACCTCTACTGGCACGTGGAGACCAACTAAAACATGCAACAGAACGACGTCAAGAAGCGCTTCTTGTTTCCAGCGACCGATATTGTCGCTCCCGAAGAAGTTGCAGGGCTAATTGCTGTTCTTTACGGGCTCTAATTCGAGATAGGTCGTTTGCTCGTCCTTTTTCCTTTCGAAAGACCATTCATCACTGAGGTCGAGAATAACCAGCTCAATAGTGGTGAATACCTTGCAGCCAGGCATCAGATGTCCGCCAAAAGTTTTTCCGGACGAATCAGAAACCGATAGATGGACATGCATGCTGGCTTCCGAAATAGTACCGGTAGCGGAAACAACTTCCAGAGGCCCCTGGATCTCGGTGGCCGCATCTGCTCCGGCGAATCGCATGCTCGCAGTCTTGAATGAACCTACGGC
>CAZBOX010000333.1:0-5955 GCA_964493595.1 uncultured Candidatus Obscuribacterales bacterium | reverse complement strand
ACCTGGATGAGACTCTGATAGACAACAGACCGCACTTCGAGGCAACACCGCAATTCAACTGGGACGCCTTTGATGCCTGGATCAAGAAAGCGGACGCTCCACTGCTTCCCAAGACTGCCAGATTTCTCACCTGGGCGCGCAAGAACGGCATTGCTGTTTTCTTCGTGACGGGGCGCAGAGAGGGCTTACGCGCCGACACAATCGCCAATTTGATCAGACGCCGCGTCTGCTATGACGGACTGCTCATGCGCAAAGAAGGCGACCGAGGCGGAGCCGAATCGGTGAAAGTGCCACTGCGCCAGGAAGTGGAAAAAATGGGATTTACCATTGTAGTTAATATCGGAGACCAGTGGTCCGACCTCTCGGGCGGGCATGCCGTCGACTGTGAAAAACTGCCCAACAAGATTTACCTCGTCGAGTAGTTCACCCGGAATCTATTTCACTTCGTGCCGTAAAAGAGCTGAGCCATATGCGGGCAGTCTTTCAATTCCGCGATACTGGCATATCTGTCCCGGAAATCAGCTGCAGTCAAACGGGCGATTATCGAATCCAGTTGCTGGCTTACCCGCTTATTGTAGGAACGCGGGTGAAGAGCCTCAACGCCCTTTACAGGCGATCTTCCGGTGATAAGGAAAAAGAGTGTAGCGCCCATTGAATACAAGTTTGTGCGCTCATCCGGCTTTGAATTGATACGTTCGGGAGCCAGATACTTCATGTAGCTCTTTCCTGCGCGAGCCGTGAAAATGCCGCGACTGGGATCGGGTCCGAGATCAATCAGCTTCAAGGTATTGCCGCGCCACATCTGCAAAATGTCCGGAGTCAAATCGATGTGCACCACGGGTGATGGCTGCTCGTGCAGATGTCCAACGACATCGGCCATTTGCAAAAGCAGCCCGATTACTGTTTTTTCTTCCAGTGGTCCAAGTTGCCGGATCTGCTTCTTAAGCGAAAAGCCTTCCAGATATTGGTGGACGAGATAGCCATAATCACCTTCGACAAAATAATCGAGGACAGGAACTATATTGGGGTGATCGATTTTGGCAAGCCGTTTGGCATACTTCAGGAATCGCCCTGCAGGCTCCGGCATATCCGGGTCTCGTGGCTCGATAAGGTGATAACGCTTCATCACGGCAACTTTCTTCAAGAAATTGCCTTCGGCGTCCATAACCTGATGGGATACCAGATAAGAAGTACCAAAACCAGGTCTGTCTACCTGGAAAAGCACCTTGTAATCGCCCTGTTTTAGGTCCGAGCCTTCTCGCAGGCGCTCGGGATCAGCCTGGGCATCTGTATATGTCTCCGGAGGCGGTGCCAGCGATTTCATCCAGACATCAGTAAAACTCAAGTCAGGACTGGAGCTTCCTCGCCGCGCATTACCGGCGGCAGCGCCGGCCAGATGAGGCTTTTTCTCTTTTGTATGAGAATTATCGAGCGCTGAGAGCCACAAGTCCGTATAGCTCTGCTCGCGGGCAACCTGCTCTTCCTGCCCGGTAGTTTCGTCTTCTTGACGAACCAAATTGGTCTCTTTTAGACGAAATAGCTTGGGACCACCTGTTTCGCTGCGAGAGCGCTTCAGCAGTCCTCTGACCATGCCTATGAGGTTCTTGTCCGCCAAGGGAGCACTCCTCAAATTAGCCCACGATAGCCTGGGATTCCGGGGCAGCTAGGTTCCCCTGGAGACATCAATCCCAGAAAATGTAATCGCATAACGGTTATTGACTAACAAGTCTTCCAGAAGTGAGATTTTCTACTGATATTAAACCCATATTTCGCAAAAGTTGCGCCTGGGCGATGTTGAAGACCACAATCGCATCTGCTTTGGTGACAAGAGCCTGGGTAAAATCTCGTTGTGCGTTAATTACGTCAATGTTTGTGCCCACGCCGTTTGCCAGTCGCACACGAGCCAGACGGAGCTCCTCAGCGGCCGATAAGACTCCTTTGGTTGCCACTTCGATCTGTCTTTCCGCTGTCTGGCTGGTCAGATAGGCGTCACGAACTTCCTGCAAAACGTTGATCAGAGTCTGATTCGACCTCAACAAGGCCTGGCGGGCTTGAGCCTTCTGCGCGCCCACATTGGCCGCGGTCGGAATACCCATGCCCTCATAATTCCAGTCCAAGAGAAAGCCGATAGCGTATGACGGACGGATCTGGCGGGACACGAAGCTGGGCGGGGTAAACACTTCTCCTGCCTGAGTAAGAGTGCCGTTGAGAGCCGGATTTACAAAAGTGTTGATACTGCCGTTGGGGTTATTGCCGTTGCCCTGCGTAACGTCGATTACGTTGCCCTGAGGCGGCTGACCGGTTACAGGAACATCACGAAATGAACCAGGCACAAAAGCATATTTTTGACTGAGCGTTTGACCGCTGCCTGTGATTGTGCCGAAGAAGGAGAAACGCGGATAAAGAGGAGCGGCAGCCACCTGCACTTGCCGGCGTGCGGCTAAGCGCAACTCCTCGAACTGTCGCAATTCCGGACGATTCAAAATGGTCAAAGCAATGATGCGATTGATATCGAGGTTGGGATCGAAAAGACGAATTTTTTTCACTTCCGGCTCGAGCGAAAGCAAGTTGACACCGTTGTTGAGGTTCAATGTTGTCGCCAGGCGAATGGCAGTGCGGCGCAACTCGACTTGTTGCGTGAGCAGATTCTGTTCGTCGCGAGCCAACTGAGTTTCTGCCTGCAAGACTTGAAATTTAGTACCGGTGCCGGCGCTCTGCAGTTGCTGGTTGAGCGTGACCTGAGCCTTCGAAACTTCGACGGCGCGAGTTTGAATTTGCAGGAGGGCCTGATTACGAATCATGTTGTAATACTGGCGCGTCACTTCCATCAAAGTGTCATTGACACTGGCTTTCAGCTGCTGCTTAGAAGCTTTGAAATTATGAAGTTGGGCCAGCGTCCCGAACATAACGCTGCCACCGCGAAAGCCGTAATAACGAAAACCCGCATGAGTAAGGACGTTCGGGGTTGCAAATGAAATTGGAATTGTGCCGCCCAGCAATTGCTGACCTTGCAAATACTGCGATTGATAATCCATGATGGTATCCGGCAAGAACCGCCCCATCTGCGATCCCAGCCTCCATCTTTCGGTATTCACCTGTTCTTGTTGAATACGAATGTCGAGGTTATTGCCGATGGCATATTGCAAAACGTCTTTCAAAATGACAGGTTGCGTATAGCTTGCTTCCAAGCGGATTGGCGGCAATCTTCCACCCAGTGGAATCATTTCGTTGGGTGCCGGCAACTTCAATTCAATGGATTCACCGACCAGGTACTTGTTTCTGAAATCGGTTGCCTGCCCTTCAATTACCTCGGTTTCTTTCTTTCGAAAGAAGGGCGAGAGCGGCGATTCATTAAGCTCTTTAGGTGTGATCACCCCGCCGGTCTGTCCATAATTAAGCTCAGAACCGACCGGCGCACCGCTGGGCAAACCGTCATTGCCGCTTTTAGGATCTTGAGCGGAAACTGCCGTCTGCGGGGGATTGGCCGGATAGGAAAGCTGGTCATTGGGTGTGGCGGATGCTGGACCGGGCCCGGCAGTCGATGACTGAGCCAGTACAGGCGCACAACCTAGTATGCATGACAACGATAGAAGCGCTCCCAGTGCACCCGCACGCCTGGGCACAAGTGGGGATTTAAATTGCATACCGCGGGTTTCCATAATTCGCTTGACGTCTAAACATTGGCAAGCTTCCGCGTGAAAGTAAATCACATTGCGTGCGAACTATCCAAGGGATAATGCTCATCTAGCTAAGTTTCTCAATGCGGCTGTGTGAAAGGGCCTTGCACAGAAAGCAAGGCGCCACCACCAGCGGTTCCGCTCAGCTATTTGACGAGACGCTGCACGGCTTTGAACGTTTCTGTATTCGCTTCCACCAGCATCTCGAAAAGCGCAGTCTCTACGGATGAAGGAATGGCACCGGCTTGCAGCATCTTCTCGACACCGACTTCTCGATTCTTCTGGCTGCGGCTGGAAACAGCATCAGTGACAAGATGCACCTGGTATCCAGCTTCCAGCAGGTCGTGCACAGTCTGATTTATGCATACATGTGCTTCAATGCCGGTGACAACAATCTGCTTGCGCCCCGTCCCTTCCAGATAAGACATAAAAGGCTCGCTTCCGCAACAGCTGAAGCAACTCTTTTCAAAGAGTTTGTGCTCGCCAAGACAAGCTGAAATTTCTGCCACAATGTTGCCTAAGCCCTGTGGATACTGTTCGGTAACGACCACAGGCAACTTCAAGATCTTCGCCGCTTCCGCCATTATCGTGATGTTGCGGGCCAGATCGGCAAAATTCTGGATGTTCGAGCGAAAACTTTCTTGAACATCAACAATGAGAAGAACAGAATCTTCTCTCTTGAGCAAACGATGATTACGCACGTAAAACCTACTTAGAACCGGAGAGAATAAACCCTAAACACTGAGAAACGAGATGCCGGGCATCGCTTTATAGAACATATTTAGCGAAAGTCACCCATACCTGGCAACCAGATAATGTAGCCACTCGCGGCTTTAATATACTGTATCTGTATAAAACAGCCCTGACCGCCCTCTGCAGTCTTCGGACTGAAAGCTGGCGCCTTAAACCAGTGACACGAGGCTGGTTAACAAGAGCCGCCAAGGCAGAACGCTGCCTGCAAGACGGTTTACCAAAACCGAGATTCAAGGACAAATATCCTTAAGTGCCGCCCATCCTTGCTAATTACTATTTGACTTACAAGTGCAATTCTCGGTGCACTTATTGCGACATTCCGGTAAAGCCGGAAAACATACGCATTAAGGAGAGCCAGCCTGAGACGATCATAGAAAACCTGGCAGCCCTCAAAAGGCTGGGCGTCAAGGTTCTTGATTTCACAGGAGGCGAACCGCTCATTTACAGATACCTGCCTGAAGTCTTACGGGCAGCCAAAGCCATGGGCTTTTTCACCAGCGTTGCTAATACCGGGACTCTCTATCCTCGTATGGCCAAGGAACTCGTCGGTCTTATCGATGATTTGAAATTCTCGCTTTCAACCACCGACCGTGATGAATACAAAGCCGAGCGCGGTATCGACGGATATGAAAAGGTAATAGAAAGTTTGAAACTGGCTCGCAGCCTCGGTGAACGCCCATCGATTATCGCTACGGCCACACCTGAATCGATCTGGGGCATGGAGCCTGTCATTCGACTTGCTCAAGACATGGGCGCTGTGGTTCTTCTTGGACCGGTCTTCGATTTCTGCGGCAACGAATTGCTGCATAAAGATGGCATCAAAGAGTTACAGAGATTGGCGAAATTCGACAATGTCTGCGTCAACTGGGCTTTTCTCGAGTTCTATCTGAACGGCGGCAACCAGATAAAAAATCCACGCTGCCGGGCGGTCTCCTCGACCATCGTCATATCGCCCGATGATCATCTGCTCTTGCCCTGCTATCACATGCATGACGAGCGGCTGAAAATCAAACACGAGAACGGTCGCTCCAATCTGGACGAGTTGTGGCGCAGCCCGCCCGTACAGAAGAAGCGCGCCGAGGAGGGCTCCTGGGATTTTTGCCAGGGATGCACTATATGGTGCTATTTCGAAACTTCCTTTCTCTGGCCGCCGGACAAATATTTTCTGCTCAATATGAAAAGCAAATTGCGCTGGGGCAAAGAAAAAGCAAAACAGTACATCGAGGCAAAAACCGGACTGAACCTGACAAGGAAGCTGCCCGGTAGTAAAGACAAAGCAATCGCAAAACTTCCTGCCAACCCGATGAGCGGGGTCAATCAAGGCGCCGGTTGCGGTACTTGCCCGTCGGCCGGCACCCCAGAAACACAGTTAAATGAATCTGGCGAACTCGTAACACCAGTAGAATTTAGCCGCCGCAAATAAAAGGTTTATGGTATAACCTCATTCTACGGGGCGTTAGCGCAGTTGGTAGCGCGCTTCAATGGCATTGAAGAGGTCACCGGTTCGACCCCGGTACGCTCCAAA
>CAZBOX010000332.1:0-5958 GCA_964493595.1 uncultured Candidatus Obscuribacterales bacterium | reverse complement strand
GCCAAGCGCCTGGTCACACACTTCGAGGCAAAGAAGTAAATCACATGCAAACTACGAATCTAGAAAAACAAATCGAAGACCTTTTCGAAGCAAAGGAAATGCCGGCTGATGCTATAAGGGTCGTCGAGGAAGTAATAGAGGCACTTGATCAAGGCAAGATTCGCACTGCTGAAAAGGTAGGCAGTGAATGGCAAGCCAATTCCTGGGTGAAGAAGGCTATTCTTCTCTATTTCCGCCTTCGCCCGGTGGAGAAAATGGAAGAGGGTCCTTTTGCAGACAAAGTACCGCTCAAAGTCTTGCCTGCGCCACAAAACCGCATCGTACCTTACTCTTCAGTGCGCAAAGGTTCATACATAGCACCCAAAGTCGTGATCATGGCCCCGAGTTTCGTCAACATTGGAGCATATGTAGACGAAGGCTCGATGATTGATTCGCTGGTCTTAGTGGGCTCCTGCGCTCAGGTAGGTAAGAACGTGCATATTGGCGCCGGCACCGTTATCGGTGGCGTCCTCGAACCCCCTAATAGCACACCTGTAATCATTGAGGACGGGGCTTTCGTAGGAGGAAGCTGCGGACTATATGAAGGATGCATTGTCGAAAAAAATGCAGTCATAGGAGCGGGAACCATCATCACAGCTCGCACTCCTATCATCGACATTCAGTCCGGTGAAGAACATTTTGGTCGTGTTCCGGAAAACGCAGTAGTTGTTCCGGGCGGCAGGCAGAAGAAAGTAGGCGATCATGAATTCATCTTGCAAACGCCGCTAATCATCAAGCGACGCGATCCACAAGTTAGCGCAAAGCTCGCAATGGAAGACTCCTTGCGTGTTTTCGAGTAACGAACTGACGTCGCTCATGCAGGTCATGCCTGGTTTGCCGCATCCGCGCTAGTAGCTCAATACTGCCTCTAATTCATACCGAATCAGTCATCAATTGCCGAAACACGCGCATTAATTCCGGACGGCTCCCCATCTTAAGGATTGCTTTAGAAACTGCCAGAAGGTAGTTTCTAGGTACTTTTCCGTAACTATCTCCAACAGAACTCCAGGAACCAGGGCAAAAACCCAAACCTCCGAGCACACCAGCTGTTCCAATCCACCGTTGCGCCTGCGCCAGCGCGAGATTGAAACCGCTTGTTTTTTGTTGGCGATTCCCGAACCAGGGTGTTCCGCCCGCAGCTGCGATTCAGCAGTTCGGACCTAATGCCCGCAACCAATAAAGAGACACGTCATGAAAAACCGCAAAATGATCTTCGCGCTCGTCGCGATGGCGGTGCTTCTTACGGTCGGTCTTGGAGTTGGTAGCGGCTCTGCCGACCAACTTCAACCCGGACGTAACAACAGCACGCCCGTTCAATCCGCTGCCCCGGCTCCGGTCGTTGCAGCTCCTGTCGTCTCCCCGACTCAAGCCGCTGCAGAAGATTTCTACAGAAAGGTTTGGCAAATCGCGAAGGACGACTTTCTCTGGCAAGATCGCCTCACCGATTGGGACAAGTGGGAGCACAAGTACGACGGCAAGCTCGCCACTCAAGCCGATGCCGAAAAGGCGATCAATGAGATGCTCGACTCGCTGAAGGACGGTTACACGTACTTCCGCAACAATGGGGCAACTCAGAACAAGGCAACGCAAACCGCGGCTACCAACGTCGTTACCTACCGGATGATCGGCAGCGTCGGATACATCAAAATCGCGACGTTCGGCTCTGAAAACGCTGCTTCGGAAACCGAGGCTGCAATCAAGGCCCTCAATAAAGCTGGTGCCAAATCCTACATCGTTGACCTGCGGGACAACGGCGGCGGATACGTAGCACAGGCTTTTGCGATCACCGGCATGTTCCTCGACCAGGGCGAATTCGCTCAGGTGAAGGGATACAAGGACGGCAAGCAGTACCTCGAGGTAATGACCGTCACCAAGACCACGCTCGAAGACAAGGAAAACGGCACGGTGACGTCGAACACCAAGCGTGTCGGCAACCTGACCGGCAACAAGCCTGTCTTCATTCTGGTCAACGGCGGCTCTGCTTCTGCCTCCGAAATGCTGGCCGGATCGCTTCAGGACAACGGCCGCGCAAAGGTCGTTGGAGTGAAGACTTTCGGCAAGGGCATTGCGCAGCTCAACATCGACCTGCCGTTCAACACCTCGATGCAGGTGACTTTCGCACGGCTGTATCAGCCCGCGGGCGACTGCATTCACGGGGTTGGGATGACTCCCGATTACGTGGTCGGTATTGCTCCTAAAGTTGATGCACAACTCAACCGAGCCCTGGAACTGGCTCAGCCAAAGGCAAAACCATGACAGAGTCGGACGAAAGTTCACCGGCAAACGGATGAAGGGGTTGGATTACTGCACGCAAAATGCAGACCCAGCCCCTTCATTTTTCAATTCCAACTATACTAACTCTTATAGTTGCACATCGATCGGCGAGCCTGAACGTTGCGACAGGTTGCAATTTGAACCCACAAACTGGTTTGGTTGGCGAACCCGCATTCAGCGGTTTTTCGATTCAAGTTATTTCATAACAATCAAGTACTCCTGGCAAAGGCTTTGTCCAGAACACGCTTAACCATGACTTCCGAAGCTTTTGCCCACTTTTCTTTTTGTGATGTTCCTTGAGCACGGCTGGTCTGAAAACTTAGTTTGTGACCACTAACTTCTCCACTTTCCAAAAGAACACTTCCGCTTTCCCACTCGCTTCCAACCTGTCGCAGTTTCCGAACTTACCTCTCATGGTTTGCAGGAAAGCTCCGCACAGGCAATGCAGTGACACACTGCTGGAAAGGAAACCTATGAGCACCACCGCTGCCACGAGTAACTATGGGCTACTCAGAAAGGCTCTCTGCTGGGGAGTACATCTCTACACCGGTCTGGGATTGGTCTGCGCCGCAATCATCGCCTCACTAATCGTGCAGGGCGGTGCAGACAATTTCCGCTGGGCGTTCATAATCTTGGGCGTCGCCCTTTTCATCGACGCCACCGACGGTACGCTTGCCCGCCGTCTCGAAGTCAAAAAGGTCTTGCCTGGTTTCGACGGTCGCAGATTGGACGATATCATCGACTTTCTCACCTACACGGGATTGCCGTTGCTGCTCGTCTATCGGGCCGGCATTATGCCTCCCGGCTGGGAATGGACGCTGATGGTGGCAGGCATGGCCAGCCTCTACGGCTTCTGCCAAACCAACATCAAAACCGATGACGGCTATTTCCTCGGCTTCCCATCTTACTGGAATCTCGTCGCCTTCTACATGTATGTCCTGCCGGGACCCGCATGGTTGACGGTTTCGCTCGTCCTCGGATTGGCTCTCATGACCTTTATTCCGACCCGTTACCTATACCCGAGCCAGGGCGGCTGGCTGAACAACTTCACCAATGCGCTGGCAGGACTGTGGGGACTGAACCTGGTCTGGGTGGTCTGGTGTATGCCCGCCGGTCAATTTCCTGGCGCCGAGACCTTCACTGCCGCTGCGGTTTCACTTTTCTTTCCGGTCTGGTACATGGCCGCATCGTTCGCTGTCGACGCGAAGGTTCGTATGAAAAGGCCAATGAAGGAACGCACAACCAAATTCGACGCCGCCGTTTTCGACATGGATGGCACGCTCGACGACAGCGAGCCAGTTCACTGCCTGGCCTATCAGAAGGTCCTCGAAGGTCTAGGCAAAACCCTCACCAGCGCGGACTACAACAGTCGATTCACAGGCTCCACCGATCAGTTCATCGCCCAAAGCTTGATTGAGCAATTCAATCTGGCAATCACAGTCGCCGAACTGCTCAAGGAGAAAGAAGCGATTTTCCTCAAGCTCATCGAAGGGCGCGCCGAAGCTCTGCCCGGGGTGCTGAATACTCTGGAGACACTGCGCAAACGAGGTCTCAAGCTCGCGGTCGCTTCTTCAGCAACGCTGGCAGCAATCGAGGCCGTGCTCGCCGCGCTCGAGATTCGACACTACTTCAGCGTGATCGCATCAGGTGAAGAGGTCGCCAGCTCAAAGCCTGCGCCCGATGTTTTCCTGCTGGCAGCAAAACGCCTGGGCATCGCACCCCAACGCTGTCTGGCTTTCGAGGACAGTGAGAACGGCGTTCGAGCTGCTGCAAAAGCCGGTATGTTTTGCATCGCCATTCCCTGTGGCTCAACGGCAGGACAGGACCATTCCGCAGCCAATCTGAAGCTCGCCAGCATGGCGGACTTCGATGCTGATTCCGTACTTTGAACAGAAAGGTGAAGCAATGGAGCTTATCAACCCATTCACCAATCCGCTCTTCTCGACAGTGTCATCGGTAACAGGCGGCATACTCGCGCTGTTCCTTCTGTACACGCTCGTCATGGAACGCCAGAACCTACGCCAACTCATGAAGACTTCGCTCTTCCCTCGCTGGCTTAGTTCCGCGATTCTCGCCCCGCTCGTCGTGCTGGGCATCTTCTCGGGCCCGCTGGCACTGACGGTCTTAATCACAGGCTTAGCTTTGGTCGGAGTCTGGGAATACAGCCGCGTCACAGGACTGCCGTCTCACTTCCGCTTGCCGGCATACGCATTCGGCGCCGCCATTCCACTAGCGACGGCGCTGGCACCACAACTGGTGACAGCCATCGTTGTAGTGTCGGTCCTCGTGCTCGGCTCGATCGCAGTATTCAAATACCGCACACCTGTGCAGCCTGCCGCAAGCGCAGCCTCTGCGGCCGGCTCGGCAAACAACACACAGGTCTTCGTTCAGGCGGCATCCGCTGTCCTTGCTGTCTGCTACACGCCGCTGCTCGCCAGCTTTGCTATCCACGTCAGCCGCATGGAGGGTGGCGCCGCCATTCTCCTCTCGCTGATCGCCGCCGTCGGTTTCTCCGACACCAGCGCCTTCATCATCGGCAAAGCATTCGGCAGAAAGAAAATGGCGCCCCACGTCAGCCCCAACAAGTCATGGGCGGGCGCAGTCGGAAACGTGATCGGAGCCTATCTGGGCTTCAGCATCGTTGTCTTCATCGGTCCGGCGCTGCCATTGTCCGTACTGATCGGACTGCCCTTTCTGATTGCCCTTGCCTCCATCATCGGTGATCTCTTCGAGAGCTTGATCAAACGATCGTACGGCGTCAAGGACGCAGGCACATGGTTGCCCGGCTTTGGCGGCATTCTCGACCGCGTGGACAGCCTGCTGTTCGTCCTGCCGGTGAGCTATATCGTGCTGAGTTTGCTCGCTTGAGCTCGCACTGAAAAAACTTAGGGGATTCGTGTTTCGGGAGCTGAGCAGTCACTCCCGAAACACAGCCCTTTGTTTTTGAGCAGCTTCTACTATCTGTTACAGTATAGCCCTTACGAATCAGCAAAAGTGGAAGCTAAATTGCCTATAGTTTCAAAAAAATTCTGGCGACAGTCCATGACACTTCTTTGCGACATTCATCAGTCAGTTTCGCACCAAAATTTGCTCGAATTTTAGGTCGCATTGTGAAAAATTATTCCCAGAGTGTACCGATGCCCGCTCAGCAAGCGGCTTACGCCGTGTCTCAAGTTAACGCGATAAGTGATACTTTCCAGAGGAGCAAACGCTTTATCAATGGTTTTCATGCATTTGCCTCCCTCTGCAATAAAATTCTCTTGCGTTCGACTCCCCATCTATAACCGGAAATATCTCCATCGTTTCTCACTACTCGATGGCACGGAATAGCGACCGCCAGCTTATTTGCGGCACAGGCACTGGCCACTGCGCGGACTGCTTTCGGCGCACCAATACGCTCGGCCAGTTCTGAATAACTGACAGTTTCTCCAGCCGGTATTTTGCGCAAAGCCTGCCACACGCGTTGCTGAAACGCTGTTCCACGCACGTCTAGCGGCAAATCTAGACCTATTCCAGGCGACTCGACAAAACTAATTACGCAGGCGATAAGTTTTTCGAATTCTCGCTCACCACCTTTAAAAATGGCATTGGGAAAGCGATCTTGCATATCGCGAGCAAGTTCATCAGGATCGTCACCCAAAAGAA
>CAZBOX010000331.1:0-5982 GCA_964493595.1 uncultured Candidatus Obscuribacterales bacterium | reverse complement strand
GTGATATTGACGTGATCCATAGAGCCGTCGCCGGACTCGATAATCTTCGAGAGACCAAAGTCAATGAGAGTGACCCAGTCATCCTGATTATTGTGCCGGCTGAGCATGATATTCTCCGGCTTCAAATCGCGGTGCACGAGCCCCGATTCGTGCGCAGAGGCAAGAGCCTCTAAAACCTGGGTGAAAACTCGACCGGCCCTCTCAAAAGACAGAGCGCCTTCATCTTTGAGAATGTCTTTTAGACTTTTGCCCTCCAGATAGTCCATAACCAGATACGGCTGATTCTGGTACATACCGAAATCGTAGAGATTGATGATGTGGTGATGGCGCACCGCCGTCACTGTCTTGGCTTCGCGGTGAAAGCGCTTGATTGCCTCTGGTTCGGACACTTTATGCGAATAAAGCATCTTTATCGCCATGTCCTTGTCCATATTTTGCTGGCGGGCCCTGTAAACTACGCCCATGCCACCGCGGCCGATAACACTCTCGATGAGATAACGTCCGTCCAGCGTAGTGCCGACCAGCGGATCTTTCGAAACAGTCTGCAGCTTGGTCGAATCCGTCGGACAGACGTCCACGGAGTCCTCAAACTCGCTAAAACACTCAGGACAGCTCTTCAACGCGCTTTTTGCGCTCCTAGTAAACGACATAGACCGAGAACTCCATACCCCTATATATATGCCGTTAATCTCTTCGTGGGTAGCTGCCATTCATCACACAAAAGTGGGAAAGAGGGCGAGATTACCAAAAGTTAAGAAACCCGCAACCCTTTCAGCCCGGCTCAAAAGAAGGCAGAGATAACGCTATTGCTGACTGGTACGCCTTTTCGGGTCAGGAAAAGTCGCCCGTCCTTTTCTTCCAGGAGTCCGGCAGCAGCAAATTTATCAATTTCGGCCCGATAAGAATTAGAGAGATCGATGCCATGTTCGATTTGAAACGCATTGAGGTCAATCCCGCGCCGAAGCCTCAATCCGAGCATTATTGCCTCGCGTCGGCGTGTGCCCTCGTCGATTACATCAACAGTCTCATCCCCCAGCCAGTCACGCATATAGCGCTTGAGAGAGCGCCAGTTGGACGAACGCACCCCATCAAGATAGCGATGGGCACTGACCCCAAAAGCCAGGTATTCGGCATTTTTCCAGTAAGCCAGATTATGCCTGGATTGGCATCCAGGGCGGGCGAAATTCGAGACTTCGTAATGCTCAAACCCTGCCTTCTCCAGTGTTTCTACCAGAAGCTCAAACATTTGCACATAGATATTATCGGCCGGATATGCTTCTGTACCCCTGGGGAAGCGCGAATAGAGCGGAGAATTATCGGCAAGATGCAGTCCATAAGCCGATATATGACTGAGATTTTTGAAACGAGATGAGAAGTCCAAGGCGGATTCCAGGCTCTTTGCGAAGCTTTCGACAGATTGAGTAGGCAGCCCGTACATCAGATCCAGCCCGACAACTTCCACACCCGACTGGCAGGCTAATTCCAGCCCCTGAAGCGCTTCTTGGCGATAATGGTCGCGGCCCATCGCCTTCAACTCCTCATCCAAAAAGGATTCCACTCCGACAGAAATCCTGTTTATTCCAAGCTTCAACCATTTATCCAATTTGTCACGCGTGATAGCGTGAGGGGTAGTTTCAATAGTAATTTCGCAATCGTTCGACGGCGATATGTATGAATAGAGCCTGTCCAGCATCGAGCCTAATACTCGCGGTTCTACAAGGCCGGGCGTGCCGCCGCCAAAGAATACCGAGCGCATGACCTGTTCTTCCAGATTTCCACGCTTCTTCTTTAGGGCTGTCAGCCTGTCGTCTATTTCTTTGAGAACGACCTGCTCATACTCATCTGTTAGATGGTCTACACCGGCAAAGGCGGCAAAGTCGCAGAAGTCACATTTATGACTGCAAAACGGGATATGAATATATGCGTGCGAAACCATATTCGAAAGAGATGCCGCCGACAGAGACGATCGCCGATTACTGAAGTAAGGGCTTCAGGCCCGGGCCTGCTAGTATGTTAGCTTGCGTAGCCGGACAAGCCCAATTCTTTCAAACAGTGGCAAGTTACAAAAAAACGCTTTTGGTGATGTTTCTGGGGCTGGCACTGGCTCCCCAGTCGCTGGCATTTCAACTGAAAAAACCGGTCAGAACTAAAGTTGAGGGCGCGTCACAAAATTCTTCCGCAGCACCCTTGCCAACAGGAATTCCGGAAGGGAAAATCGAACCGGAGGAGCCGAAGCCGGTACGCGAACTTTCGAAAACCGCGTTGAGAACGCTTTTTGATCCTCTCGAATTTGGCGAGAGCGACCAGAAAGGACGCCTCGAATCGACCAGAGACCTGCCGCGCGCACTGCAGCTCATTCGCATGCCTGCGCATAATTTCGAGCTCAAATCCGTGGGCGATTTGATCGTTTCGCTGCGCAAAAGAATTACCGATTCGCCTCGAGTCGCGGCTCTGCGTGTTCGTCTGGGCACTTTCTTGTATATTGCCGGAGACTCCGAAGGAGCCGGACAGGAAATAAGACGCGCGATAGGCTTCGACCCCGGTAATTACGTCGCTCACGCGCTGATGGCAAAAATCCTCAGTGAGGTTGGCGACATTCAAGCATCAGAGTTGGAGTTCAAACAGTCCATAAAAATTGCTCCTGATCAAGCGATTTTGCATGTTATGCAAGCAGAGTGTATGCAAGCTCGCGGCGATATGTCCGAGGCAATCAACGAATATAGGAGAGCGATAGGAATACAGCCATCTGCCGAAGCATTGTCCGGATTGGCAGATTGTCTTCTGCAAGCCAGTGACACCATAGGCGCTGTCAAAGCAGCGCGTCAGGCGGTCTCACTGGATCCCAGTTCGGGAAAAGCGCACGTGTCATTGACTAAAGCTTTACTCAAATATGGAGAAAAAGAAACGCCGGTAAGAATTGCGCGCCAAGCCACCTTGCTCAGTCCCACATCTGCCGACAGCCACGCGGTTTTGGGACGCTCACTCTTTTCAAATGGTGACGTAAAAGGGGCCGTCGATGAATTTCGACAAGCGGTCAGTCTCGACCCGCTTAATGCTCAAGCTCATAACGATCTCGGATATGCACTTTACAGCAAAGGCGATATGCTTACCGCCATAAACGAATTTCGATTAGCGCTACGAATAAACCCTCGCCTCGGTGAAGCACGCAATAATTTAGAAGTGGCCATTTACGGATTAGCAAGCGGAAAACGCCGTCAGTAGCGGGCGCTTTCGCCGCAGTACCTGATTGCAAAAACTACTACACCCGGTACAATTATTGTGGCGACAACTAACCGATTGCATTTCCGCGTCCAAAATTTACGCACCGCCGGCGACGCCAAAATTGTGAACAGAGACAAAACAATTGCACCGTATTTGGCACCAGGAAAAAACAGCAAATCCAAGAGGGTGGAATGCTACCCGAATACGGTTTGCCCTCAGCGTCCTTATCGCGCCTGTACTTTTCAGCCTACCGACTTGTCTGGCACAGCCTTCACTGGCAGATGATAGTTCCGACAAAAGCACGCCTTCCAAATCAGATACGCGACTGCTCAAATTCACGCCTGATCCGATTGCACTCGATTCGGAAAAGGACCAGGACAAAAAGAGCCAGTCGGCACCGGCACGAGAATCAGGTGCGAAAAACAATGACAGCAATCGAGAAGCATCAGAATCAGAGGGCTCAAGGCGCTCTCTAGCACAAAACATCCCATCGTCTGCGAGCGATTCGCCATCCACTTCACTCTCAGACTTTTCAGCCAATCCGGAGGAAGCGGCCAGACAATTGGCTCAATCCCTGGCCAAGAAGCCGTCGGTCACGAGCATATCCGGCACTGTGCAGGTGCGCCGACCGTTCAAACTTTTTGCATCGCAAGAGCTTTTGCACAATATGAGCTTTCGCGATATGCCGGCCAGAGAGGTAATTGCCGAACTGGCCAGGCGCGGGAATCTAAACATAATCATCGATAAGTCGGTAGTCGGCAAAATTACCGGCGACCTCAAAGACCTGACCCTCGATGAAGCGATGGATACTGTCTTGGCGGCAGCCGGTCTGCAGAGTAGAAAAGTCGACAACACCGTTATCGTCGGCACACCGCAGGCGATGGTGCAGCTCGGTTTGAACAGG
This sequence comes from uncultured Candidatus Obscuribacterales bacterium, assembly GCA_964493595.1. GTDB lineage: Bacteria > Cyanobacteriota > Vampirovibrionia > Obscuribacterales > Obscuribacteraceae > QKMZ01. The sequence continues at coordinate 1,856 of CAZBOX010000331.1, read as the reverse complement.
CCGGTCGCACGCGTTTTCAAACTTAGTTATGCACATCCTTACGATGTAGCAATGCTGCTCAACGCCTCTGTCTTCAACCGCGGCTATATTCCCAAATTCAGCCAGGAATTGAAACGAAGCGGCGATCTTGCACCGGACCCGGGCTTTGCAGAAGGCGGTGGTAGAGAGGAAAGCAATAATAATCAAATTACTGAGCTCGATACAGAAAAGCGCCAGGTGCTCGGCACCAGCCGGAGCCAGACACAAGAGGGCGTAGGATTCAACAACGCGGCAGTCGATCCCGGCACTCAGCAAATTCGAACTTTTCAGGAAGTTCCTGCGACTTATGTAGTCGATCCCAATGGCGGCTCGACCATAGTCGTGCCCGACGTGAAAAACCGGCAGATTCTCGTAGTCGGCACGTCAGAGGATCTCAATGTTGCCGAAGAGGCGATTCGGATTCTTGATCGCCGCCCCCGCCAGGTGCACGTTCAAACCTCACTTGTGGAATTGACGAACCAGGGCATAAGACAACTCTCCGCAAATGTGAGCACGCAGGGAGGCGGCTTGTCCGCGTCGGTTCTGGGTAATGCAGCCGCTCCTCTCGTTCGCTATCTTCCGGGTCTGGGCGGACAATCTGCAAACGTTGCCGGAACCGGAACACAAGTAATAAACCAGGTCACTTCTCCTCTCAATCTTCCTTTCACAACACAGCCCACACAGACCTCTATAACCCAAACATCGAACAATATCGCCCAGGCATCCAACAGCGTGACGAATTTCTCGCCGGCGAACCCGTTTACCGGTCTTATCGGCTCGGTGCTGCCTACAACAGTGCAGCAGATTGCCGGTGTTTCCTCTGTGCCGGCAGCGCAAACTGGTATCAACCTGCTCACTCTGGGCGGCGGTGCAGGCGGCAGAGCCAATATCGCAACCGTCCCGACCGCGCTCAATATCAGCCTCAACATGCTTCTGCAGACGAATAAAGCGAAGTTGATTGCCAATCCCTCGGTCGTAGTCGTGGACAATACAGAATCGCTGATTACTCTTGCGCAGGAAGTCGTGCACAAAGTGACATCGACCGTATCACTGGGCGTAGTAACGACGAACGTGGAATTGACGAAAGCAGGAATTTTCCTGAACGTGCTGCCCAAAGTAGCCGAAGATGGATTCATTACGATGCGCTTGCGACCGCAAGTATCAACACCGCTGGGAGCGCCGCTCGTATTCGGCAACCCCAACCAGAATCCAACTATCGTCACGCTTTTAAACATCCGCGACATCATGTCTCAAGAAGTTCGAGTCAAGGATGGTCAGACTCTTGTAATCGGCGGCCTGTTCACAGAAAACGAAGCGGCAATTCTGGCAAAAGTTCCATACCTGGCAGAAACACCGGTCCTAGGAGCCTTGTTTAGAAATAGCCTTAAGGGTCGCAACAGAACCGAATTGATGTTGCTGATTACACCGAAAATTGTCGAAGAAGACCCCAATCCGACGCAAGTAACCGATAAGCCTTCGCCGATTATGTAAATTGAACGCGACTACTTATTCTCTTTGGAGTTCTGGTCGGCGCTTTGCGAATCTCTAGAGTGCAGGTCCAGGGCGCTATATGTAAGCACTTGACCCTTTTTGATATCGACTAACGTCAGCAAGCCAATTACCTTTCGGGAAGCCTCCACCGCATTCAGTGGCACGTCGGCATGCGGCTTGCGTTCTTCTTTCAGGAGATCTTCACTGATTCTCGTGCCTGTTTTGATATCGCCGATAGCCACAACAACAGCTTGAGTGTTGCGCCTGTCCAATTCTTCTTGTTCTTTCTGCTTCTGAGGCGCAGTAATTAGAATTCCTGCAACCAGAAGAGAGATGCCGATTACATT
>CAZBOX010000330.1:0-6063 GCA_964493595.1 uncultured Candidatus Obscuribacterales bacterium | reverse complement strand
TGGGGTGTACCCGATTAAGTAGACAGTGGCGTGAGAACAGCACTCCTTGTGAAACAATAGACAAAGGAGTGAGATATGACCAAGAAAATTGCAACCCAAAGAGAGTTCACAGAAACATTCAAGATGCAGGCCGTTGGGCTCGTTCGATCATCTGGACGAAGCGCTGCATCGGTGGCTAAACAACTGAATATCCCTGTCTGGAAGCTTCGGAACTGGATCAAAGACGCTGCCGAGCAGTCAGAGAAAACCGCTGAACAAGACGAGTTGATTAGACTCAGAAACGAGAATAAGCAGCTCAAAGAGGACATGGAATTCCTAAAAAAGGCAGCGGCGTACTTTGCGAAAAACCAGCAGTAAAGTACGCATTCATCAGCACTTCCGGCGGCAAGTTGCCAGTTGAGCGGAAGTGCAAATTGCTGGATGTAAGTCCATCGGGATATTACAAGTTCCTAAATAGAAAACCCTCCGCCCGTGAGCAAAAGCACGAGATGCTCATGAGAAATATTCGGCGAGTTTTTGACAAGTCTCGCCAAACATATGGGTGTCGAAGAGTGCATAAGGAGCTGGTTCGGTCTGGAATATGCTGCAACAAAAACACAGTGGCAGCACTGATGAAAAAGCATGCAATAGCGCCCAGGAGGCGGCGAAAGTTCAAGTGCACAACCGATTCAAAACACAAATTTCCATGCAGCGAAAATCTCTTAAACCGAGAATTCAAAGGAGGAAGAGCCAATTCGGTTTGGATGTCGGATATTACCTACATCGAGACAAAGCAGGGCTGGCTTTACTTAACGGTGTTCATCGACCGCTATTCAAGACGAATCGTGGGCTGGAAAGCCGGCTCTGAAATCAACGCAAAGCTTGTTCTGGAAGCCTTCGAAGAAGCTCAAATTTCAACAGGAGAAACGCCATTGCTAGTTCATTCGGACCGCGGAATCCAGTATGCCAGTGACCTTTTCAGGAACAAGTTGAAGCAGAGTGGGTGTATCCAAAGCATGAGCCGAAAAGGCAACTGCTGGGACAACGCTGTCTCAGAGAGCTTCTTCGGAACTCTGAAGAGTGAAATGGTTTACCGTTCGACTTTTGAGACCCGCGAGCAAGCAATAGCCGAACTCTTTCACTACATCGAGATCTTTTACAACAGATCCCGCCTACATTCAGCGTTAGGATACTTAACGCCCGCAGAATTTGCCCTTAAAGGTAAAACAGTGGTCCAGAGTGCTTTCTCATAGACCACTGTCTACCAAAAGGGGTACACCCCATTTTGTCTGCTCTGTTTTCATTAGGGAGAACCGCATGCCGTGCTTGTATTAGCTGCGCGATAGCGATTGCACTAGAGGCATTGTGGATGTCGGTTCAAGATTAAACGCTGTTCCACTTCATATACAAATTCTGATCCACTTCCAGGTGAGCGAATAGTTTCTTCCCGGAGGATTTCTATCAATTCGCCCTTTCGTCAAGCGTGGCTTTTTTTCTGCTTTCATCATAGACCCTCCCAAAAGTCACGCCCGCGCGTAGCTCCGAGCACCACAGGCCTTTACCCTGAGCATTGTTGCGAGATGTCAAGACCTTATGTAACAGCCTACTTTATAGGATCTTATACGGCTCTCATGTTCTTCTAAAAGCACTCATCTGTTTCCTTTCCCTAGAAAACAAGCACCAAAGTTCAAACTACTTCCTCAGCGCTCCATTCGTGCCTTCTCTCCTGCAGCTTTGCTGCAATGAGGACACATTGGCTCTCAGGAAGTGCTTGTTTTTCAGTTGAAAGTCGACAGTTTGTGGTTCGCGCCTCGCTCACGCGAGGTTATGTTCACTCGACTCGGTTCAAGCAACCGAAATTGGAGACCATCATGGCTCAGGATAACTCCTTCGTTGTGCGTTTCGTCCCCGCCGATCGCGGCGTGAAGTCCGAGGCTCGCGTCAGGGGCCGCATCGCGTTCGTCGACAAGCGCGGCCCGCAGCCCAATGCCGGCGAGTTCTGGCGCGTGTTCATCCGCGGCGAGAACCCGACCAAGACGGTGTACTTCCTCACGTGCATCGAGAAGGTCGACCAGCCCGCCGACTACCAGCCGCCCAAGGTCGAGAACAAGCAGAACCCGACCCAGAACAAGAACAGCAAGCGCAAGGGCGAGCGCCGCAACGGTGACCACTCCAAGCGCGACAACCGTCCGCAGAACGAGGCGCCGCGCGTGTGGAGCTTCGGTGCGTCGCCCGCGACCCCGCCCGCGGACCCCGTCGCCGAGAAGATGTTCGTTTCCGACTACATCTTCGCGCCCGGCGGTGACGCGCTCGAGCAGGCGATGTCCTGGCTCACGCCGGTGCCGTCGATCAACCTCGGCAACCTCAAGTTCGCTCACGCGCAGAAGGCGGGTGCGGCGGACATCGAGGCGAGCGACATCGCGGCGACGATGCAGGGTTACGTCGACCAGATCGGCAAGACCCGGTCGGACATCGGCAAGCTGGCCGGCGAGCTCAAGGGCATGTCGCAGAACTCCCGCGACGCCGCCACCGAGACCGCCACCGCCAAGAAGCGCTTCGACGCGGCCACCGCCGCCAAGCAGCAGCTCCAGCTCGACACGCTCTCCTACGGGCGTCTCAAGCAGGGCTACAAGAAGAGCGGCAAGTCCGACGACGTCGAGGCCAGCGCGCATCTCGCCGCCGTGAAGGACGACCTCGACAGGCGCCGCACCGCGGTGAATGCCGAGTTCGAGGCGGCCAAGAACGCGTCCAGCGACGCGGAGATGGCCCGCCACTTCGCCTACTCGCCCGAGGACGTCGACCGCGCCCTCGAGATCATGAGCAGCATCGAGACCGCCGAGGCGGCGCTCGCGCAGCACATGGTCGACCTCAAGGCGGCAGTGAAGCGCTACGAGGACCGCATCGACGCCGTCCGCAAGTCCGCCTGACCAGCGGTTCTACCACAACCGGCACAAGGGGGCGCGTCGTCCCCTTGTGCGTTTCGCCAAGGAGAATGAGATGTCGAGACCGGATCGCAAAGAGGCGAAGGAACTGTCCGACAATCTCGACGCGTTGCAGGCGGTGGCGAACGAAGGGGGCGGCGTCAGCTGCGTCCTCGACTTGCTGCGCCGCAACAGGAAGTCGGTCTGCGTCGCCGCCGAGTCCACGGGTGACAACGCAACCGGACACGGCGACGGTGACGACGAGACATTCAAGGTTGACTTGACGAAGGTACCTGTCGACGTCAAAAAGGTGGGGTTCGTCGTCTCCTTCAGCGGAGCCAAGAAGCGTCGGCAGTCCTTCGGCCAGCCCACTATCGCCTTCTTGAGCATCATCAACCAGTCTGACGGCACCCAGCTATTCCGTGTCTACCCTGACCGCAAGTCCGCCTGACCAGCGGTTCTACCACAACCGGCACAAGGGGGCGCGTCGTCCCCTTGTGCGTTTCTCCAAGGAGAATGAGATGTCGAGACCGGATCGCAACGAACGCAAGACTTTCGCCGTGCGCTGCTATGGCGAAGGCGGCAAGGGAACCGCAGTCATCATCGTCAATGCCAGCGAGCGTATCGTCGGCGACGTGGTGATGCAGTATCTGCGCGCCAAGCCGGAAGGCTACCGCCAGTGCGCCCAAGCCAGCCTTCTGCAGGTGGAGCCGCACGACGAATCGGAGTTCGCCGACGAGCGCGTCTCGTTGGAAATCCCCGGCGTCGTGCTCGAGTACCTCTATCCGGAGGGCGACGACCATCACATCCCGCGTCTCGTCTACATCGACGAGGCGAAGGAGCTGGCCGACAAGCTGGACGCGCTGCAGGCGAAGGCGAACGAAGGGCGCGGCATCAGCTGCGTTCGCACCGTCGTCGACTCCTTGCGTCGCGGCGACTTCTCGGGCGCGCGTGCCTGCATCAACAACGAATCGGACAAGATTCGCAGCCACGAAGCCATCGTTGCCGAGCTCGAACGCACCGGGCTCTGGCACCGTATCGACTTCGCTCGCTGGGGCGAGCGCCGCTCAGCGTGAACCTCGCGGCATGAGCTTGCTCGTGCCCGGAAACTGAAGCGGCTCACTGAGCAGCTCCTGTTTCATCGTCTTCTCAAGTTCAAATCAACGCAACCTAACTTCGAAGGGTTCTGAAATGACCAACACTGCTATCGCCACCCTCGCTGCCACCGCTGGCGCCACCATCCTCTCCTTCCCGGTGCGCGCCAACGAGGGCGGCTGGGACAAGCTCTTCGCGCTGGGTGCCAAGCTCACCGCCGAGGGTGAGAAGGCTCACGCGATTCGCGCCTTCCAGTTCGCCGAGTGCGAAGTGCCGGCCGGCTGGGACATCCGCGACTCGGGCGTCAGCCCCTGGCAGAAGCGCCTCTTCGACGCCGACGGCAAGATGATCGCCAAGATCTTCTACAAGCCCGCGGGCGGCTGCGGCTCCATCCACGTCTTCCTCACCGAGGACGACCCGATGGCCGCTCCCGACTTCGTCCCGGCCTTCACCGCCGAGCGCAGCGAACCGGCGTCCTTCGTCTCGGACGGCGTGCGCACCATCTCTCTGGCGCGTCGCATCAACGAGGGCGGTCGCGAGCGCCTGATCGAGATGGGCGTACGCTTCGTGGACCAGAAGGACTACCAGCACAGCGAAGTCATCCTGCCCGCCGGCTGGGAGCTGCGCTACACGGACAATGTCTTCTTCCAGAAGCTCTTCGACGCCGCCGGCCGCCACGTCGCGCAGCTCTTCTTCCGTCCTTCCGGTGGTACGCCCTCCGTGTACGTGTTCATGGACGCCGCGGAGGCGCAGAGCTACGCCTGAGCTCGAAAGGGAGGTACGGGTACGCCCGTATCTCCGCTTGCATGTCTAACAGAAGAAAACATCTCAGCTCAAATTAGTCCCCAAAGGAGACTGCAAGAATGTATCAGACTTCTTCTCAGTTCATTGCTGCTGCCCGCTCCCTCAAGCAGGCACTGCTCACCTGTCTTCTGGTCAACGAGTCTCTCCTCATCGAGACCGGCAGCGCGGGCTCCGTTCCGTGCGTGATCGACAAGCCCAACCGCATCATCCTGAACGGCGGTTACGCCCTTCAGATGGTGCCTGCCGACGCCCCCGAGCCCTCCCCTCGTTACCTGGCTCGTGCGCCGATCGGCCAGCGCATTCCCGTCATCACCAACTACGATTCGCTGGAAGCGCAGGCGAATGTGGTCGGCGGTGAATGCGTCATGCTCGACATTCGCTCCGACAGCGTGCCGCCGCTGCCTTATTCCACGCGCGAACGCGCCGGCATGTCCATCGCGCTCGGCATGTCGCCGGACGCCGTGGTCGAGCTGCTCAACTTCGTGATGGAAGGTGCCGAGTTCGAAGACGCTCGCTTCTTCGCTCTTCGTGCTGCTGCCGGCACCGGCTTTCGCACCGGCGCCCGCTTCAAGGACGACATCTATGCGCTGGTGCGTTCGACGCAGCCCGGTAGCGACGAGCAGAAAGCTCGCGTGAAAGCGGGTCTCGATGCGTCGTTCGGGCTCGGCGTCAGCGGCTACGCGATGCGAGGACTCTTCGCCATCTGCTGCGGAGATGCGGCTGTCCGCGGCGGCACTGAGTTCACGAAGGACGACGTGCTGCGGCTCGTCGAAGCTTCGTTCGCTCATCGCATCCAATTCGAGGATGCGTCCGTCGGCGAGCAGCGCCGGTCCCTCTCGGCTCTGCCCAAGATCGCCGACTGGGCGGTCAACGGCTAGTTCGGTCGATTGGCGTAAATTGACACGCGCAGGGGGAACGGGTCCGCTCGTTTCCCCATTGAAAGGCTCTGCACTAGAGCCTTTCGTTTTGGTCGCTGTTCTATTAAAAGCGGTAGTATAATTCTGGCGAGCTCAGCTAGAATAGAACTTTCTGCAAATAGAAAAGATGCCCCCATTCCGCTTCTCTCCAGCCGATAAACCCCGGTCTTTCGCTGCTTCTGCAGCGGTCCTGGCATTTTGTTTCATGTCCCCTGGCGCTTGGGCTGGAGATGTCGCACAAACCTGGCCGCATATTCCAAAGTCGCGTGCAGCGATGGCGCCTGAAGCATGCATCAGCGAGCAAGAGAAGCTTATTTCTGCGGGCAAAACCCGAGAAGCTTTGAGGC
>CAZBOX010000329.1:0-6063 GCA_964493595.1 uncultured Candidatus Obscuribacterales bacterium | reverse complement strand
GACTTATTTGCCGGAAGAGCCAATGGCAGCAGCTATCGGTTCGGGGTTGCCGGTTGCCGAAGCGACCGGCTCGATGATCGTTGATATCGGCGGCGGTACCACAGAAGTAGCCGTCATTTCGCTTTCAGGAATTGTCGTCAATGAATCCCTTCGCGTTGCCGGCGATGAATTGAACGATTCAATAATTCGCTACTTGAAAAAAGTGCATTCACTGGCCATCGGCGAGCGCACCGCAGAGGAAATAAAATTCCGCCTGGGCAGCGCCTATAAAACAGTCGAGAACGACCGCTATGAAGTCAGAGGTCTAAACCTCATCAATGGTCTGCCTCGCACTGTCACGATAAGCCGTGGCGAAGTGAGAGAGGCGATGACCGAAACTCTGACCAGGGTAGTCGAGGCGGTACGTCGTACGCTCGAGCGTTGCCCTCCAGAATTGGCTGCAGACATATATGACCGTGGCATTATGCTGACTGGCGGTGGTGCATTGTTGCAAGGACTGGACGAACTGATTTCCAACGAAACCGAAGTGCCTGTTCTCATCGCCGAGGATCCGCTGTCAGGCGTAGCCATCGGCACTGGAAAGATGCTGACGGACCCTGCCTACCGCCGAGTTTTGGCGCACGCACTTTGCGAAAGTTAGGAGACGCGACCGGTGGCATCCCAGAACCAGGGCAACCTTGATTCTGAGGCGATCGCTGAGGTTGTCTTCTTTCTTGTCGTCGTCTGGATGATTGCCGGCCCGATTCGTGGCACCGTCCTATCGACTCAAACCTGGATCAGCTCTGTTTTCACCAAAGGTGCCACTCAAGTCGAGTCGACGAAAAATTTGGCCGAGAAGCTGATTGAATCTTCCGAGCGTATTAAGACCCTCGAAGAGAAACTGGCCAAATCCGAGCTGGAATTGACCAAGTACAAACAACAATCGAGAGACACAAATAAGCTCAGATTGCTGCTCGGTTTGCGCGAAAAGGCCGACCGCAAGACCATTGCCGCCGATGTTATTGCTCGTAATCCGGATAACTGGTTTGAGCAAATCACTGTCGATAAAGGAACTCATGAAGGAGTAACCGAAGGCTCTGCGGTGATTACTTCGGATGGTGTTGTCGGACAGGTTGTGAAAGTAAGCGATCATGCCTCTGTCGTAAAACTTTTGACCGACCCGGAAATGAAACTGGGTGTGGTCTTGAAGAAGACGGGAGTAACCGGCATTCTTTCAGGCAATTATCAAAAGCAGGCAAAAATAGACTGGGTGCCGGTGGGAACCAATGTCGACGTGGGCGAGAAGGTCAGTTGCCTGGGTAAAGGCGGCACATTCCCAGAGAATCATCCGGTAGGAACCGTTGTCGGCGTGCGCCGCGACACCAATGGAGCCTCGATGCAGATCGAAGTTAAGCTCAGCGAAAACTGTTACGATTTGAGTCAGGTTCTTATTCTTCCGCCTCTGGGCATGTAGGTGAGCAATTTGGCAGACTTTGAATTGGTAGATAAGTAGGTTCGTTCGTTTCTCCTGGGGTTATTCTTTCCGGCACCATGTTGCACTTCGTTTCCATACGAGTAAGAAAACGCCTCGGAGAGATCGGATTTGCCGGTCTCATCGTTATTTTTGCCTGGCTGCTTCAAATTACTGTTCTGACCAAACTCTCACTGGACAGCGTCCTGTGCAGCCTGCCTCTGGCAATTACCATTACCTGGGGGGCTGTTTTCGGCTCGCCTTTGCGCAAGCCTACTCCCGAGGAGTTGAGAATTCAGCCTGTCGATCAAGCGATCATGATGCAGATTGCGTCAGGCTCCGTCAGTGGCATGATCATAGGGGCGATATTTGCCTCTTTCTACGCCACTGTCTCTCCCATTTACCCTGTCGCTTATCCGATTGTCGGCTGGCTTTCCGGTTATTTCTCATTGAAGAGCTTCAATAAAGCAACTCTTCTTTGTATTCCGCTGGTTCTGGGCGGCACTGTTTTCGCCGAGTCGATTTCGGCACTGCAATTACATTTTGTCGGACGCCCCGATGTATTGCCGAGGCTTGCCGAAATTGCCTTTCCAGAGGCAATTTTGAATTCGCTCATTGCACCATTCATTTACTTTCCCATGCGTGCCTGGTTCGAGTTTTTCACTGTACGCGATGTCAGAGAGTAGAGAAAAATGATCACCACTCCATCATCGCAACCACAGACTCCGGCATTCGAAACGACAAGCAAGATGGTCGTTCTTTTTGTTGTAATCAGTCTCTGTATGGTGGCGCTTGTGGTCCGTCTTTTCTGGCTGCAGGTCTTGCAGAACAAGTATTACAAGGCTTGCGCCGTGGAGAATTCGACAAGGGTGACTTTTTTGCGCGCGCCACGCGGAATTATTTACGATCGCCATGGCAATTTGCTCGCCACCAACAAGCAGTCACTGTCCATGGTGGCGATTCCCAATCAGATCGAGCATCTTTCGGATCTTTCGGTAAGACTTTCTAAAGTTCTCGATTTGCCTGTCCAGAAAGTCCACGCACAGCTGATGAAAGCGAAAGCATCGCATTCGGTTCTTCCTTTTGTCATCGAGCATGATGTGGACATGAAAATCGTGTCCAATTTCTATGAGAATCGACTGTTTCTCCCGGGTATAGATATTCTCGCCGACGTTTCGCGTAGTTATCCTCAAGGAGAACTTTGCGCTCATGTCCTGGGTTATTGTGGTGAAATTACTTCCACTCAATTAGAAACGCGCCCGGAAAGACGCATGGGTGACGTGGTCGGACAGGACGGTGTCGAGAGACTGTATGACGTTCAGTTGCGCGGTGTCGACGGAGAACAACGCGTCTCCGTCAATGCTATGGGCACATCTTTGTCCAAAGAAACCGCCAAGCCTGTCATTACTAAAGAGTCACAAGCTGGACAGCCGGTTGTTCTCAGTATAGACCTCGACCTCCAACGTGCTGCCTGGAATGCTCTGGGAGATCGCTCCGGCGCAGTAGTGGCTATCGATCCGCAAACAGGCGAAGTGCTGGCCATGGTCTCCAGACCGAGCTTCGATCCTAATGTTTTCACAAGGCGCATTACTCCGGCTGTCTGGAAGAAGATCAATGCTCCATCGCATCCTATGCATAATCGCGCTCTGTCAGGCTTTCCACCTGGTTCTATCTGGAAGGCGATAACTCTTATTGCTGCTCTCGAGAATAAGGTTGTTAAGCCTGATACCAAATTGCATGTATCAGGCGGTATCAGTCTCGGTGGCTTTTTCTTCGGCGACTGGACCCACACGTCCGGAGTCTACGACCTGGTCAAATGCCTTGCCTGGTCTCGAGATTCGGCGTTCTATCAAATGGGCTTGAAGATGACCCCTGAGATGATTAAAGAATGGGGCGTCAAATTTGGAGCCGGTCGGCCCACAGGGGTTGAACTTCGGCATGAAGGCTCGGGGCTGGTTCCGGATTCGGCATGGAAAGAGCGTGTACTCCATGAAAAATGGTATCCGGGCAACACTCTGCACATGTCTATTGGTCAGACTTTTACCCAGGTTACTCCCGCCCAGGGCGCTCGTATTTTTGGCGCTTTTGGAATGCGCGGGCAGGTTCCCGGTTTGCATCTGGTGATGAAAATCGGCGATCGTCAGATTCCGCCGCCTGAAAAAGAAAAGATCAAGATGAATCCCAAATTTCTCAAGGTTGTTCTAGACGGATTGAAGGCCGTTGTTGCAAGCGGAACTGCAGGTGCCACCAAACTCGGCACTATTGAAGTGGCAGGAAAAACCGGTTCTGCCGAAGCACCTCCGGCAGGCAGTAAGACTCACGCCTGGTTTGCATGCTATGCGCCGGCCGACAAGCCGCGCATTGCTATGTGTTGCTTTGTCGAGCACGGCGGTCACGGCGGCTCTATCTGCGCCCCTATCGCAAAACAGATTCTGGAATTTTATTTCGGGCTCAAAGACAACACGCAGATAGTGCAGAAGCCTCCCTCGGCCAAACCGAAACGACACTAATTAGCTGCAACGGACACGCACTTTTGGATCATCGAAAAAATTTATAGACTTCGCAAATAAATAGATAGTAGGTTTCATCCAGGCTTGGCGGCGGCCGACCGAGATTTCTTTTGCGGTGCCCGCAGCTTTGATGACTGCAAAAGCTGCCGTGAATTCATGGAATACGATTTTCGCCGGCTGAAATATACGATTGCACTGTCTGGTAGATGAGACGAATGATAACTTAACCAGCAATAATCGTCTGTACTTATATTGCTTGCATATAAAGCGGTCGTCTGGACAAGCGTTTCAAAAGGCTGGATAATGGCGGCCAGTGTGCTTTGGCATTGGACGACAAGTAGACGACCGAGGGCGACATGACAAAAGTGATCAATACACCGAATCCGGTACCATCCTCGGAACCATCGGAAGGAGCACCATGCGAAGAAGCACTGAAAACTCTTTTTTCGTCTGATGAAGTCGAAGGCAATAATGGAACGCCTGAAGATTCTGAAGAAGTAGTCCTTATCGACGGAGCAACAAATATCGTCTCTGAGGAGACAGGTTCCCTTCCCGCTCAGTCTCCAATCACCGCTCTTGCAAAACTGAGCGATACAGAAACCATATCCAAAGCAGAATTGGTCAATGTTCTGGAAAGCCTTGTCGGAGCGATAAAGGGTGATATGGCTCTGACCACCTCGAACAACATGGATTTCTCCGTCACTGCTGCCGGTCCAGAGAAAATCTCCGCTGTTTCGGTCGATGATAAGACTGCAGTTATCGAAGAACTGCGTGGACTGTTGCTGGAAGCGCAAGAAACAATCATCCGTTTGCTCAACGATCGTGTCGACGACAGAGCCAATCTCGCTCGCCTGGAGACCGAGTTGAAACTTTTGCCTGATTTGCAGAATCAAGCTGACCGGGCGATTGCTGTTGCCATCAATACCGATGATTTCAGAAGCGACCTGACTAAGGTAAAATTTGAATTAGAAAGACTCAGACTGGCGAAAGTCCGCGATGAAGTAGGAAACAAGAAAGGTTTCTGGACGGGCGTCAGGGGCTGGTTCTTCAATAAGGGCACATAGTAGCTTCCTCTATGACAACTCAGCAAAGAGTGCTGGCGTTCCCCATGGACCGTTCCCTGGGCGATCTCTATTTGCTCGATGAGACTACCGGCATCAAATACATAGGTCAGGCGCGCGGGCGCGTGACAGTGGACCACAATGCTCTTGTGAAGCTGTCGATTAATGACCCGCTCAATGCATACCTGTCTCCGCTTGATGACTTGCATCCAAATGACCTTGCGGCTGTTTCGCTCTACAGCGCTTATATCAGTTCCGCCTCAATGACACACCTCTCGCGCATGACTGGTCTCATCGAGCTGGATCTTGGATATGCCCGTGTAATTAAACGACTGGAAGCAGGAATTCCCAGCTCCGAAAACATCGACGGTCTTTTGGTATACATCCGCAAACTCTCCAATTTGCGCACTCTCAAATTGGGTCATATCCCTCTTACCGACGCCGGCATCCAGCATGTTTCCGAACTGAAAAAACTGGAAGTGCTCGATCTCGAAGAGACTAAAATCACGGATAACGGCATCTTGCACCTGCAGGAATTGACGCAGTTGAAGATTCTCGATTTACAGGGTGTAAATCTTACCGGTCCAGGTCTTAGAGCTTTTACTCGGTTGAAGAATCTGCAAAATCTGGATCTGCAAGATACAAAAATCGACGACAAAGGCGCGCAATATCTTCAACATCTCAATCAGCTCAAATGGCTGAGGCTGAAGAGTACGCGCATTACCGATGAAGGCATGCAATACCTGGCGCACATGACCGGGCTTACCGAGCTGGAACTAGACGACAACAACATTACCGACTTCGGCTTGATTCATCTGAGCGGCATGAGCCATTTGCATGAGCTGGACCTCTCCTATACTAAAATTTCCGATTCCGGATTGCATTTGCTCTACGGACTTATCAATTTGCAGAGCGTTGGACTGAAAGGGCTGAACCTTTCCCAGAATGCTCTGGATGACCTGAGAATGGCCCTTCCCGGCTGCCAGTTAGTTCTTTCCTGATTGAATACATGAATATATGGCTCTATTAAATCGCAACACAG
>CAZBOX010000328.1:0-6137 GCA_964493595.1 uncultured Candidatus Obscuribacterales bacterium | reverse complement strand
CAAAGATCGATGAATTTCTTCGCTTCAGGAGAACCTGCGACATACTCGATACCGGAGTAAACGTCCTCAGTGTTTTCACGGAAGATGACGACGTCCAATTTCTCAGGTGCCACTACAGGTGAAGGCACGCCTTTGAAGTAGCGAACAGGACGCACGCAGCAATAAAGGTCGAAGATTTGACGCAATGAAACGTTCAAGCTGCGGATACCGCCGCCGACCGGAGTGGTCAAAGGTCCTTTGATACCTACGCCAAACTCTTTGAGAGCAGCAAGGGTGTCTTCAGGAAGCCATTCACCGGTCTGGTCTTTGGCCTTTTCGCCGGCATAGACTTCGAACCATTTGATGGACTTCTCTTCGCCATATGCTTTCTTAACGGCAGCGTCGATTACTCTGACCGAAGCTTTCCAAATATCACGACCAGTCCCGTCTCCTTCGATAAAAGGAATGATGGGGTGGTTCGGAGTAATTGGCTTGCCGTCCTTGAAGGTAATCTTCTCGCCTTGCGGAACCTTGAGGCCGTTGTAAGTCTTGTCAATCACTTGTCCCATTGTTTCACCCTTATTTCCACGCTTATGCAAAATTAGATGACATCGAATGAAAGGCGGCAGAAGCTCGTCCTCGATTCGATTTCAACGTCTGAGAATATCACCTGAGTCCATAAACGCCCGAAACCGCAAACAAAAGATCCGATTTTGGTTGACATTGCCAAGAAGATGAAATCATGGTAATTTCCGGCACTGGCGGCGGTTTCCGGCTAAATTGGCATGGTTGCGGCTATGTCCTGAATTTCACGACCCGCCGTTCAGCTGGAAAAAAGTCCGTTAACGGTCTTTTTTCTAAAATCCCGATTTTGGCTACTACCTATTGCCAGGAGGAACGGCGTGGATCTCGCTCTCTCGCTCAGGCGTGCAATTTCGCTTTATGGTCATCACGAGGCCATTTGCGACCAGGGGGTCAGGTACAACTACCGGCAATTCGGTGAGAGAGTCGCAGCCTTGAGCAAAGGGCTGTCAAAGCTGGGCGTGAAAAAGGGAGAGACCGTAGCAATCGTCTGCCCAAACACTCACCATTACCTGGAAGCGTATTACGCCTGTGCGGTCGCCGGGATGGTCCTAAACCCTCTCAACTTTCGCCTGGCGGCAAAAGAAATCAACACAATTCTGGCGGACAGCTCGGCCAGGGCAATAATCGTCCACCATGATTTTGTCGATCTGTTCAAAAATGCCATGACTCACGAAGAGATACCTGGCTTCGACAACGCTATATACATCGGCGATGGAAGCCTCGATTCGAAGTTGAACGTCCTCGGTTACGAAAGGATCATCAGTGAAAATGATGGTGCTGAACTGCCGGATTTACAGATTGCCGGCTCCGACCTGGCTCAGCTGTACTACACAAGCGGAACAACAGGCAGAGCCAAAGGTGTAATGCTGACCCAGGAAAATGTCACAGCGCATGCACTTGCTGCCATTCCCGAATTCGAATTGAGCGATGCCGACACATGGGCTCATATTGGTCCTCTTTTCCATCTCGTTGATGCATGGGCTGTTTTTGCCGGAACATGGGTGGGTGCGCGGCATGTTTTTTCCCCATACTTCAGAGCCGAAGAAGTGCTTGACCTGCTGGAAAAAGAGAAGGTCACAAAGACTGCTCTGGTTCCAACAATGCTCAATGCTCTGCTTAACGACCCCTCTGTAAAAGAGCGCGCCTTTCCTGCCTTAAAAGTAATCACAACCGCCGGCTCTCCAGTCGCCCCCGAAATAGTCAAAAAGACCTGCGAAACTTTCGGGTGTCAGTATTGGCAATTCTACGGAATGACTGAATGCAGCCCTCTTCTCACCATCAGCAAACCGAAGACCTGCATGAAAGACTGGTCATCCGAAAAACTGCTTGCCGTGACAAGCCGCACAGGAAGAACAGTGCTCGGCGTCGAGCTGAAAGTCGTAAAAGAGGACGGCAACGAGGTAAAGCGCGACGACCAGGAAGTGGGCGAGATCATTGTGCGCGGACCTTCGATTACACCCGGATATTGGAAACAACCAGAAGCAACCCAGGCAACGATTGTTGATGGGTGGCTGCATACAGGAGATTTAGCCGTTATCGATTCGGAAGGATACGTGAATGTCGTCGACCGCAAGAAAGACATGATCATTACGGGCGGTGAAAACGTCTATTCAACCGAAGTCGAGTATTGCTTGTACGAACATCCGGACATAGTCGAGTGTGCAGTCTTCGGAATACCCGATAAAGACTGGGGCGAAAAAGTCAAAGCCGTGATTGTGACACGCCAGGGAGCAAATCTCTCCGAGGTTGATGTGATTGCCTACGTGCGAACCAAATTGGCAGCTTACAAAGCTCCTCGCAGTGTGGATTTCCTGGATGTCTTGCCGAAAACCGGAAGTGGCAAGATTTACAAAAAAGGCTTGCGCGATCCCTATTGGGAAAAGCAGAGCAAACACATCAACTAGAGTTTCGAAACAGATTTCGGGCGGCAAGAAGGCAGACTTACCGGCTCTTAGATTTTTCCGCCATTTCGAGCGACGAAGAGATTACGCCGTCAGCGTCCAAGCGATCAATTTCTTCTTTTGAAATTCCCAGCTCTAATAGAACTTCTCGCGCATCATGCGTTTTCTCGTCACGGGCTATGACATCATTCTGGCTTCTATTGAAGACAGGCGTAGTCATCTGAGGGACAGAACCTAATACAGGGTGCGTAGCGTTGATAACAAGACTTCTCTCTTTTGTCGGCAGCGTCTCGAGCGCTTCTTGCAATGTGTTGACTGGCGAAACACAGCAGTCGCTTCCGTCGAAAATAACAGTCCATTCTGACAGAGTCTTCTTTTGAATCTCACTCGCTAGCGTCTCTCGCAGGGTCTCATCATCCGGCGATACTGTTTTGGGTTTTAGATCTTCTCTGCCGATAAGAGTGCAAAATTTCTCCCAGAAGGGTCTTTCCAGCGACGCGACCGCAAGATATCTGTCGTCTTTGCAGCGGTATAGGCAATAATTCGGCATCTCTGCCGGATAGTTGAAACCACCAACAACCGGATCGACACCTGTGTACAAAAGGCCAGTGGCAAGAATATTGAGAGTGGATAGAGAACACTCGAACATACTGATATCGATATGTTTTCCTTTACCGGTTGTTTGACGCTCCATCAAATGCGTGCTTATCGCTAAAGCCCCATAGAGCGCCGACATGTAATCACTGACAAGAATTCCCGGTAAAGTCGGCGAACCATCAGGGTTCTTGTGTTGATTGAGAACACCCGACTCAGCTACAAAATTGAGGTCGTGTCCAGGTCTTTGACTCCATTTGCTGTTTTGACCGTAACCTGAGATGGAAAGGAAAATCAGTCCGGGGTTGATTTTGGATAGCTGCTGATATCCAATGCCAAGCCGCTCCATCACTTCGGGACGAAAGTTTTCAACGATGACATCAACTTCTTTAACGAGTCGATGAATCAATGCAACACCGTCAGCTTTTTTTAGATCTATCGCCAGTCGTTTTTTGTTTCGATGCAGACTCCAGTAGTATAAGCTCTCGCCGTCTACAATCGGCGGAAGGCGCTTTCCCAACCCCGGTTCTAACGGCTCAATGCGCGTTACTTGCATGCCCATATCCGAGAGAATTGTCGTGCACAATTCCCCCGGCAATAAATGTGCAAAGTCCAGGACTCTTATTTTTGAAAGCGTTGAGGTCATAGTTGTCGAGATCCCAATTGAAGATGCCGAGTTTATGGACAAGACGAGCCGACATTATCCCACCTTCCGCCAGGGATAGAGAACCGTCTGCAAATGGGCTCAGCCTACAGTAATGGAAACCCCCAAAATTAAGCTATAGTTAGTAGTAGTTTGTCCCGCAAGAGCGAAGCAGCTTGAAGAATCCATTCTTACTGACGTCGACACTTTTCTTGCTCATATATGTGGCAGGTGGAGTCAGCGCTGCCGAACCGGATTCAAATGCACATAACAGCAGTCCGCATGAGGCAATCGTTCACATAGAAGAAGGCGATCGCCAGTTCCACGCAGATAATTTGAATGATGCTATCTCCGCTTACAGAAAGGCTGTGCACACGGCACCGCTTAATTCGACAGCTCATGAACGTTTGGCTCGTGCTCTCAGTCTCAATGATTCACTAAGCGAAGCCGAACAAGAAGCGAAACAAGCAATCAGACTGGACGGCAAGAATGCGCTTGCCCATACGTGGTACGGTTGGATCCTGGGCAGACAGGGCAAGTATAAAGCCGCTCTGGCAGAGGAAACAATTGCCGTTGACCTGGATGAGAATAATGCCTTTGCATATCAAACAATGGGTTTGATTCTGACCAGCACAGGCGATTACAATCAAGCCATTAAGGCTTACGAACGCGCTATTGAACACGATCCCGATGATCTGGGCTCATACCTCAATATGGCAGCGACCATGGGCCGCAAAGGCGATTATGCAGGCGCCGCCAGTGTCTACCGTAAGGCAATAAGCTTGAACAGGCACTCTTCATTAGCTCATCTTGGTCTTGGATCTGCACTCGGCAAGATTGGTGATTTAGATGGTCAGTTGAAAGAATTGCAAACCGCGGTAGCGCTTTCACCAAAGAGCGCAAACGCGCATGGACGACTGGGATTTGCCTATTCTCAGAAAAAGGACTTCAGAGGGGCGATGCGAGAAGGAATAGTGGCCTCGGTTCTGCGGCTTGAGAATTCCTGGAGTTCATTCATGCGGGCCATGATCACTATCTGGGCCGCTGTATTCCTTGTTTTCGGCTCGATTTTTGCATTCGTATTTTTTGGTTCGCGTTTCAAACCACAGCCAGGCGAAGACCTTATCAAATCGTATTTTTTGGTGTTTCACAAGGATCGCCCGGGTCGCTTCATAATTACTTCACGCAGGCTTGTATACGTGCCAGAAGCAGTCTCACAGTGGTTTGGCGCCACCAGACTGAGCATCGAGAGAGACCAAGTTGAAAAGGTTACAGTGACGAGCAGCGTCAGCAGTGGCGCCGTGAATGTTGCCACTATGGACGGTGCTGCATATAAATTTTCTATGCCGAACCTCGTCCTTGATCCATTGTCGAGACAACTGGAATCCCTTAGTTTCGGAACTCCGACTGATCTTGTTTCTGCGAATTAAGCTCCGGGCGGTTGAGAATCGCCACTGCCGCTGCCATCACCACCACTGCCTTGTCCACTCAAAATGCTTCTGCGCAAATCAAGCAATTGCAGTCCTGCAGCTGATCTGGGGTTAATTGCTATGCCCCGATTGCAAGTTTGAACTGCCTTGTCGCTTTCTCCACGCGTCACCTGGCAATTAGCTAAATGGAGATAGAGAATCTGGCTGCCTGGATTCTTTGCAATGGAATCTTCAATAATCTTTTGAGCCTTGTCTTGCTGCCCAGAGCCCATCATCATTTCAATATAGGTTGAAGTGTCCTGAGGTCCGAGTATTCCCAGAGAATAAAGCACTTCGAATTGTCCGGCAGCTTCACCAAGTTGATCGGCTTGCTTGTACGCATATGCCAAATAACGTCGACCGCGGGGATCTTTCGGATTGACTTTTACGGCTTGTTCCAGAGTAGGGACGGCCGTCAAATAGTCACCTTTCTTGTAGGCATTGTAACCGTCCGAAATGAGAGTCTCAAAAGGCTTGGAAGCCAAAGACGCGAGATAAGCGTCGCTCGGACCAACCCTCTGTGAGCCAGTTGAGCGGACCCTGGTAATTTTCGCAAAGGCAACGCGTGCCTTCTCCAGGGCGGTTTTTGCTTCACTCTGCGAAGCATCCAGGGAAAGAACTTTGGAAAGGTCTTCCTGAGCGCTGGCAAATTTCTCTTGCTGAAGATAGAGCATTCCGCGATTTTTGTAAGCAAGAATATTTTTCGGATCAAGCTTTATTGCTTCTCCGAAATCTTCGACCGCACGCATCTTGTTGCCAAATCTTACGCTCAGCAAGCCGTGTTTGACGATCGCATCCACATCGCTCTTGTCGAGCTCCATTGCCTTTTCAGCAGTCATTATTCCTTCGCCGACTTTTCCTGAAGCTGCAAGAGCATCAGCAAGAGCCAAAATTACATCTGGATTGCGCGGGAATTTCGTTTCAGCTTCCTTTAAATCAGCAACAGCTTTAGGCGCTTGTTTACTC
>CAZBOX010000327.1:0-6161 GCA_964493595.1 uncultured Candidatus Obscuribacterales bacterium | reverse complement strand
CTTCCCTGATAGCCGTTGAGCCTTCTGGAGATGGTTGGAGAAAGTAAAAATGGTCCCCTTAAAAGCGGGTCGATTCACAAGTAAAAAGGGTCAAGGACTGGCAGAAGTGGTAGGTGTCCTGGTCTGCCTTGTTCCCGCGGTACTTCTAATTATCGACCTGGGGTTAATTGCCATTGGCGCCGGACTGAACGATCAAGCTTGCCGGGACGCAGCCAGGGCAGCCGCCTCGGGACCTCCCAGCGATCTGTCGAAAGGTGAAAATCGTTCGCTCGGTGCCGGTACGGCCCCCTATGACCGGGCTGTCGCTGTTGTGAAAAAAATCTATTCGACCAAATTGCCGATGAAAGTGCGCGAAAAGATCGAGGCAATCGAGACTGTTCGCGATCTTCCTACCGATGTGGGAGGAGCAGTAGACGGAGAGATTTCGGTTAAAACCACTATCGACATTTTTCCTCCTTTTCTTGCCGGTGCGGTAGTCGGACCGCAGGGTGTCGCGCTCAATTGCATACACTCGGTGCCAATCACTTATGTAGTACCGAATAAGAATCCTTAGCTCTTCTTCTTGCAGCGATGAGAGCGTAAGACAAAGTTTAACGGCGCTAATGTGTCCACTTCCGATCACTCGGGGGTGGCACATTAGATCATGGGTTTCTCCGCTGGTACTGCATTTGGTATCGCTTGGAAAAGTCTCAGTCTTTTCCTCCTAAATGTCCATGACTGGCAGTTTTTATTGATGTGGTGGCTGTAGCAATTTTTGAAACAGGATTCTCGATAATGAATGAGCTGCGAAGCGCTAAGAAACGAAAAAAATCTGGAAGCGCCATGACCGAATTCAGCGGGGCCATGATTATTTTCATCTTGTTTATTTTTACGCCTCTACTCAACATTGGCATTCTGCCTGTTCGCTATTTGATAGCGCACGGAATCATGACCGAAATGGCGCATAGAATGTCGGTTTGCGAAAAGCGCTCAGAGGCTGCAAATCTTTTAAAGACTAATTCCTGGTGGACAAACCTGCTCAGTGCCTGCGGAGTTACGGTCAAGAATCCGGATGCGTCGCTTTTGATAGTCGATAAAAACAATAGTAAGACAAGTGTCTCAATGAATACCGTCTTGTCTAACGATCAATTGCCGAATGGATCGCAAGGACCATTTATGTACAGTCTGCAATTGAGCGCCGACTGCGATATTTCGCCGCTTTTCAATGCCGGTGCCGGACTGCCAGGTTTCACCAAGCCTGTCACGCTTCATCTGACCAGCCAGGCGCAATGGGAAAACCTGGGTCGCAACCCGGAAACTACTTACTATTACATCAATGAATAATCAGTCGAGGAATTGTTCTTACTAACGAACAATTGAATTCAGATGAAAAGACCAATCAGACATTACAAAAGACAGAGAAAAAGCAGCGGCAATATGCTCGTTCTGGGCAGCGTTGTTCTTACCATTGTCGGGCTCGGCCTGCTGATCGGATATTCATACGGAGGACTGGTTTTCACTCACAATCGCCTGCAGGGATCCGCTGACGAAATTGCTCTTGCCGGTGCTCGAAAGTTGAATGAAAACGATCGCGTCGGACAAATGAACAATATGGTTGCTCGCTCACGGCAGATGGTTATGGAATCAGAGCTCAATCTCGAGAAAACGCAAGCAGATTATCCGCAACTGCAGGCGATTGCCGAGGAGCAATTGGAAGAATCCAAAGATTGCGCGGCCGAATTGGAACAAGAGCGTGCTTATCTGAAAAACCTTGCCAGCACACAAGCGGTTATGGCAATGGAAAAGAAATTTGACCAGATAAAGGGCTCATATCCGATGTCTCTGCCATGGATGAAGGTTGGCAGTCCGCAGCTCGACAAAATGAGGCTAGGTTATCTGGAAAATATCGAATCGAACGTAGAACAGCTGCAGAACATGAAAGAACTGGAAGATCATGATGAAGCAATGGGTTATGTGAAGAACAACCCGAAGCTGAAACTATATAAACAGGGTCCGTCCAAAAGTCTGCCGGCGCCCAACGATTCTTTGCTCTTCTACATGAGCTCGCTTGCAGCTCCCGTCGAAAAGACAGTTTCTCCCGCCCACATCGTCCTTTCCAAGGCTTTTGAGAAGCTCGAACTTCCCCTGATTCCGACATGCACCAAGGTCGAAATCACTCTTTCCGTCGGCACCGGTGCCGGTGGCAAGGCCTATCAGAAAATGAAGGTGGAAAGTGCCGCAGCTGCGACCGGAGCTTCCCCCCAGCAGTAGAAGCGTCCTTGGAGGCTGAAAGTATTGGTTGAATCAGCAAACTGACTGAAAGGAGTTTTCATTTGTAAACAGCATCTCCTTAAGCACCTTTCATCTGATTCCTGGATCAATCGTGCTGGCCGGACGTCTGTGAAAAGAGAAAGGCGGTTTTCGGATGTCATGAAATTTAGCGCTTGGCATGACCCGAGCACATGGTAAAATTGCCCTCTGGAAAGCGAGAATGCAATGTTTTTGACGGTTTCAAAGAGAAGCTCCGCTGTGAACCTTGTCTTGAGGCGCCTGGTTTCGGCAACTCTTGCCATAGGCGTGTTCAGCACTTCATTCGTCTGCACCTGCGTACCCGCGAAGGCTTCGGACGCGGCAGACGTTCTGCCTGCCGAGACATCCTCATCGGGTGTCGAGCTTAAGTCGGAGACCCCCAAAGAAGCTCCTTCCGGCGAGTCTTCTTCCTCTGAGTTTACTGGCAAGCTCACTTATCCTGGCGCTGCCAAACAAACCAATTTGACTGTCGATGACGTCAAAATCGAGGGCAACCGTCTGGTGCCTTCGGAAGATATTCTCAATGTCGTCAAAACCAAGCGCGGTGATAAATTCGACCGTGACGTGCTTTTGCAAGATTTGAAAGCCATCAATGGCATGGGCTATTTCGATGATCGCAGCCTCCAGGCTCTGCCCGAGATGAGTAACGGCGGCGTCCTCCTGAAGATTCGCGTACAGGAAAATGCACCGATAACGCAGTTTTCTTTTGAAGGAAATGAAGCGCTAGGTTCAGAAGAGCTTTCTCACATTTTTGCCAATCAGTTAGGCAAACCTCAAAATCTGAATGATCTTTCCTCTTCAATCGACAAAGTCGAGCAGCTCTACCACGAGAAGGGCTATTTGCTGGCGCGTGTCGTCGATGTAAAAGACGATCCAGACGGCAATATTTCGTTGAAGGTCAATGAGGGACAGATCGAATCCGTGCAGATTGGAGGCAATCGCAAGACCAAAGACTTTATCATTCGCAATGCTCTCAAAATCAAGCCTGGCTCCGTTTACAACGAGAAGCAGTTGACGGCCGATTTGCGCAAACTTTATGCCAATGGTTACTTCCAGGACATACGGCGCAGCTTGCAACCGTCGCCTACCAGTCCTGATAAGTACATTCTCAAAGTCGAAGTAGACGAGAAGCGCTCAGGCTCAGTCGGAGTGGGCGGTGGTGTCGACTCGATCGCAGGACCGTTCGGGAATCTGAGCTTCTCGGACAATAATTTCCGCGGGCGCGGGCAGATACTCTCTTTCAATTCGCAAATGGGAACGGGCATGTTCGGGCAGGGCATAAACGCCGTCAATAACCCGGGCAACGGTTACATGGTCAATAAGAATAACTTCCAGATGGAAGCGACATTTGTCGAGCCCAATTTCATGAAGACTAATACCTCGCTTGCGTTGTCGGGCTTTGGACGCAATTTCTCTTCGATGATGGTAGATCAGTCGACTCAGAGAACTCTGGGTGCTTCCGCTACATTCACGAAGAAGCTGAGGAACAATACGTCCTTGAACCTGGGCTTGATCGGTGAAAATACTTCTTTGCGCGATTTCGGCAGCCTGTTTGGAAACGATAGTGCGCTTAATCAGATGGCTAATCGCGCTCTCACGACAGGTATGGCGTCGACCCGGGCCGGTGCAGATGCGCTTGCTCTTTCGGCAAGAAACCAGCAGTTACGCGGTGGTACTTACTTTACCGTCAATCCGTCCCTTACTTATGACACCAGAGATAGTGCCGACCCGACCAGAGGAAGTTTTGCCAAAGTCTCTGCCGGACCCTCTCTTGGCGTAGGCAGCGCGAGTTTCATGAAAGTGGGAGCCAGCGTCAGTAAATATATTCCCATTACCAAAGATGTCACCCTGGCGACGAATATCCAGGGCGGGACGGCTTTAGGCGGTATGCCTCAATTTGCTCAATATAGATTGGGCGGATGGAATGGTATACGCGGATATAGAATGTTCTCCGATCTGGGTACCGGCACAGGAATGCTCATGGCTACAGCCGAATTGCGTTCGCGATTGCCTCTGCCTCGCAACAGCAAAGTCGCCAAAGTCATCGACAAACACGTCAAGGCGACCGCATTCTTCGATGCCGGTCAGGTTGTGGGCAATGG
This sequence comes from uncultured Candidatus Obscuribacterales bacterium, assembly GCA_964493595.1. GTDB lineage: Bacteria > Cyanobacteriota > Vampirovibrionia > Obscuribacterales > Obscuribacteraceae > QKMZ01. The sequence goes on along the minus strand of CAZBOX010000327.1, from coordinate 1,770 downwards.
TTTGACTAACAGCCTCTTCTCTCGCTCCAGCATGGGTGCCTCTGTAGGCATTGGATTGCGAGTCAATATACCGATGCTCGGATTGGTTCGCTTTGAATACGGAATGCCACTTGTTTCAAGCATTTTGGGCAATTTCACGCCGCGCATGACTGTTGGTTTCGGCGACCGCTTTTAATAACCAATGTTTTAATTACGTCCTGTCTCCAAGCCGCCTTTGCCAACTGCTAATGGTGTAAACTGAGCCGTTTGACAGCGTTTTGTCTTATGAGTTTTGGAGAGAAGCATGCACACCTTGCAAAAGAGCCTCGTTCTGGTTACCAGCGCTTTGTCGCTTTGTATTACTGCATTCCCGGCATTCGCCGCTGATGCTCCTGCAGCACCCGCTGCTGCCCCCGTCGCGAAGAGCGGCGGCGGTGGTATCGGTGTTGTCGATCCGGACAAGGTAGTTAAGGCATATCCGAAAGCTGAGCAATTGGCAAAAGATCTGAAGAAAGAAGAAGATCGAGTCCACAAAATGATCGAAGATGGCAATCGCCAATTGGAAGAAGCGAAAACTGCTCGTAAGCCACCAGCCGAGCTGGAAGGTCTGCAAAGAAGATTGCAGGAGTCAATCGATACAGAAGTGAAGAAAGTTCAGGGTCGCGCACAGTCGCTGGAAACCCAACTGGAAAGCGATGTTCAAAATGCGATCAAAGCCGAAGCGGCTGCCAGGAAGCTTGACATCGTTCTTCTCAAGCCTGTTGTTTTCATGGGCGGAATCGACCTGACTGATTCGGTCATGAAGCGTCTTGCTGCCGCAGCGCCTGCTCCGGCTAAGCCTGCTGCTAAGTAGCGAATTGATTGGTAAGGGGCAGACCGTCTAACGGCTGCCCCTCTCAGTTTTTATGCGTTTTAGTTCTGCTGCAACCTTTGGGGTCGAAACATGAAGCTGCCTGCCGAAATGAGTCTTGCTCAGATTGCCCATGTGATTGGGGGTCGCGTTGAAGGTCCAGCAGATATAAAAGTGTCGTCTGTCGCGATTTCGCCCTTGCAAGCGACCGAGAATGATCTGGCGCTCGTCTTCGATGAGAAGCTGGTAGCACAGCTAGGCGACTGCAAGGCAAAGGCGATTGTCGTCACACCCAAGGCCAAAACTGACAGACCCAGAATTGTTGTTGAAAGACCAATGCTGGCGGTGCAAAAAATGCTCTCGGCTGTCGCTGTGAAACGGCACTCGCCTCCTGCCGGTGTCCATCCAACCGCTGTCGTCGATCCGACTGCCGAATTAGCTGATGGTGTAGCCATTGGTCCACTGGTAGTGATCGGACCGGGCTGCAAGATTGGAGCCAAAACAGTTATTCATCCGGGCACCATAATTGGTGCGAAGGTGGAAATTGGTGAAAACTGCACGATAGGGGCCGGATGTTTGATTGCCGATGTGATAAAGATTGGCAATCGTGTCATTTTGCAGCAGGGAGCAGTTTTAGGCTCTGACGGATTCGGCTACGTCACCGAACGAGAGTCAAATTTGGAAAGGCGTCTGGCCGGCAACCGCGACATCAAAGATGAGTCCAATCCCCATTTGAAAATTCCCCATATCGGCACAATCATTATCGAAGATGATGTTGAAATAGGCTCCTGCACCACAATCGACCGCAGCACCATGGGTGCTACCACGATAGGACAAGGCACAAAAATCGATAATCTTGTCATGATCGCTCACAATTGCCGCATCGGCAAAGAAGTGCTGATCATCGGCACCACTGCTATCGGTGGTTCGTGCACTATCGA
>CAZBOX010000326.1:0-6178 GCA_964493595.1 uncultured Candidatus Obscuribacterales bacterium | reverse complement strand
CTCAGTTGTCAGTGATGAGGGAAAAGGAAGCACGTTCAAGTTCACTATTCCTAAAGCCTAAAGACCGGAGATCTGAAATTTCGTCCATTCTCTGCGCGAGCGCATGGGCTATTATATGCAGTTGCGCGGCAAGCCCATTCACAGGGGAGATTTGTATGATCACTCGAACTTTGATTGCAATTTTTGCTCTGGTTTTATTTTTGTCGCCAGCGGCGCTCGCCAAAGACGCGGAGTTCGACGCCTTCTGGACGAAATTCAAAACGGCGCTTCAAAAAAACGACAAAGAAGCGATTGCCTCTATGACGCGTTTCCCGTATCAGACATTCGACAAGCCTTTGGACAGAAAGACATTTCTTGCTACCTGCGACAAAATCTTTAGCAAGAAGAAGAGGGACTGCCTGGTAAAGCAAACGCCGGTAAAGGACAAGGCTTCGTACTTCGCATTTTGCGACGACGATATCTACATATTCGAAAAGGTGAAAGGCAGCTACCTCTTTACTGAAATCGGCGTCAACGATTAGAAACTAGTCTACTGCTTCAAGAGCTGCAACCAATTCGTCGATACTTTGATAGCGCTCCTCAGGTTGCTTCTTTATGCAACGCTCAACAATGGCGCTCATCTCCGGCGGCATGCAGTTGCTCAGGAATGGGTGCAGGCTCTGCATAGATATGCGCAGCGATGGTCTCCATGGTGCGTTTCTTATCAAAGACAGGCACACCGGTGAGCGCATGATACAAGGCGCAGCCTACTGCATAAATATCGGAGACGGGCGTCAGTCCTTCTCCTTGCCAGTATTCTGGACTGGTGGTGAGTGGATGCCCTGTTTGATCACGCGTTCGCAAAGTTGCTTTCACCCAACCAAGGTTCTTCACAAGCTTATCTGTCAGACCAAAATCGGAAATTTTCACAACAGGATGTGCTTTTAAGTTAGCAACGTATATCTTGCTCAGTTTCAAATTGCTGTGAAAAACACCCTGTGAATGCGCGTATTTGAGAGCGCTGCAGACAGGCGCAAACACTTTCACAATTTCCTTGGCGGACAGCGGTCCATTCGTTTTCACATACTGTTCCAATGATGGATTCTGGAAATACTCCATCACCAAAAAGAGTTCATCCTTGGTGAGCCATCCCCACTCCACAAGAGAAGCAATCGAAGAGTGCTCAAGACGTCCCCATTGTTTGGCCGACTGGATGATGTGAGCAGTTTCGGTCTCGCGATGAACACCGGAGTGAAACACTTTAAGCGCGTATGGACGTTCCAGGCGAATGTGCTCGACCTTGTAAACTTCGGTGAGTGAGCCGGTGCCGATATAATTACAGAGCCTGTAGTGCTTCGCAGCAACAGGACCATCTTTGGGGTCATCCTTCCTGCCGAGATATCCTCCGTCCGCCGGGCAAATCAATACTTTGCGTTCGTCGTAGGTTTTGTGGCAGATTGGACAAATTGCTTTGTCGGTTTCACGGCATGCTTCGAGCCATTTTGAGACCTCAGAGTCAGCGCCGATTTTCTCAGTCTCTTCATCAATCTTTGGCGAAGTTCTCAATACGGTCACTTTCTGAGCGCCGTCTCCTTTCGACTCGAAAAAGATTTGAAGAAAGGCCGTGCCCTTCTTTCCGAGTAACATCAAACTACCGTTGCGCACAGGAAAGGAGATGCCTGGACGCAACCACTCACCATCAATGGCAGTGCCGTTTGTGCTTTTCAAATCTTTCGCGCTGATGCCTTCCGGATGCGCGAATAGCTCGACGTGCTGATTGGATACAGTGATGTCTTGAATAAAAATCTGGTTATCGGATTTTCTGTACGGGGTCCTGCCAATCAAAAACGATTCGCCCTTTTTCAACTCGAAAGTAATTTCCGAGTTTTGATCGTTCAAGGTGGGAATCGTAGCAGTCATGCGCGTATATATTACACCAAAGGATTATTCGAGATATTTATCCGCGCATTTCCATGAGATTGCCTGATTCATAGCGCCGCAATCCCAGATAGAACATCAATATGCCGGCGAAAAGAACGCAAAATGCCCCGGCAAATGAATAAAAGGCATCGAGCATCGACATGTTCCTCAATGCACTAACTGGGAGGTGGCTGACGAACATCGCCGGCAAGAGAGTAAAGAGCAAAATTTTGACGAACCCCTGAAAAATGGGTGACGGATAGGTGCTGAAAGTAATCATCGCTATGCGCAACTGCACGGAAACAGAATCGGCACTGCCCATGAAAAATGCCAGGCTGCCTGTGAAAACACTGAATCCTACAAACAAGACCGCAACTGAGCAAATTAGTGCCAGGAAAAGCAATAAGTGCGGCAAGTCGGGTTTTACAAAAATGACATAAACAACAATGCCGAAAAGTGCATCCCCCCAGGAGCTTGCACTGCTTCTGCCAAGAAGAAGATGGGGCAGCACGGCACGAGGATAGAGCAACCAGGAATCGAGTTCTCCTCGCATAATAATGCCTGGCAGTGTGAGAGCGTTGCCCATGAACATATGCGCCAGTCCGAAACCGGATGCTGCTATTGCCCAGAGTGTAATGACGTCATTGACGCCCCAGCCCTTCACGACAGGAAATCTAGTAAAGAAAAGGCACCAGAAGGCGATCCAGACAAAATCATTGATGAACATAGCCACCATCTGAGATATGAAGGCACCTCGATAAGCAAGCAAAGACTTGAAATTGATTTTGATGTACGCAGCGGCAAGCTTGAGATAGGAGGTCAGCCCATTCATTCGTCAGCCTCCATGCGAGAAAACTCGACGCAGCGCGAGGTTGTATACGATACGAATTGTGATTGTAAAAACGATGATAGCAACCACCTGCTGCAAGAATACGGACAGGAATAAATGCCAATCGCCTGTGACAAAAGCTCTGGCCGGTCCGTAGACAATTGCAGAAAACGGCAGCACGCGCAGAAGCTGCTGCCAACCTTCAGGGAAAAGTTCCAACGGAATCAGCATTCCGCCAAGAATCATGGTCATACGCGAGTAAATCAAAGTTAGCCCGGTCGTGTCTTCGAGCCAGAATGCGGCTAGACCGATGAGAAAGTAAATCGTGAAATCGAGAGCAAAAGAGAGTGGCAATAGCATTAGAAACATGGCTACGGCACTCCAGGTCAGATCGAGCGGGCCGACAAATATTAGTGCGATGATGGAGCCGACAAAAAAGTTGAGAGCAAAGGAGAGTACGCGCTCACCTGAGGTTTGAGCGAGCATGTTCAACGGATAAGACATCGGTCGTACCAGTTGCATAGCCAGCGCGCCGGTTCGCACATCTTGATCTACAAGGGTGGCAATCGTCGGCAAAGACATGATGATTGATTCAGTGACAACCAGATACCAGAGCATCTGCTTCAAGGTCAAACCACCTAATGAAGTTTGATTGGTCTCGGCATAGGTGACCTTCCACAGGCACAAGAATATGTACAGAACAACAAATAGAAAAATTGTCTTGCTGCCCACTTCAGCGAGATAAGCCAATCTCGAGCGGATGCTGGTGAGCGCGATGTAAAAGTATTTACCCATCAGGCTTCACCATCATCGTCCTCTTCTTCCGCTTCATCGCCGGCGGCTGCAGCCGGAGGAGCGGAATAGATATGCGCAATCACTTCTTCCAGAGGAGGATCTTCGATCGTAATATCGACAACAGAGCCGATACGCATGATCTCTGACATGACTTTCTCGATAGAAACAGCAAGCGTATCAACCTCGAACCTGAACGCGTGCCCTGATTCTTTCAAGGTCTTCACGCCATCGAGAGAAATTGATTCGGGAGTGTCAGCGTATTTGACGCTGAGAACTTTACGACTCAGGTACTGCCTTCTCACACGTGACACACGGTCATCCAGGACAACGCGCCCGTGGTTTATAACAATTACCCGCTTCGCAACATGCTGAATATCACCGGCGTCGTGACTGGTGAGAAACACTGTCACACCTTTTTCTCTATTCCATTCACGGATCAATTCGCGCAGCTCTTGCCGAGCTATAACATCCAGTCCAATCGTGGGCTCATCCAGAAAGATCACTTCCGGTCCGTGCAGAAGACTGCATGCAACTTCGGCCCGCATCCGTTGTCCCAGGGAGAGCTTTCTGACTGGAGTGTCGAGAAATTCCGACAGCTGAAAGCGTTCGATCAACATATCGCGCCGTGATTCGAAAACATCTTTCTTGATCTCATAGATTTTCGAGAGAAGTTCAAACGTATCGGCCGGCGGCAGGTGATACCACAACTGCGAACGCTGACCGAAAACCACACCAATCCGCCTGGCCAGCTTTGTGCGCTCTTTCCATGGGATACATCCTAATACGGTAGCTTCGCCCGAAGTAGGGTGGAGAATGCCTGTCAGCATCTTGATTGTTGTGGACTTGCCGGCACCATTAGGACCGATGAATGCCACCGACTGTCCTTTTTCAATCGACAGAGAAATACCATCTACAGCTTTGACTTGAGTCTGCGTCCAGCGAATACCGTCGCGTTTTTTCAGCACAAAATTTTTCGCGAGCTGAGTAACGCTGACGGCATTGTCCATGCTGCGCTACCTTCTTCGTCTGCGCGCGCTGGATGATGTCTTTGAACTGTGTTTTTGAATTTGTGACGTACGGCGCTTCTGCGGCTGGGCAGAACGGACACTCGCCGTTGCCCTCTTACTGGTTGTCTTGACCGGAACGGCTGCTATAGGCTTGCCAGGGGTTGGACGAACAGTTTGAAGCGGGTTTTGAACATAAGCAGGTGGAGCCGGCGATGGAGAGGCAATCTGTGAAGTTGCAGCAGGCGCATTTACCTGCTTCTTTTCCCAGTTGCGCAACATAGTCACGCCGTTTTCGAACTCAGCGGAGCTCGAATAAAAATTATGCGCGCCATTATTTTGATAAGGGTTTCTCACGTAATACAAATAAGTAGTTGTCTCTGGATTGAGAGCGGCCTTCAATGAAGACAAACCAGGCGATCCAACAGGCCCCGGTGGCAGTCCCTTGAAAATGCGGGTGTTGTATGGCGAGCGACGATCGATGTCTGACTGATACACTTTGCCGTCATTACGCCATTTTCCGTCAATCTTCGCCGCATACACAATGGTTGAATCTATCCCCAAGGGCATACCTTTGCTCATGCGATTGAAAATGACCGATGCCACTTTCGGTCGCTCAGACTCAAGTTTGGCTTCGGTCTCAATCAATGAAGCAACAGTGACCACCTCATGAATGGATGTCTTTCGCTCATAAGCCTGTTGGGCGAGATGCTCTTTCCAAACTTTGCGAAAACGAGTGACCATTCCTTTGACGACTTCTTTTGGCGTCATGCGCTCGACAATGAAATAAGTATCGGGATACAAATATCCCTCCAGATTTCTCGCCACTGGATCTATATCTGAGATCAGCGAAACGTCACTCAGAAGCGGCAGCGCTTCAGTGTCTGTTTTCAATTTGAGGGCTGGAACAGCTCTCATCGCCTTCGCGATATCGAAACGATTCCAGCCTTCTAGAATGGTAATTTTGTCGGAATGAGCACCGCCGCGCAATACGTCAACGGCACCGAGCGGAGTGATCGGAGACTGAAACTGATAACTGCCCGCTTGAACGACGGGCGCAGAGTTGGTCAGTTTTAGATATACACGCAGCGGCAGAATATCTGTGATTATGCCTTCGCGCGAAAGCAGCGCCAGCGTATCTTCAAATGTCGCGCCACGAGGTATTGCAATCGTGATCGTCTTCTGGCTCAAGGCATGCGGCTCGGAAAGCATCTGCCACTTCCCATACAGGAAATAACCTGCCGAGAGTATGCAGACAAGCAGAATAGCCAGTGCCGCGCGTAAAAACGTCATAGAGAAATAGTATAGCCAGGAAATGCCTTCCAGGGAAAAACCCCAGAAATGATCTGGTGTACTTTGCACTGAACTTTTGCCAAGAAGAGCATACAGTGGCGTAGTCAGGCAGATACCAAACTTGACGATCCCCCACCCGGTATTTCGGATGATAAAGAAGGAGACGGAAAAAATGGACAACTACGTTGCGAAGAATCATATCGGCAACCAGATCAGCCGCATCCGGCGATCGTCCACCGAATCCTTCCTGAAAGCTGTGGGCGACCTGGACCAGGACAGTCTCGACAGCGTTGTGAGCACGATCGTCAGCCTCTACCCGGCATTCGACAAACCGGTGAAAGCTGTTATCGATAACAAT
>CAZBOX010000325.1:0-6280 GCA_964493595.1 uncultured Candidatus Obscuribacterales bacterium | reverse complement strand
TTTTGTACCGACGAATTACTAGGAGAAGTAGTATATAAGCGACAAGAAAAATTGGGCAGAGCCGTATCTTTCTCTGTGCCGCCTTATCGGCAGATATCGCAAACCATTGCCAGACGCAACGCGCCTGGCAATGGTGCGGCGGATCTCAGGTCAGCAAGTTGACGATTAGATCGACAATCGTAATGTGGCTGAGGCCGAATTCGACGTAGAAGGCGATTGCAAGAATGAGTGCCAGGATTGCCGCATTCGACACTACGGAGTAAGCGATGCGTTGCGCTAGCGGTCTCTGCTCGCGAGCAAGACGTTTGGCGATTTTCTTGCCGGCAAGATTCTCTGCAACAGCATTGCGAAAATTCTCATCGGTGAGGCGGAGCTGCTCGATTTGGTGCAGCTTTGCGATGATCTGCTCTTTCTGACTGTTCGACCAGCTAATTGTCTGCTCGACAAATTTGCTGCTTTCGCTCACCCCGGCGAGTATATCGTCAAGGGTTATCTTGCGAGCAATGATATCGCCGATGATGCTCGAAAGCTCTTGGCGTGCGCTCTCGCCTGCCTGGTTGATGCGGTCCTGGAATTGCGTTGTTAGCGCTTTGATCTTCTCGTTTTCGTCGTACGAGCGGTTGATCTGGCGACGCAGGAGAAATTTGTTTATCCCTGATGGCGAAGTCTCTTGCAGTCGAAAGTAGTCCAGGAAATGAACAAGCGCGTCCACATCCATGAATTCCCGGACAATGGCTAGCTCCACTTCGTTGTGATAACCCAGGATATTTAGCCACTTGTACGAGAGTAACTTGGCGATGTCCTCGATATATTTCTTGTCACTGAGGATTTGCTCTCGATTGATGACCAGGTGGTGGTGCGTCCGCGTCCAGCTTGGGCGAGGTGCCTTCAGCTTGCGGATCAGCTTGCGTCTCCATGCCGGTGCATCTAATTCGCCTTCGGCGAAGCAGTAGGTTCGCTCTCCTGTTTCTCCTTCGCTGTAACTTTCGAGCACTGGCTTTGGCTTGAAGGTGGTTGGCGAATAGAAGTCCAGAAGTGCGTGATAATGCAAGGTCTTTAAACGGTGCTCAAAGCTTTCTTCATTGATTGCCGATTGCGTGAGCAAACTTTCGAACAGAGGTAAGTGCAGAACGTAAAGAGTTTCATTGACTTGTTTCTCAGAAGCACCGGTGGTGCTCATTTGTCTCTCCGTGCGCTTTTCAGCGCTGTGAATCAATAGAAAAGGTCCTTTCTTAGGTTGAACAAACCTTGGTATGGATAATGTGATGTCTATTTGGACGGCTTACTTGCTGGGTTTAATTCAGTTTGACGATTAGTTCGTTGCGCAGCTGAGTAAACTCAGAGCCCACCATTGTCTCCACTTCCAGCAATCGTTCGACAATCTTCAAGAAGCTATGCTTGTCTTTTCCCAGTATTTGCTTGGCTTCTTCGTAGCATTCGTTTACCAGCTTCAGCCAATGGTCGTCGATTCGGTCCATTAGTGCCGGTCCAATAGTATTCTCCGTGGGCATGGCTCGACTCAAGAACGGATTCGAGCCGCCTTCGGCAACAGAGATTGGTCCCAGTCCGGACATTCCGAATTCAGTCACCATGCGATATGCCCAGGCTTTCGCTTGCTTGAAATCGTTGGAAGCTCCGGTATCAATGGTTTGCAGAAAGAGTTCTTGAGCAACCCGTCCTCCCATCGCCATCATGATGTTGGCCCTGAGCTCTTTATCCGTGTAGTTGAACCTGTCGTCGAGCGGCATGGACTGTGTGTATCCGAGGGCACGCGCGCGAGGAACGATGGTAATTTTGGTGACCGGATTTCCACCTTGTCCTTGCTCGAACAGCGATTGAGCTATCCAGGCGTGACCGAGTTCATGCACCGCCGTCTGGAGCATGTTTTCTGCTGAGATGCGTTTGGCGAGTCCTTCTTTTGCCGGACCCATGATCACGCGATCAGCACCTTCATCAAGGTCTTTCATGGTGATTTCATGCGGCACGAGCTGCACTATTTCCTGCTCGCTTTTGCCGGCGGCAGTCATTTCTGCTTTCGAATTTACAATGCGGCGCACAGCCAGAAAGGCAGCGTGGTTGGTCAAACCCTCTAATTCCGCTCCGGAGAAGCCGGGTGTTTTAGAGGCAATGGAATCGAGATCTACGTCTGGCGCCAGTTTCTTCTTGCGAGTGTGAATCTTGAGAATATCCGCTCGTCCTTTTTTGTCGGGGTGGTCGACATATACTTGCAAGTCGCCGAATCGCCCTGGTCTGACCAGTGCAGGGTCTAGAATGTCGGCTCTGTTGGTGGCCGCTATCAGCAAGATACCGTCATTGTCTGTGAAGCCGTCCATTTCCACCAGCAGCTGATTGAGAGTTCCTTCTCGTTCTTCGTTGGTGGCTCCCATGCCGGTGCTGCGCTGGCGGCCGATGGCATCCAGTTCGTCGATGAAAAGAATGGCCGGTTTTTCTTTGCGTATCTTTTCGAAAGTGTCGTGGACTCGCGCCGCCCCCACTCCCACATACATCTCGACGAATTGCGACGCGGAGATGGCGAAGAACTTGACACCTGCTTCACCGGCTACTGCTTTGGCGAGGAGTGTTTTGCCATTGCCCGGTTTGCCAGCCAGAAGCACGCCTTTGTATGGCTTTCCACCCAGCTCTTCAAGGAGCCCTTTGTTGCGCAGATATCTAACTACGTCTTGCAGCTCTTGCTTGGCTTCATCGCAGCCGGCAACGTCGGCGAAGGTTTTTCTGTCCTGATCGGCTTTGATTTCGATCATTGAGGACTTGGTCATTTCGCCGGCTGCTTGTTGTGGTGTCATTTGCGAACGCCCACCTTGCCTGGAGCCCGATTGATTGCCTGCGGACTTCCTATTTTCGCGCCGGGCCAGCCAGGTGAGAACGATAATTGCGCCTAATGGCACGCTCACCTGCACAATCATGAGAAAGATAGAAGCACTCTTAAGTTCCGATGCCCCTTCTACCTTCGCATTAACGATTTCGGTAGCCAGCCCGGATTTGTTGGATGCCTCCATAAGACGTATCGTCGTTTTGTCATCCGAAGTCCTGGCGCGAAGAGGTGCTTGCTCAGGGGACTTGTAGATGATCTGAACTTGCTGAATGGTTCCGTTGGGATCTCTTAGAAAAATTACTTTCTCAATCTTGACCGCGTCGTTCTCTATGCTTTTTAGAGCTATCTCAAATGTAGTGTTGGGCACGGAACCCACCACGGCGGTGCTGTGTCTGTCCCCTGCGTAGAAGAGCAAGAGCGCTCCTATTGCAATGATGCCGAGCCCAAAGAATGTGAATAGGTTTTGTTTTTTTGTCATGATGCTTTCTCTTCTTGCTCAGCTTCGGCCAAACAGGACGAAGCAGCGCATTCATGAAATTCTGCAATTAAGCCTCAATCTATGAGTGATCTCGGCAGCCGAGGTGCTTGGAGTTTTTTGTCTGCTCGGGTTTTGCGCATCGCGAGGTCTTTCTGTGAGCCTCGATTTTGATCAGTGCTTCTTCTTTCTTCGTGCTGCAATAGACCGAATAGCTTGACGCGGCGATAAAACCGAGAGATGCGGCTGCAGCATGAAGGGGCGACCAGGATTGCATCAATCCAATCATTGTGGCCGCATACAAAATGCCGCAGAGCGTTCCAAAAACGAATCCCTGAAACTCCAGCCGGTCGATTTGCTTGAAGCAGGCGGACGGATCGAAATGTTTTTGTCCTGCCTTGTCGTGAGGTTTGGCTGCCTTGCAGGTCGAGCAATTGTCGATTGTCTTGGCTGCTGCGTAATTGACAAGATGAAGCGACAGTCCGCTCAAACGGATATATGTCGCTGCGGATAAAACGGTAAATAGGGCAAAAATAGTAATCATGTTTGGTCTACTCCATGGTTGAAAGTGAAGTGCAGAGCAAAGAGCGCCGCCTCTGCAACTAAGCGAGCGAGCCTGTGCGCTCATAGACTGCCAGTCTTCGGCGGCAAAGAATAATCTCTTTGCGTGTTGTTCAAACTTTAGTGGCGTTGCTCTGGGTGGGGCGAAGCTTTGTCTTGTTTTTTGCTGGGTGGAGAAAGGCTTCACAATATTCAAATAGGCTGCTCGAAACAACTCCTTTTCGTTCAAAATCGAAAAGGTCGTTCAATTTTTCCGGTTTATCCGTCTCACCGTTATGCATCGTTGGTTCCGGTTCGGCGTGGCATGGTGCAAGTAGAGTTCTTTGACGGGCCTCATTCTGTTGGCGCTATTGATGCCACCACCATGCCGCTCTCTGTAAGTTGGATTACGAAAACGTATAGTAAAACAATGCCGAATAATAATTGCCACATAAAAGCAGTCAGCATCGGCGTCAAGCACGACCATCGCCCATCTCTCATGGACGTCGGCGCAGTGATTCCAGCAGTTTGCATGCGGGGCTGATCTAGCGCCCTGAGCCGAGCACATCGCGCAGGATTCGATTGGTTCCGCGTACAGCTTCGTTGCCCATGCGGCGTTGAACTCGATCGCCGAACGATGGTCCTCTTCCGCCGCGCATGATGCCGTTGATGCCTTCCTGTACGACAATCTCTCCGGCGCGACCCAGCCCGTCATTGACGGTTTTTTGAGTGCGCTCAGTGTTGATATCGGCGGGAGTTTTGAACGCATCGACTTCCCTTGGTCCCCTGTTTGTCATTGCTACAACTTGAACATCATCCAGAATTCCGTTCTTGTCGGCGTCGACGAGCTTAACGTTGCCGTACTCTTGCGGTTTGGCTGCTTGCACAATTTCCATTGCTTTTAGCATGTCTGCCGCTGATTGCTGATCCAGTCTGGAGTACTGCCTGTAGATGTCACCGCCGCGAGCGGCTGTTCGCATTAGATTGTCGGCCTGACGCATAAACGGGTCGCGATTTATATCTTGCTGAGTGGGCAGTGCCGCAGTTGATTCGGAGCTTGTGCCGCCTAACTTGTCGGCTCCGGCATCATTTTGTCTTGCATTGCCGGTTGGCGATTTGTCTACGCGTGAATTTTCACCCTGTGTTTGGGGTCTTGCTCCCGTCGGATTGTAGACATCTTTAGTGAGAACATTGTTGCTCTTATCCACTACACGGGCGCGCGCATCGTCGAGAATTCCGTCTTGGTCGCCGTCATATAGCTCGATGTTGCCGAACTGAGCCATCATGCCGGACTGCACTGCGCGCATCGAATCCAGCACCTGTCTTTGCTCCGGTAATGTGAGGGCATTGTAGCGGTTGGAAATGTCCTTTCCTACGCTGGCTTCATGAAGCATGGTGAAAGCTGCGTTTTCGCTTGCATTTGCGTCCATTTTTTTGACCTCTAGTAATTGCGTTTGTAAACGCTAGGAGCGGGGTTGAGCGAAATTTAGAGAAAAGTTCTAACGGAGTTGTGGCAGGGATTTTTTGAGCTGGAAAAACGTTTGTGCAGCAGCTGGAGGATGCCTGGAAAAGCATCCTCCAGCCAGGCTGCTTAAGTCCGCGCCGCGAGCAGCGTGCATTCCACGAGAAACAGAGCTTCGAGTAGTCCGGCGAACTTGATAGAAAGCTCGATGTTTCCGGTCAGCAGTACGCAGATTGCCAGAACGCCTGCTGCCAATCCGGTGAGACATCCAGAGAGGATAAGGAACGCCGCGATCAGCTTGTCTCGTTTGCACGGAGGAGTACTCTTCTTGACGAAATCTGCCCACGGTGCGATCAGTGTGCCGCTAGCCACTCCTGTACCAAGCAGGACCACCGCGATCAAAGAGGCGCCTGCTTTGAGAAAGATTGTGTATACGAGAAGAAAACACATGCAGGCAAAAAACATACCAGTTACCAGAAATCGGTAAGGCATCTTGATCTCCTTTCCTGGTTAAGGCCATTCGTCTTCCGGGTCGACCGCTTGCGCGTCTACGTCTGTAACCGTTGCTCCGGACTCAATTTCTACAGCCGCTCCTTGCTCTTTCTGGATCATTGAGCCGGGGCTCGCCAGTCCGGCTGCAATTAATAGCGCCAGTAGCGCCCTCCCCTATAGGGATGGTTGTATTGTGGCGGTCCGTAATATCTGTAGCTGCGCGGACCATAGTAGTAATTGTCGTTGTATGGAAACGGCATGTATCCGTATGGGTTACCGTAATTCCATGCACCTCTATGGCCACCATAAAATCCGTTTCCACGATAGCCGTAATCGCGGCCTCGCCCCCAGCCCCTCTGGTATCCGAATCCTTGAAAGCCGTAGCCGGGACCATATCCGAAGTAGAAGCCGTTACCGTAAAAACCGAATTGAACGCCGCCGCCATAGCGGTGGTCGACGAAGTGAGCGATTGAACCTG
>CAZBOX010000324.1:0-6311 GCA_964493595.1 uncultured Candidatus Obscuribacterales bacterium | reverse complement strand
GCTGTCTGGGCCTTGTCGAAGGAACGGCACCGATTGAGATTAGGATTCAGCGGTCGGTGGAGCGAATGCTGCAGCGGCTCGAAGCGAACTACGGCGTAATCGCTGATAAACATTCGCACGGTGCGCATTCAAGTATTCAGTACAGCTCAACACGTACGGTACTTTCAACGAATGCTCGACTGGTAAATCTCTGCCGGCATATCATTACGTCTGTGGCAAACATAACCGGCGCGCAGGTTTTAGAGAATCCGTCCATTCACACGTTTTTGTATTCAGTGCGCGGGAAGTTGATCCGCATGAAGGAGGTAGTGAATGACCTTGACGGTACTTTTGATGATCGCCTGCATGCAGAGACTATTGAGCGTCTCAACACCTGCATCCGCGATCTTGAGCGAGTGCAGAATCTGCTAATTCTCGCTTCTACCCTGCATCAGAAGCCACGCACTTTGGATGTGCTATGGCGAATCATAGACCGCCTGGAAAACCTAGTGCTCGGGCGTGTTTCAGCTAAGGGGCATCGCACTGCCTGGATTGAGGCGGGAGAGCCAATTAGCCTGCTGAGACGCAGCCGAGATTATAGGGTACATCCAACAACTGCTGTGGAGCGCGCGGAGAAGCGAATTCGCGGCAGCATGCAGGCGGTTCTAGATCAGCTGAAAAAGACGCCGGAAGGCGAAAGGATCTTCTCTCAACCTGATGCCAAAGCATCGTAGGATGGGGAATATGAAAAGCCCTGCGAAAAGTGTTTGAAAAGCCGGCGAGAAGTGTTTGAGAAGCCGGCGAGAAGTCTTTGGACGCTGGCGAGAAGTCTTTGGAAAGCGGTAGAAAAAATTGAGGAGCCGGCTGGAAGCCGGCGCTCCGGCCGGCGCTCCGGCCAGTGCTTCGTCGAACGGCGATCAGTTGTCTATCATTTTGCCGCAGGGCTGAGGCATGAAGAAGGCAACTACTGTCCCGAGCAGGAAGATGCCGGCCACAGAAGAAGCAGCCATTGCATAGGAGCCTCCGAAGGACTTGATCAGCTCTCCGCTTATTAGAGTGGCCACTGCTGCGACGATTCTTCCCACGTTGTATGTGACACCAAATGCGGTGCTGCGCATGCGGGTGGCGTACAACTCGGGGATATAGCCCCAGAGCAGTACAAAAGGCACGTGTGCGAAGAATCCAACCGCGAAAATAAACGGGAAAATCATGGGCGTGAATGTCTTGAAGGACATAAACATTCCCACAGTTGCGATGAATGCCAGTGTAAATGTCCAGCCCATGCACTTCTTGTAGCCGAGCTTGGTGATAATCAGCCCGCCAAGCAAGCCTGACATGATCATGCCAATGTCCTTGAAGAACATTACATGGCTTCGCTGTTCTACCGCTAGTTCGCCGGTAATTTGATTGATCCAGGAGGGAATCCAGGAAAGAACGGCCCACCACGCGATGATGGCACAGCTTGTAAGGGCTGAGACGATGCAAGTTTTGCGAATATTCTCAGGTGCAATCAACGATTTGAATGCGGACTTCAGCAGTTCATGCTGTTCTTCTGTGCGCTCGCTGTGATCTAATTTGAGTGCCTCGGCGCGTTTTTCTTGGACGCGGTTGAAATGTTCTGGCTCTTTCAGTTTTGAGCGAATGTAGAGCGTAAGAAAGGCAGGCATGATGCCGGCAACGAATAGCCACCGCCATCCGAATCCGCCGATTAGCAGGTTCAAGCTGGCTGTGAGCAAATAACCGCAGCCGAGCGATGTTGCCATAATGCCGACCGCGTGGATGCGAGATTTTTTCGGCCAACATTCTGAGAGGAAAACCGCCCCAATGCCCATCTCTCCGCCAATTCCGGCGCCGACAAGAAATCGATACAAGCCCATCTCCCACCAGCTGTGAGCCGTTGCGCAAAGTCCGGTACAGAGGGCATAGACCAAAATGGTCAGAGTAAGTGTCTTGGCTCTGCCTATTTTGTCTGCCAGAGCTCCGAAGAACGCTGCTCCAATGGCCCAGCCGACAAGAAATAGCGCGATGACATAAGACCCGTAGATGCCTACTTCCGACGTTGATTTTGAGCCAATCAATTCAGACATCGCCGGGAATAGGACCATGGCGAAAATCGAAGAATCAAAACCGTCGAATACGCCTCCCAGCCAGGTCGCCAAAAGTACGTGCCATGGTTTGGGCCCGTCTTCCCCGACCGGTTGCTGTTCTTGAACCTGTACTGCCTGTGTCACTTTGTTCTCTTCCTGTAGTGCAGGGGCTGAAACGAGAACCGAACCGTTTGATCCACGAGCCATATTCACAGTCCTTGTAAGGAATTCCTGGGCTTCCTGGGATGTTTCCTGGCAGGCAAAAACGCCGCCTGCGCTAGGCGAGGGGGAAATATAGTAGTAAATAGTACAGAAACACGTATTAAATAAATCCTCTTATGGAATTACCGACAGCTGCGTGAATATGCCGGGCAAAAATCTCACGTAGTTTTTATGAGTTTGCTGGCAAAGTGGTCGCATCCCCTGTACCCCCGCGCTGAAGGTAATGATCCATGTTTAGAGATAATTTTGACGTTGTCGATTCCACCATTCAACATGATTCCAGCGATCGAGTGCTTTTGGTGAGCAACTCGGATATGTCTGCCTTTCAGAAAGGCGGTGGACAGCAAAACTCATTTGACGCCAAGGCTCTCGGGTTGCCTGGCGACGACTTGATCGATATGTCTGCGGCTCAGCGTGAGTCAAATGTAGATGCCGGTGAGGCGCAGTCGGGTGGCGACTTGAGCCTGCAGTCAAAGGAAATAGGACATTTATTGAAAGGCGCGTCTAAAGAAGATGCAGGGGAGGCTTTCAGCGATTTTATGGAGCAGAATGGCGACGCCATGTACCAAATTGCCGAAGCTGCAAGACCGGACGACCCGCTAGGCTATATGGCTGAGCAGCTCAATAGAGAACTGGAAGGAACTGATTACAGAGCTGTTGATGATAAGAAGCAGTCGGAAGTCTCGATCTATACCAGAAGTGGTGATTTTGTCGCATCTGTACCGGTAGGACCGAGTCTGGGGGATGTGCTCGGACTTCCGCAGAACTAATCAGGGCTTCCTTAGCGCTCTCGTCCCTGAAAGGGAACCGCCGTCCGGGTTTGACCGGGCGGCGGCAATGCGTTGTGTTTGGTCCGAGAAATGGCATTGCGTGCAGGGCACACAGGAGCAGAATGACGCTGCTTGCAAAATTTATGTTCCCGATTTCATTTGCCTGCGACCGGCCGGCGGCTTGACGTTGCAAGGTTAGGCATGCTGCTGATTCAATAGATGCGGATTGATTGGATTCGCATTTGATACTGACAAGCGCTGGCAAAAGAATAAAGACAAAAGCGAAACAGCACTTTGCAAGTTTTGCATCTCAACTTGTTCATAAACCCGCGTCTTTAAGTGCCTTTTCAATTCGCAGTCTTGTTGCTCTGGCAACTGTTTTGCAGGTCACTTTTTGCGCTACACCGGTGTTCTGCTACACCCCTGAGGCTACCGCCGAAGAAGCGCAGGTTGAAAATCTCACTAACGATATTTTTCGCAAGCTAGTTGATCTCGAGCGGTACTACCTGCAGTATCGCAAGATTGGTAATGCCACTCCCAAATTCAGGCGAATTCGGTATTACCTGCTGCAGGTAGCATCGACGTCTTGTACTTTAGCGTCGAATATCATGCTTACGGACGTGGCGCGCAAAGGTTTGAAAGACAGCAAGATTACAAACTTCGGGCGTGGTGACGGCGATGTCGATTCTACCGGTACGGACACGCCTGCTGGGGGCGTCGACAATACAACCGGAGAAGTGCGTCGAGCCCTCATATTGGCAATGATCGGCACTGTCCTAGGACCGGGCAGTTCGCTGCTCGAGCTTTGTTCGAATGGTTATACGGCGGCCAAAAATTTGAAACAAGGAAAGAACCCGGCAACCGCTGTAAAGAATGTTCAGGCGCGTGTGGCCGAGATAGATTCACTTTTGGCAGAACGAAAGAAGATGCTTGATGCGCATCCTGAATTGCGTGCGCTGCCGATCAATAAAGCAGAGCACGCTGTATTGCACTGTTTTCGTGATTGGTGCGTGTCGGAATTCGTGGAGATTTATTCCGATGTCAAATCGGGACAGAGTGGCGCAAATGTTTATTACGCTCTTGATGTGACCAATGGCAGTCTTTCCTTGGCTGGACAGATTCTTGGGTTGAAGTCCACATATCCTAAACACGATCGTCTGGCCGGACCATCCGCAACTGTGTCTGTCGTGGGCGATTGTTTCAGCGTAATCAGCGCTCCTGCAAGTGCATACGCAGGCCAGAAATTGAAAGGCTACTGGAGAAATAAAGCGCAAAACACGTTTAAGGAACATTTGAAGTTCGGGGAAGTCGAAGCGAAAGCTTCTATGGCTCAGTTGCGAAGAGTTGTCGATGACGCCGATCCGGCTATCATCGCTGCATCCTGTGACGTAGAGTCTCGCATTGCCGGATATATGATGTGGTCGGCTCGATACGACGACATTATCAATCGTGAGGAAATTGAGCTTTCGCACCGGGGCAAAGTCGCTCACCAGGGACGGAAAATTGGTCCCCTTGTGGCTGGATCAGGGTTGGCGCAGGATCTTATGGCTGACATTGCTTTCTACGGCTATCCAAATAACGAGCGCAGGGGCGCAAGTCTTGCCTATGCCGGCAGTATTTCGGCAGCGAGCGGTAACGCTACTGCTCTGGCTTATACTAACTACAACTTCATCAGTGAATATCTGTATCGGCGCAAATTGCGCAAACAAAGATTATTGCCGCAGCAGCTTCTGGACGAGCGGTTGCGTTTATTGGATCAAGTGGATTTGATGTTGCCCAAAAAGGATCAAAAATGAGCGTGCAGTGCATAAAGACAGAATTTGGAGAGATGCTTTCCGGCGACAGAGCCGAGAAGGTTTGGTTGTTTACTCTGAAAAACGATCGTGGCATGGTCGCCTGTGTCACCAATTACGGTGCCATTCTTACCCAGTTGCATGTGCCTGATAAGAATGGGCAAATTGAGAATGTGGTCCTAGGCTTTGATAAATTCGAGCCATATTTGGCGAAACATCCCCATCTGGGCGGAACTATTGGACGTTACGCGAATCGTATTGCGGGTGGCAGTTTTGAATTGGACGGAAAAACCTATACGCTTGCCAAAAACAATGGTGAGAATTGCCTGCATGGAGGCATAAAGGGATTCGACAAACAGCTTTGGCAGGTGGAAAGTGTCGCAAATGGTGTCACGTTTTCTTATTTCAGTGCAGACATGGAAGAGGGCTTTCCCGGTAACCTCACTGTCCATCTGACTTATGAGCTGACGGAGAATAATGCTCTGCGCATGGAGTATCGCGCCATCACAGACAAGGCAACTCCGATCAATTTTACGAACCACAGTTACTTCAATCTCAAAGGTGCTGGAAAAGGCGATATTTTAGATCACGAATTGCAGTTGAACGCTGATGCCTATACACCCGTCGACGATAAATTGATTCCGACCGGCGATATTGCATCAGTGGAGGGAACTGCTCTGGATTTTCGCAGTGCACGAACAGTGAGAAGCCGGATCAGCGAGGTTGAAATCGGCGGCTATGATCACAACTTCGTTCTGCGTGGACCTGACGGCAAAGCAAAGGATAACAACGGAGACTTGACCGTTGCTGCGGTGGTTACTGAACCAGTCTCAGGGCGGCGTCTCACCGTTCATACTACCGAGCCAGGCATACAGATTTACACTGGCAATAGTTTGAACGGCTCAGTCAAAGGATTAGGCGGCGCCTACGAAAAGTTTTATGCAATTTGCACGGAGACGCAGCATTTCCCTGATTCAGTTCATCAGCCGAAATTTCCGAATGTTATTCTCGTGCCTGGCGAAGAGTATCGCCAGACAACCATTTTTGATTTTTCCTAATTGGACGCAGGGTTTCAGACCAGGACTTGAGCTGCGACTTTCTTGAAGGCGGCAATGATGTCGTCGACGTCTTTGTCCGAAAGTGTAGAAGCAATTGCAAGCAAGGCGCTGCGTTCTGCCAATTCATCGCACTTCGGCAAGGTGCCCTTCTCATAGGAAATAGCTTTGCCGAATTCATTTGCCGGATGAGACCAAGGGAATCCATCGCTTGAGTTGGAGCGCTTCTTCACGAGGCTCGGGTTATTGTAGTACCAGTGCATTCCCCATTCGGACATGGGAATGCAAGTCAAGCTGCCTTCCGGTCCTTTGATTCCTTCAGCTTGAAGCGCTTTTGTGAATTCGAGGCACTTCTCTTTTGTTGGATAGATAGTGATAAGGAATGGACCGGTATCTCCGTCTGGA
>CAZBOX010000323.1:0-6326 GCA_964493595.1 uncultured Candidatus Obscuribacterales bacterium | reverse complement strand
CCGTTGTCGACAACGTAGTGGTGTTCGAAAAGAAGAAGTTCAAATCATTCTCTCCCACTGCCATCAAGGCATTTGCAGCCGAGTTGAAACAGACGAAATACGATTACGCTATAGATTTTCAGGGTCTTTTCAAGAGTGCAGCGATTTGCCGTGCCTCTGGTGCCCGCAAGATCTTCGGATTTGCTCATGCACGTGAGATGGCTCCACTTATGTATACCGACCGGATCTCGACGGGCGACTATGATTCTTACGACAAGCATGTTGTCTTGCATAATATGCGTCTTGCCAATGCCGTCGCCAACGTCATCACAGGCAAAAAGAAAGATCATTCAGATGATCAGCGTCTTGCCGCGCAAAGCGAATTCATCCTCCCTTCTATAAAGGATGAGTCGATTCAAAAAATAGAAAAGCTGTTTTCCGAACAGCAATCGGCGGACGAGACTGCAGGTGTTGTGCACGCACCCCTGGTGGTGCTGATTCCAGGCACCACCTGGATTACAAAGCTCTGGCCCATGCCATCATGGGCGGCACTGGCTGTGAAGCTTGCCGAGCATGGATTTCGCATCGCCATAATAGGTGGAAAGGGCGAAGCAGATGAGAATAAAACTCTTGCCGACAGTATTCGCAAAGCCTCTAGCAAAGCGAATGTTATCGATCTTACAGGCAAGACCAGCCTGGTAGATCTGATGGCTCTCTTTGCTCGTGCCCAGCTCGTAATTGGTGGCGACACCGGTCCCTTGCACCTGGCTGCTGCAATTTCGGGGCCCGGCATCCTGGGCGTCTACGGAAGCACGCCCATCGGTCGCAATGGACCATTTGGTGCCCATTGTGCGACTGTCTCGACCTCGCTCGATTGCCAGCCTTGCTTTTCCGATACCTGCAAGGTCGCTACTCTGGCTTGCTTAAAGGAATTGAGTCCTGATGCGGTTTTTGATATGGCGATCAAGGTTTCGGGCGGCTAAGAATTATTTGGCCAGACCCTACATATAAATAGAAAAGGGATCGCAAGTCGCGACCCCTTTTAATGCGCTTATGAACTTAAGACGGGAGCTTATTCCCAGATCCACTTGTTCAGGCTGCCGGTCCACTCGACCAGCTCTTCTGGTTTGAAGAAGATGCCGATTTCTCTAAGACCGTTTTCGGGGCTGTCAGAACCATGGACGATGTTGCGTCCGATTTCCACGGCAAGATCGCCGCGGATGGTTCCTGGAGCAGCTTCTCCGGGCTTGGTGGCGCCGATGGTTTGACGGGCCAGAGCAACGGCATTTTTGCCTTCCAGAGCCATGGCAACGATTGGGCCAGAGGTGATGTAGCTGACCAGCCCATCATAAAAAGGTTTCCCTTTGTGCTCACCATAATGTTGCTCGGCCATCTCTTTGGTGACCTTCATGAATTTCATGCCGATGATCTTCAATCCACGCTTTTCAAAGCGTCCGACTACTTCGCCGATCAAAACACGCTCGACGCCGTCCGGCTTCACTGCCACAAATGTACGTTCTGTTGCCACCTGAAAACTCCTTGATAAGACCCAGCCGGACGGGCACACTTTGTACCGGCCAATATGGCAATCCATCCTATTAGATCTGATCGCAAGGGTGCCCTAACTCATCCATTGAAGTTAACAAAGCACTGAAAAATTTCGCCTAATCTTTGGTTGTCACGCAGGCGTGGGATGGATAGCGAATCATTATCGATTCGGGTCTCGAACCTGCCTGGCAGGCTGAAAAGCCTGAGCCTGTTTTGCGTTTGCTCAGACCGGCACTTATGTGGTCTTGATCAGTTTTGCAAATCGGGGGTCAAGTAGGCGGCGGCCTGCTTCGTCAAACTCGACGTTGTAAAGCTCCTTGTCCTGTTCGCCGATTACCTGGACAACCGTGCCGATTCCAAACTTGGCGTGCTGCACTTTGTCACCGACGGCCAGGCGCTCGAATGAAACAGGCGCGCTGATTTCTTGCGAGTGAGCGGTTCGTGCCGGTGGTGCAGCGTTGGGGTCCATGCGCATGGCGCGCGGTTTGGCAGGAGGCTGCGATGAGCCGCTCCGGTTTGCTCCCGCCCCGTAAGAATTCGAGCCATAACCTCCGCCGCCGTAATTATTCGGTCTGGAGTTGCCGCTGCTTCCATAATTTGTCGCACGAGAATTGCCGCTGCTTCCGTAATTTGTCGGACGTGAAGCGCCGCCACCGTAATTGTTTTGATATCCACCGCCACTACGTGAAGGCGCGCTGCCCCAGCCGCCGCCTTGTACGAATGGATCATCCTGCTCGATTTCTTGTCTTCTCTCACCAGCGGGAGGCGGATAGTATCCAGCCAATAAGCCGGGTGTTATTTCGCGCAGAAAACGGCTCGGTACTGTGTAGTTGGAAGTAAATCCTGAGCCGCCTGCAGGTCCTCGACCCAAAATCATACGTTTGCGTGCCAGAGTCAAATAGAGTGAGTCCTCGGCTCGCGTCACGCCGACATACATCAAGCGTCTTTCTTCTTCCATCGCTGTTTCCGAGTCGAGAGAGCGCATGTGCGGGAAAAGCCCCTCTTCCAGACCGGAAAGAAATACGACCGGAAATTCCAGTCCTTTTGCAGCGTGCAGTGTCATCAGAGTGACGGAGTCTTCGCCTTCTCTTACGGCATCGAGGTCGCTGACCAGCGAAATACGTGTGAGGAAGGAATCGAGATCCGGCTCGTCGGCTGATTTTTCGAATTCTTGCGCCACGGCAATCAATTCGCGGACGTTTTCTATTCGACCCAGAGCTAATTCGTCTTTGCTCGAATTGGCATCTTCCTGCAATTTGTCGATGTATCTGGTTTCTTTGAGAAGCGTGTCGAGAAGCTGCGATACGGGAATCGTTTTGGACAGCATGTGCCAGCGATTGACCATCTCGCCGAATTCTTTCAGGGCTTTGCCTGTCTTGCCTGCGATGTCGCGAATAGTCTCAGCCTCGAGACAAGCCTGGATGGGGCTGATGCCGCTTTCAATGGCATATTGATTGACACGATCGAGGGTTGTTTTCCCCAGTCCTCGGCGCGGAACATTGATGACTCGATTGAAAGACTGCCCGTCTGCAGGATTGTAGATCAGTTTTAGGTATCCCAGAACGTCTTTGATTTCTTGTCTTTCATAGAATCGTGTGCCACCGACAATGGTGTACTGGATGTGGTTGCGCACTAAGACTTCTTCCAGTGCCCGTGACTGCGCGTTGGTTCTATAGAGAAGAACGCAGTCTTTCAAGGTGCGTCCACGTGCGGTCAAGCGCTTCAATTCTTCGACAATGTAATAGGCTTCGTCGATTTCGTCCTGCGCTTCAAAGCACTGCACTTTGCCGCCTTTGTCACGGTTGCAGCGCAATACTTTGTCGATACGCTCCGAGTTATTGGAAATAATGCTGTTTGCTACGTCCAAAATCGTCGCTGTCGAGCGATAGTTTTCCTCCAGCTTGATCAATCGAGCCGGCTTGAAGTCGCTCTGGAAGCTGAGCATGATTTTGTAGTCAGCCTTGCGCCAGGAGTAAATCGACTGATCGACGTCACCGACTACCATGAGAGTGCGCTCGTGCCAGGGGTCTTGTCCGAGCACTTCTTCGGCCGGTTCGGCCAGCAAGCGAATCAGGTCGAATTGGGCGCGGTTGGTGTCCTGAAATTCGTCGACAAGAATATGGCGGAATCGATAGTGATGGCGGTTGCGCACTCCCGGGCAGGTTTTCAGCACCTGCGTGAAGGTGAGAATTAGATCATCAAAATCCATGGCGTTATTGCGTGCCAGGTCCGCCTGATAGGCAAGAAAGATTTCCGACATGCGGCTTTCTCTGTAGCTCTTCGCCTCTTGCGCGTAGAGTTGTGCCGTATAGCCGTCGTTTTTCAATGCCGAGATTGCATAACGCATTTCGCGGGGCACGAAAACCTTTTCGTCCAGGTTCAGGCGCGAAATCACGCCTTTCATCAAACTCAGAGAATCGGTTTCGTCATAGATGACAAAATTGCTCTTGAGCTTGTGACCTTCGGGCGTTGTGTATTCTTCTATGTCATAGCGCAGCAGTCGGGCACAAATGCTATGGAACGTACCAATCAGAGTCTTTCTGGCTGTTTGCCAACCGACGATTTTCTCGATACGGTTCTTCATCTCCTGCGCGGCTTTGTTGGTGAAAGTTACCGCCAGGATAGTTTCGGCTTCCTGATTCATCTCGGAGATTAGATATGCAATGCGCCTCGTCAAGACGGTAGTCTTGCCGGAGCCGGCTCCGGCAATCACCAGGCAAGGACCCCAGCCGGCGGTGACCGCCTCTGCTTGCTGAGGGTTCAAGTTCTTCAGCAATTCGCTGTTTGAACTGTAGCCCGTTTGTTCAGGTGTAGAGCCAGTTTGCATTTCCAATTCAGATCCCAGTACCATGCCTGCTAGTGCCTCATGACATTGTCTTAAGTGCAATTATGCTATGATTCCAACCGGCTTTTCCTAGCTTTTCGCTTGGTCGGCTTCAAACCGCAAGTTGTCTCGTTTGCGAGCTACTTAACAGGTTTGTTGAAGAATCAGAGATAAAAGCCTAACGGGACAGCGCCTAAGTGTTGATTATAATTTGTAAACTGCACTTTCGCCCGAACCCCCGAATCCAGCAATTTATGGACGGTGGACCAGTAATCTAGGCTCCCTGTCGACAAGATAAATTCTTGGTACTAACAACTCGGATAACCCCAACGGATATACGCGATGCCTTCACCTGAATCGACCTCCGCAACTCTCCCTTCCGTCGATGAGTTAGCGCAGGAGCTTTTACTAATTCAGCAGGGTGGTCCGAAGAGAGTCGCAATCATCGGCACCAGAAACCTGACCCTCACTCACCAACAACTGGTAGAAATGTTGACCTACGCGCTGGTGCTTTCCGGCAACCAGGTCGTCACCAGTGGCGGTGCCAACGGAACCAACATGGCTGTTATCCGTGGCGCCAAGCGTGCAAATCCTGACCGTCTGGACATCATTCTGCCGCAGACAATCACGCAGCAGCCCAGCGAAGTGCAAGACCTGCTGACTGGAATTACTCATATCACCGAGTATCCTGAGCGCCGCACCATGACCTTGGCTGAAGCTTCCAAGATCTGCAACCACGAGATAATCGACCGCAGCCAGCAAGTTATATGCTTCCTGTATCACACGAGCCACACGCTGCTCGAGTCGGTCAATTACGCCAAGGAAAATCGCAAGATTATTACATCGTTTTATCTGGATTAGCCTTCTAGAATTAACGCTGCAAATGCTTAAATTAAGGAAGCGCCTGGTTTATTCAGGCGTCTGAAATAAACAGCTGCCTGTTTTTGGTAAACCTGCGGATTTCGACCTTGCCTGAAGCAATCCTCAACCATATGAAAGAACCGAGCGTCATTGTTCCGTTTTTCGCTTCCCTGGCAGTCGGGCTTTGTGTTTTTCCTTTCTATATAAACTGGCTCAAGTCCAAGCAGGTTGAACAGTACCTGAGAGAAGAAGGACCAAAGAGTCATGCTCGCAAGGCTAAAACGCCAACCATGGGCGGTTTGGGCTTCATCTTCGCCATTTTTATCGGCATTATTCCGTCCTTGATTATTGCTGGAAAGGCGCCATGGACATCCCTTCTCATACTCTGCGCTGCGGGAGCCTGCGCGCTCCTGGGCTTTGCAGACGACTACGGCAAAGTCACCAGCAAGAGCAATAAAGGGATTTCCGGCAAATTGCGCCTGGCTGTGGAATTTGCACTCGGCTTGATGCTGGCGCTCGGACTGTGGTTCTTCGGCACTGATGCCGGGAAAGTCATACTCCTGCCTTCGCCGGACGGCTCTATCTATTCGTTCGCTTTGCCTCTCTGGGCTTTCATCAGCGCCTCAATGTTCATAATGGCCGCCACCACCAATGCCATCAACTTGCATGACGGGATGGACGGTTTGGCCGGCGGCACATGCTTTCTGGCCTTTGCCACAATGGCGGTGATTTTGCTTGTTACCGGACAGTATGCGAATGCTGCCATAGCCGCCGCTGCCGCTGGAGGTCTGGCTTCCTTTCTCGTCTTCAATAAAAATCCCGCCAAAGTCTTTATGGGTGATACCGGAAGTCTTTTTCTGGGTGGGCTGATGGGCGCTCTTGTTATGAGCGGCGGACTGATTGTCTGGTTCGTCCCTCTTTCTCTGATTTACATTGCCGAAACGCTTTCGGTGATGATGCAAGTCAGCTATTTCAAATTGACAAAGGAATTTACGCCGGACAAACCGATGCTACCGATAATGGTGGCATGGCATAAACTGACTCACAAGTTACCCGGTGAAGGAAAACGCATTTTCAGAATGGCTCCTCTTCACCATCACTTCGAGGCGGTGAT
>CAZBOX010000322.1:0-6366 GCA_964493595.1 uncultured Candidatus Obscuribacterales bacterium | reverse complement strand
CATCTTTTGCCCTACAACGCGAGTAAATTCGCTTTAGCGGGGCTTTCGGAGGGTCTCCGGTATGAACTGATGCCGGACAACGTTTTCGTCACTACAGTCTGCCCTGGCTTAATGCGAACCGGAAGTCATGTGAATGCAAAGTTCAAGGGACAGCACAAATTGGAATACGCCCTTTTCAGCACAATGAACTCCCTGCCGTTTCTGTCGGCCAACGCAGAACGAGCAGCGTCGGAAATTATCGAAGCCTGCAGATATGGTGATGCTGAATTGATAATCACGCTGCCCGCCAAATTCGCAGCAAAGTTCAAAGCCCTCTTTCCAGAAACAACTGCCGAAGCACTGGGAACCATCAGTCGCTTTCTGCCGAAAATGAGTACGGAAGACGGACAAGACGGCTCAGAGACAAAAACCGGGAAAGAAAGCCAGAGCGAACTTTCGCCAAATGCATTTACTTATCTGGCAGACAAAGCGGTTCTCAAAAATAACGAGGACTTGGTCGCGACGAGAAATGCTGCCAGCGGAAACGGAACCAACAAGACTAAAGCACAAGACTGAACCAAAAAACGGAACCGCCACCTTCTGCATCACGAACGCCGATCAGGCCGCCGTGTTGCAAGACTATTGCTTTGCAAATAGACAGACCGAGACCAAACCCGAGTTTTGAATCTCGTTTTTTGTCTGCTTGTTTGTAGCGCTCAAAAATGGAATTCTTTTTCGAGGCAGGAACCCCCGGTCCTTGATCGGCCACCTCAACAACAACCTGATCATTTTCAGTCTTGTTTGAGAGTCGTATTTCCCCACCCTCCGGAGAATATTTCACTGCATTCGATACCAAATTCATAATCACTTCTTGAATGTAGTTGCGATCAGCCAACACCGATTGGGTCACGCTTTCATCTACAATTTTCAGTTTCTTCGCCTCCAGCTGCGGTTCAATTATCGACACCACCTCTTTGATCACTTCGGCAATGTCGAGTTTTTCCTGACTAAGCTGTATATCGCTGGTTGCTATGTGTTCTATTTTCAGCACTCTATTTACCAGTTCCAAAAGAACTGAAGTGCTCTTGAGAGCTACTTCTAATCGATCATTCGATTCTTTGCTCAAAGGTCCGTGAGCACCTTTGAGTTCCAACTGCAAGACACCACCGATAGTACCAAGAGGAGTGCGCATGTCGTGACTTATCATAGACAAGAAATCAGACCTTGCTTGTTTCAATCTGTAAGATTCAGTCTCATCAGCCACTACGGTGAGGAACTTTCTCTCTTCATCGGACCCAAAAGAAACAGTAGAAACCTTCACGGGGACCAGCTCTTTCTCAGGAGTTACAGCCATCAGATCCATAGGAGTTGTGACAGTTTCACGCACCAGCATGGTGATGAAATTGATCCGAATTTCTGAGTTCAATTGAAAGAGTTTCGAAAGCTTCTGTTCGTGAAAATAATTCAGATCGATCTTGAAAAAATCGCGGGCGAACTTATTGATAGACTCGACCTTACCATCCGAATCCGTGATGAATAGAGCAGAAGGCAGCGCATCAATAACAGTCTGCAAATTATCACGCGACTTCGCAACCTGTTGCATCATCTCCAATTGCGCTTGCCTTCCAGCCTCCAGATTCTCCGCCATCGAGCGAAAACTTTCATCCAGCTCACCCAGTTCGTCCTCGGATTTAACCGGCTGCAAAAGCGGCTGGTGATCAGCCAATCGCCTGTAATTTTCCTGAATGGCACGGACCCGACGCACTATTGTTTGCGTTACATAAAGCGCAAAAACAATCGAAATAAGCGAGTTGAGAAGCAGAGCCAGATCAAACACATTTCTAAGTTTCGAACGCGACTCGTTTTCTGCAATTACTCCGGTTTCAACGGCGACCTTCGCCTTACGGTCAATTTCTCTTAGAGTTTCTACCAGAGCAAGCATGGCATGCTTCACCCTGCGATTGCGCTCCAGATCTTCGAAAAACGATCCCAGCTGATTCTCTTTGTCGGGTCTGAAATCAGACTCCTTGAGAGCGTGGAGAAGCTCAGCATAGAGAAAGTGAATCTTGGAAGCATCGGCTGGATTGTTCAGCTTTTTCTTGAGCAAACTCTCGAGTTCTTCGACATCCCTCGCCATGCTCTGCATGTACAGCTCATGCTCTTCTTTGTCCTTTTGGCTGTGAAACATCTTGTACTGCATAAGGGCTTGCAGCGCAAAAACTTCGTTGCTAATAATGCTGTTGGCTGTGCTTGCCTCAGCCCGCCTGGCATCGAGTTCTTCGACTTGCCTCTCGAGCAACTTTACTTGACTCTGCGTCTCAGAATAAAGGTAAACGTTGACAGCAAGAGGTATAAGAGCCGCCAACCAGAGCTTATGCGAGAGGGTAAGTTTTGCGGCCATTTGTCGCTTTCGTACGTTCTGAAAGTTAAAGGCAATAAACCTACGATAACACTGATTCGCAAAGGTCTTGCGGTATGAATACGCAGCGAACTCCAGACACGGAAGCAAGAAAGTCTGCGGCTCACTGGTCTCTTCAAACACCCACACCAGCAAGCAATTGTCATCGCGCGAACAAAAGACTGGTGAAAGCTGCGCAATGCTTGGGCTGCGATAGCTGTATATACGCTAGCCATGCTAGTTTTGCGAGGTTTCTAAGAAGTGGCTAAAGCACGCTTGCCAAGCGGCTCGACAGCACCACAAGTTCAGCGAAAACCAAGAATTCAGCACCCCAAATAAAGCGTATTTAAAAACTCTGCACTGAATAAAGCTCAGTGATTACAAAAACTTATAAGGGCGAGATCTCTTGGCCTGTTCACTTAAGACGTGCCCGACATTAGAGTCATACGTACACCCTCTTTACTTCAAGCGAGAAACTAGTAACAACTTCTCCACCAAACAACTCTAAATCATCAACGTCGCCTGGACTAAAGGCCATTACCTGACTCTCTCGCGAGTGTCGGTCATGACTTTCAATCCAGGCAATTAGATCTCCTGCGGACTTCGCCCCGTTTTCACCCGTGAACTTTGCGCATTGGCGCTGAGCACGGGCGAGTAGCGGCGCTGTTCCTAAATCGGAGAAAGGAGACCTGAGATGTTCAATAACCTGTTCACTGATATTATGGCCAACCCAATCGTGCAGCAAATGCACACGTACATGCCGCATCTCTTGCTGGCCATTGCGTTGGGTGCTGGTATCGGTCTCGAGCGCCGCCATCACAACAAGATCGCCGGCGTTCGGACCCATCTACTCGTCTGCGTGAGCTCCTGCATCATCACGCTGATGGGCGCACTGGTCGTCAAATCTGCCGGAATCGGAGACGCCACGCGCATCGCCGGACAGATTCTTCCTGCCCTGGGTTTCATCGGTATGGGCGTGATCAGCCGCAAGGGCTGGACAACCTCCGGTGTGACCACGGCAGCGACAATTCTTTTCACTGCAGGCGTAGGCATCATGCTCGGCTACGGGTATTTCTCGCCGGCAGTGGTGGTGTCTGTCGTGACCATGACGATGGTCCAACTCAGCTACTGGATCTTTCCCAATACCGACACCTGGCATGGCTTGCGTGTCGTCTGTCCGGAAGAACACTTCCATGAAGTGCGCAAGCTTTTCGGTGAGCGCGCCAAACTGGAAAGTCTCTCCAAGAACAACGGCAACTGCGCATTCCTGCTCCTTGCCGAGCTGAGCACCGACGAAATCGACGACCTGATCGCACAGCAGGTGCACAACCCGCACATCATCACAATCGAGCTGGCAGAGGCGAAGGAATAACTTCGCTCGTCTGCAGTTCAACCAGTGCCGGGAGCCTTCTCAAGACGATTGAGCTCTGCTCGGTCGCCCGCTGAGAAGGCTTCCTCGAGCACGCAAAATTGCGAGCAACAAATGAGCCTCAAAGCCAAACTGATAGCGGCAGCACTGGCAGTGTTGCTGGTTTTCGGCGGTGGTGTCTACACTGGATACCAGATCCAGAAACCGCCCATGCAAGGTCAGTTGGAGACGGTTTTCACACCGTACGAAGACGGCCTGGAAGCTTATCTGAAATTCCTCGACCGTGCGCAGCATTCCGTGCACATCGCGGTCTACACTTTCACCGACCAGCGCATCTACGACAAGCTCCTCGAGCTGCACGGTCGCGGTGTCAAGGACATCCACATCTTGATCGACCTGTCGCAGACGCGCGGCTGGTCGGGAGATGACATCGAGAAAGGGGTCGGCCGCCTGCGGGCAGCCGGCATCGAGGTCGTGATCGGCACCTCCGAAAGGAGCAATCAGATCATGCACTCGAAGTACACCATAGTCGATGGTGTCTGGGTCGAGGATGGCAGTTGGAATTACACCAAGTTGGCCAACAAGCAAGCCAATTACCTGAACTTCAGCTACGACGCTCGTCGTGGCGCTCTGTTCATGGCCAATTGGCAGCGCATGTATGCCTTCATGAAGGCGCAACAAGATGCACGGGACGCTGCCCAGAAGGCGGCTTCCCCCCGGCGCTGAAGCTGCTCGCCGGGAGCAACCAGGAGTTCGTGATGAAACGAAAAACACAACGCCCGCGCACCGGCTTCAAAGCCGGAGATCGCGTCGAGATCGTGCGCCAAGACATCAGCTGGAAACCGCGCAAGAAGCAGCGCTACGGCTACATCACCCGAATCGACGGCGCGTATTACTACGTGCGACCGCGGTGGTGGAAGAAAGACGAAGTCCTCGAACTGTACGACGTGGAAATTCGTCCGGCGCCCCTCAAGAAGAAGGGCTGAGAATCAGGGGCGCGGCGTCGCGTCCTTACCTCGATGCGCGACACTAGCAAGTGCCCAGAGTGACCGCCATCGAGGTTCATTGCCTGCATTTAAGAGCGCCCGCCTGGTGCAGGCTCCCTTTTCATGACTCAGAAAGCGAGAGAGAAAAGAATCGCTTTTACAGAAGAAGCCCGACGCAGAAGATGGCACTCTTCTCTGCGCGCGGCTTCTGGAGTCTCTTCATGCGTCCACGCAAAATCACTATCGTTTTCAACCCGAAGGGCGGCTCAGCCAAGGTCAATACAGTGACACAGCTTGCCCAAACATTCCGCTCTCTCGGTATCGAGACGACTGTCGTACATACCACCGCCGAACCCGGTTCGGCGACGCAACTGGCTCGCCAGGCTGCTCTTGACGGAGCCAATGTCGTCGTTCCCTTCGGCGGAGACGGCACGGTAAGAGCAGTTGCCGAGGGACTGATCGGCACCGAAGCCGTCCTCGCCGTCTACCCAGGCGGCACCGGCAACTTGTTTGCCCGCTCGTTCTACGCCAATCCCACCGTCGGACAATTCGCCGACATGGTGGCCAATGGCAATGCCCAGTCCGTCGACATGATCAAGCTCGTCTACAACGACGCGGCCGGTCAAGAGCACACGCAGTATCAGCTCGTGGCGCTCGGTCTGGGTAAGGTGTCGGATGCAATCTCGGAAGCAAACCCGTTCTTCAAGCGCATCTTCGGCAAGCTTGCCTACGCAGCGCGTGTCATGCGTGCCTGCCTGGCTCCTAACGCCTTGCGCTTCCGACTGACCTCGGACGGCAAGGTCCAGGAGAACAGCGCCGCTGCGGTGTTCGTTCTCAACGTGACACCACCGATGATATCAGCACTGAGCCGGGGCGTGAGCGCTTCCGACGGCTTGCTGGACGTCGTCGTCATCAGCGGTGTGAATACCTGGCAGCTGCTCGGATTCGCCTTGGCGATGAGTTTCGGACGCCCCGAAGGCAGCCGCCACTATCGCAAATTCCGCACCGAGTCGCTTTCCATCGAGTCGTCCGGTCCGGTGATTCCGAACATCGACGGTGATCCGGGCAAACCCACGCGATCCCTGCGCGTCACCAACGTGAAGGGCGCCATCAAGGCAATTCTCAGTCACTGAGTTTTGCCTTCGGCGGCGGAACGTGCCTCGAGCACATTCCAGCCGCTCAGTGTCCACTCTTAACCGCGGGCAAGCACTTCCTCTCTTCTCTCAGAGAGCAGCTTGTCTTGCACATATCTTCCAATCCTGGAGGAAACAAACTGTGATTATCGAAAACATACTGGCCGTGCTGGCAGACCACTGGGTCTGGCTGGCAGTCGGTCTGGCAGTCGCTACTCTCGGACTGTACGTTGCAAAACGGTACAGCTTCTGGAAGGGCGAAGCCAGAAAGTTGCTGGAGGGCGGCTACCTGCCTGCTCCCCCGACTTTCCTGGCCCGCTTGTTCTTTGCCATGGCTACCCGGTTGATTGTCTTCCTGGTGGTCGGGCCCGTCAAGGTCGTCGGTCGCAAGAACGCCCGCTATGACGGCAGGCTCCTGATCGCGCCCAACCACACATTCCAGATGGACTTTGCGGTGACGCGCACGGCTCTGCCCTGCCATTACACGCAAATCGCCAAGCA
>CAZBOX010000321.1:0-6502 GCA_964493595.1 uncultured Candidatus Obscuribacterales bacterium | reverse complement strand
AGGAGCGTAAGGGCTGCAAGCATCATCAAAGCCAGAGGCACCACAATCGGCAGATTACTATTCATGACGATAAAGCCATGTTCAGCTCCGGGCGACAGAAGCGGAGAGAAGAGCAACATTTTCTTCAATGCAATTACAGCTGGCTTGAAGTCGGGCAGACGGAAAAATACCGAGCTTCCGGCAAAAACGCTGACGGTCAAGAATATGGAAAAATAATTGAATGCCTTGCTCTGCCAGACAGGATTCAGCTGAGGCAATTTGCTCTTGATGCGCCTGAAATAACGGTGTACGACCAGGCTCAAGCCCCAGAGAAAACCCCACACTACGAAGTTCCAGGATGCGCCGTGCCAGAGTCCGCCAATTGTCATAGTCAGAAGCAAGGCGCGCTCCATTGACCATTTCTTGCGTTTTGTGCCGCCAAATGGCTGGAAGCAATAGTCTTTCAACCAGCTCGATAGCGAAATATGCCAGCGCTGCCAGAGCTCCGAGATGTTGGAGGAAATAAACGGCAAATTGAAATTTATAGGAATGCGATAACCGAAAAGAAGAGATGAGCCTCTGGCAATATCGGTATAAGCAGAGAAATCGAAAAAGACCTGGAAAACAAACGCGTAACAGAAAATCCACAGCTCAAGGGCGCCGTAGGAATTGATGGTCTGAGCCATCATATCCACGATAATAGCCAGATTGGACGCAATCAGCACTTTCTTCGCCATGCCTATAACAATAAGAGGAATTCCCTCATCGAAATAGGAAAGCCTGAGATGCTTCTCCTCTTCCATCTGTTTGGAGAAGTCGTCGTATCGCTTGATCGGCCCGGCAATCTGAGTGGGAAAAAAGGCAGCAAATAATCCGAAAAGGACGAATGAATCGAGAGGCTTCTTGCCTCGATAAATTTCGAAAAGGTAGTGTATGAATTCAAATACGAAGAACGAAATACCGAGCGGCAGAATAATGTTTAGCACGACTTTATCGGCGTGCTGCCCGGTCAATCTCCAGAAAGCCGTCAGAGAATCGACAAAGAAATTGGCATATTTGAAATAAGCAAGGCAGGCGATATTCGCCGCCAAACCCAGACCAAAGATGAGCTTTTTCTTGGCCTGCGCCTTTGCCAGCAAGAAGCCGTAAAAGAAATTGAAAACAGTCATTGCAATGATGAGCAGAACCATTTGTGAGTTCCAACTCATATAGAAAAGATAACTGGCGATAAGGAGCATCGGCAGTCTTAAACGATGTGGCAGACACCAGTAGAGAATTACTGTCGCCGGCAAAAACAGCAGATAGTCGAGGCTACAAAAGAGCAAATCTGGAACACCACAAAAGAAATCAAGCAGATGGTACCACTTAGCTCAAACGCTCAATACGTAAGACATTTAAGGTTTGGACACGTTCTGTGAATAGTGGTCATTTGGATATCTGACTGGCGGTCTTCGAATAATTTTCCGGCGCCGACAACAATCTGGTCAAAGCCTTGAAGAACTTATCGCCTCCGCTGGCGTTCAAGTGGACTGAATCGACGAAATCAGATCGGGTGTAAGCTCCCAGTTGTTGATCAGCGACAAAAGAAACGTCTCTGGATGCGCATATTTT
Source organism: uncultured Candidatus Obscuribacterales bacterium (assembly GCA_964493595.1). Taxonomy (GTDB): domain Bacteria; phylum Cyanobacteriota; class Vampirovibrionia; order Obscuribacterales; family Obscuribacteraceae; genus QKMZ01. Next base: position 4,912 of record CAZBOX010000321.1, on the reverse strand, counting down.
TTGCATCCCCGCCAAGATTTCTTTGTGAGCATCCTCTTCAATGAGAGCAATGTTTTCGCCAGTGAGCGGCATGCTCACGACTGTAATTCTTACTCGGCGGGCTTTCAGCCGATCGATCAGCCCGGCCAGCGCGGAAAGCTCTCTCTTTATGCGCACGTGATCGGCTGGATTGTATCGTTTTTTGTAAACACCTAAATCAGCGAGTTTGCCGTCTCCGAAATAAAAATGATTGAGAGCCTCCTGCTGTGTGCGCCCGGCCGGCATCACTTGCTGCCTGGGAGATTTGCCCATCTTCTTCAGTGCCAGAACCACTCTTTGCCCACAATTACGAAATTGCCTGGCCCATTTATTTGCTCCGTAATTAATTGCAGAACCGACCCTGGAAACAAAACTTCCTGCATCACTGGCTGTCGAAATCTCTCTAAAGGTAATCCTGCCGTTCAATTCGTGGGCCAGAAGGTTTCTTTCCTGTGCCACAGTATTGTCCATGAAGTCCCTGGGGGCGAGAAGAAGAACGACTTCTCCCGGAAGAGCGCCGTTTTTCTCCAACTTATCAAAAAGCAGAACACAATCGGACAGCATCAACGACGGCACGCCAAGATCGACGATTGAAGCTCGATTGGCGAGAGAATTGCCGGGATTGAAGGACGCATAAAGCTTTTTGAAATGCGCCATGTCCACGTATCTTGCCAGAAAGTCCGCATATTCTATTGGGTCGGGAACCGGCACGGGGACATTTTCGTAGTATCCATCTGTAAGGACATGGGGAAAAATCACAAGCGAAGATCCGGCGAATACCATATCCGCGCGCTTGCCTGAAACGACAAAATTGACCACTCGGTCTATATAAGCTCGCGAAACTATTTCCGGCGCAGTGGCCAGGGTTCGGGTGTGATCGGGAAGCAAATCAGCGATGAATGGAAGCGCCAGGGCAATCGTCAAAAATATGGCGGCAGCAATTACTGAACTTGCTTTTTTCATATCATAAAAGAGGGCGACGCAAGGCGCCTCCCTCACTGAAAGCGTGCGCTGCGCCTGATTAGACGAGAACTAAGAGGCGCCTGCCAGAATATCGGCAAAGAGCAAAGTGGAAAGATACCGCTCGCCCGTGCTGCAAACAACAGTGACAATACGCTTGCCTTTGTTCTCGGAGCGAGAAGCTATTTCGAGAGCAGCAAAGACGTTAGCACCACTGCTGATACCAGCAAGAATGCCTTCCTCGCTGGACAATTTGCGTCCATATTCCAACGCTTGCTCATTGGTGACACGGAATACTTCATCGATAACGGAAAGATCGAGAATCTGAGGAATAAAGCCTGCACCGATTCCTTGAATCTTGTGCGGGCCGGGTTTCAATGGTTGTCCGGCCAAAGTTTGAGTGATGACAGGGCTGTCCGATGGTTCTACTGCAATCACTTTGACACCCGGTTTTCTCTCTTTGAGAATCTGTCCGACACCGGTGATGGTGCCTCCCGTCCCTACGGCTGAAACGAAAATGTCTATATTGCCGTCTGTGGCTTGCCAGATTTCCTCAGCCGTCGTATCACGGTGTACCTTAGGATTGGCGGGGTTTTGAAACTGCTGAAGCATGTAAGCGTTCTTGGTTGTCGAAACCAGCTCATCAGCTTTGGCGATAGCGCCTCTCATACCGTCGGCACCAGGGGTAAGAACCAACTGAGCACCGAGAGCGGCGAGCAATTTGCGACGCTCCAGAGACATGGTGTCGGGCATCGTCAATATTAACTTGTAGCCGCGCGCTGCAGCGACGAATGCAAGAGCAATACCTGTATTGCCGGATGTGGGCTCGATAAGCGTCGTGCTTCCGGGAGAAATCACTCCTGCCTTTTCGGCTTCGTTGACCATGGAAACACCGATACGGTCTTTCACCGACCCGAGTGGGTTGAGCGATTCCAGTTTTACAACCACTTCCGCGCCCAGCCCCTTTGTCAGCTTATTGAGCCTGACCATAGGAGTATGTCCGACGATGCGAGTGATGTCGGAGGCAATTTGTTCTGTTCTGGTAGCTGTCATTCTGCGACCGCCTTTTTTTCGTGGAACTTGTCGTTATTGGGCACATTCTTCGGGTTGGGATTATTGGCTTCCAGCTCAGCCAGACGCTTTTCTCCAATTTCCTTGAGAATTCTTCCTTTCTTCGATTCTTTCTCGTCAGGAGACTTCATCATTCTTTCTCCCTTAGCTACAAGCCCACGAGCATGAACGATACTGGCTTTGAACTTCTTCTGCATGCGTTTTTCGTCATCAGTGTAATCGCCTGGATTCGACTGATTGAGCATGTCGGCAGCTTTCGATTGCCCGGGTGTGGTGAATTGCCCGGCATTACCGTTGGGATCTGCCATTTGTCCGGCCGGCATGGCGGAGCCGAAAAAGTCGTTCGGACCGGCAAGCACTGGCTGAGCGCCGGCGGCCATTACAGCCGTCAGCAAAGAAAAGAAAATCTTATTCCTTCTTGTCTGGCTAGATTGGCTACAACTGGTCGATTGCATGTCGATTACTCCTTGTAGTTTTCTGTCTAGCCGACTGTGGCCAAACCCGGAAACTGACGATTGTGGAAATCTGTGGATTGCTGAAAAGCGTGAGCGACCTTAAGGACGATCTCATCGCTCAACGTGTTTCCTAAAATCTGCAAGCCGATAGGCAATTTGTCTTTGCCCAGGCCGGCTGGGATTGAAATACCGGGCAGCCCGGCGAGGTTGGCTGGAATCGTGGCGATGTCAGATAAGTACATGCTTAAAGGATCATCAGCTTTCTCGCCAATTTTGAATGCCACTGTAGGTGATACCGGAGAGATGAGTACGTCACAGTTCTGGAAAACTCTGTCGAAATCATCTTTGATGAGGCGTCTGACCTGTTGCGCTTTCTTGTAATAGGCATCGTAATAGCCGGAGCTCAGCGCATATGTGCCCAGCATGATCCGGCGTTTGACCTCAGTGCCGAAGCCTTTAGAGCGGGTCGCTTTATACATCTGCAAAATAGAATCTTTGGCAGCGCCTTCCTGTTCGCGCAGTCCGTACTTGACCCCGTCATAACGAGCCAGGTTGGCAGAGGCTTCGGCTGTGGCCACCAAGTAATAGACAGGCACCGCATACTTGGAATTGGGAAGTGAAACATCGGTAACTTTAGCGCCCAATTTCTCAAAGGTAGAAGCGGCAGCGCGGATAGCACTAACGACCTCTGGATCAATACCTTCACCGACAAGCTCAGAGATGACGCCTACTCTTAAGCCCCTCATCAATTTTTCCGGGTCGCCGGCGAGGGCATCTTCAAAGCGCGGACCCTGATTTTTGAAGGGCTCGGGAATAGAAGTCGAGTCTTTTTTGTCATGTCCGGCGATAACCGAAAGAGCAATGGCAGCATCTTCAACGCTTCTTGCCAGAGGACCAATCTGGTCCAGCGACGAGGCAAAGGCGACAAGACCGAAGCGAGAAACCATGCCGTATGTTGGTTTTATTCCTGTGACGCCGCAAAAGGACGCGGGCTGACGAATCGAGCCACCTGTATCGGAGCCCAGCGCCAGTACCGACATGCCGCTGGCAACGGCTGCCGTAGAGCCGCCCGAGCTGCCACCTGGCACACGAGTGAGATCCCAGGGATTGGCTGTCTTTTTGAATGCTGAATTTTCAGTAGACGAGCCCATGGCAAATTCGTCCATATTCGTCTTGCCGATGAAGAGGGCGCCAGCCTGGTCAAGCTTCTCAACGACAGTGGCTTCATAAGGAGCGATGAAATTTTCAAGGATGCGACTGGAGCAAGTTGTCGGATAGTCGGCTATGCAAATATTGTCTTTTACTGCCACAGGTATGCCTGCCAGGGGCGGCAGCGCCTCACCGCGCGCGATTAACTCATCGACTCTGGCGGCTTGTTTGCGAGCCCTGTTCTCGGTCAAGCATGTGAATGCCTTAATGTCGGCATCATGCCGCTCGACGTGCTTCAGATGCGCGTCCAGAATTTCCCGGGCGGAGACAGACTTTTCCGCCAAAAGCTCTTTCAATTCACTTATCGAGCGCCCGACAAGCTCAGTCATTAAACACTGCTCCAAATCCGCCCAGCCAGTATGCCCAGGGCAAGGCTTTAGATTTTAACCCGTAACCTTCTTGAAAAGAAGGCTCGCGTTATGACCGCCAAAGCCGAAACTATTGGATAAAGCGACTTTTATTGGTGAATTCTTACGCGCGACATTGGGGCAATAATCCAGGTCGCAATCAGGATCGGGCGTGTCGAGGTTGATAGTGGGCGGAATCGTTTCGTGCTCGATAGCCAGGCAGCAAACGGCTGCTTCAATGGCTCCGGCAGCACCAAGCAGATGTCCTGTCATGGACTTGCTGGACGAAATTACCACACCACCTTTGGTGGCATGCTCTCCGAATACGCGCTTGACGGCGGTGGTTTCAGCTTTGTCGCCTAGAGGGGTCGACGTGCCGTGCGCGTTGATGTAATCAACTTCTTCCGGCTTAACATTTGCTTGCTCGAGGGCCATTTTCATCGCCCGCATGGCTCCGTCGCCGTCGCCGCAAGGCTGCACGATATCGTGAGCGTCGGCGGTGAGCCCGTAGCCGGCTATCTCCGCATAAATATGAGCACCCCTGGCCTTGGCATGACTGAGACTTTCAAGAATCAGAATGGCAGCGCCCTCTCCCATGACAAAACCATTGCGGTCTTTGTCGAAAGGTCTCGATGCTTTCTCGGGCTCGTCATTGCGAGTCGAGAGCGTTCGTGCGGCGGCGAAACCCGCCATAGAAAGAGGAGTAATCGGTGCCTCGGTACCCCCTGCAAACATCACGTCTGCTTCGCCACGCTCGATAATCCGATAGGCATCGCCAAGGGTGTGAGAAGACGTAGCGCAAGCGGTCACGTTGCAAACGTTCGGACCTTTGGCTCCATGCATGATGGAGAC
>CAZBOX010000320.1:0-6610 GCA_964493595.1 uncultured Candidatus Obscuribacterales bacterium | reverse complement strand
CGGATACACAGGATCGGGCTGTGGCTGCGGCTCAGGCTCCGGTGATGGTTCCGGCAGCTCGATGCAGAAGACGACGATGACGACGACCGGCACCGTACTCAAGAAAGAGACCACTAAATAGAGATGAAAATGCAGAATTGGCAGAAGACTGGACTGTGCGCACTGATTCAAGCGGCAGTAGTCTTCTGCCCTCTGTCATTTGCGGACGCCTCAGAAGACGCAGAGAAGTATGCCAAGCCTATGGCCAAAGCGACTGCGGAGTTCGAGAAGGGCAACTATCAAGTGGCCCAGGACGCCTTCCTGAAGCTCGTCACCAAATATCCAGGCTCGGCCGAACTTAGAACCATGCTTGCCAGATCCTACAAAAGGCTGGGTAAGTTCGACGAGGCAAAAGGAGAATTTCGCGCTGCCGTGCAATGCGATCCGAATTACGCAGAAGCGTACTATGAAATCGGCTGCATGCAAGAAAGCGACAAAGACTACAGGTCGGCTGTAGTCGCATTTGAAAAATATCTCGAACTGAAGCCGGATTCGAGCAATCGAAAACTCGTATCCGATCGCATTCAATTCTGCAAAGGTCAACTGTAAAACACAAAAGAGGGTAGGTAAGTGAGCAATCCGCACAAATACGCTTTCTTCGAAGGAAACTATGTTCCGCTTGAGAATGCCAAAATCAGCATCATGAATCACTCGTTCATGTATGGAACCGCTGTGTTCGAAGGCATCCGAGGGTACTGGAACGAGGCCCACGGCGAAATGTATTTGTTCCGATTGAAAGAGCACTTCCTGCGCATGAAGGATTCGATGAAGATCATGCACCTCGATGATCTCAAATACTCAGTTGACGAACTCTGCAAAATTTCTGTAGAGCTGGTCAAGAAAAACGAACCGAAGACCGACACTTATTTACGTCCCGCCGCTTATAAAACCGGTCAAAGAGTCGGTCCAAGCCTGGAAGACAACCCGAGCGACATGTGCATGTTCACGGTGCCTTTCGGCGATTACTTTCATGGTGCTCCTGGTCTCAAAGTACAGGTTTCTGCCTGGAGACGCGTGGAAGACAACGCCATTCCTGCTCGCGGCAAAATCGTCGGCGCCTATGCCAATACGGCGCTGGCCAAAACAGATGCCATCCTTGCAGGTTTCGATGAATGCGTCGTTTTGAGTGAAAACGGTCACGTTTCTGAAGGCAGCGCCATGAATATTTTCATGGTCAAAAACGGCAAACTGATCACGACGCCTATTTCGGAGAACATTCTGGAAGGCATCACCCGCAGTAGCATCATGGAATTTGCTCAAGCCGAATTCGGATACGAAACAATTTCGCGCACCATCGACAGAAGCGAACTCTACACTGCAGACGAGCTCTTCTTCTGCGGAACAGGTGCTCAAATTGCCCCGATTATCGAAATCGACAAACGCGAAATTTCAGGCGGCAAATGCGGAGAGATGACCGGAAAGATACGCGAGTTCTACACTTCTATGTGCAGAGGCGAGCACAAGAAATACATGCACTGGCTCACGCCGGTTTATGGTACGGCGGAAAAATCAGGAGCTAAAGAGAAAGCCACCGCCAAGTCTTAATGACGGAGCGATAATTCCAAAGTAAAGGCGCCGTTTTTGTAGCGGCGCCTTTTTAGCAAGTCTCTTACTGAAATTCTACTGATACTCTTTGATATCAGTATTTAGCTCTGACAATGGTCTGCCGGGATTTTCCTTTTCTTTGAAATCGGAAAAATCTTTCTGTGCAAGTTTTGGCTTTTCTCTGGCGGTTGTTTTGCCTCGCCCCTTCCCAGCCAAAAATGAAAATCGCGAAGTTTTTCCTTCCTCTTGCACATTCATCAATTTGGCAATACGAGCCAATCTGCGCCATTGCGCTTTTGCTTCCGACTGCTCAGAAATATCGGCATCGTGGCGAGCGATTAGTTTCCACTCGTCGATGCAATCAGTAAGCATCTCCTGATCTACGGGCTCGTTCTTTTTGAGATCCCGATTGATCTTAGCGGTCAGTGCCCGAGCATACATAAAATGACCGGTCGGGTCACCAGGATCTAGCTGGACTGCCTTGCTCAATTTCTTCAGCGCTTCAGACAGATCGCCATCATCATATGCCTGTTCGCCGGAGAATCTGAGATGAGAAGCCTCGCTCAGCCTGCCGCTCATGCCGCTGCCGTAGAATTCTTTATTCGGTCTTTCTTCCGAATAGACCTTGCCACCAGATGTGATGTGGGGTGAAATCGCGTCGGCGAAAGAAGGAGCGCAAGAAAAAACAAAGAGCGATGCAAAAGCTGGAGATAAAGCAAGTTTTCTGTTCCATTCAGAATTAAACAAACGACTGTTTCGGACTTGCTTTTGTTCTTGCATTTTGCCTCAGTGTCGAGCCCCGGCAGTTGAAGCGTACAACTGCCGACACTTCTATTTGTCTTCTTCCTTCTCTTCTTCGGTGACGTCGCTGACGTCCACGGAACCCGCTTGAATTTCCGCGATCTCTTCTTCCAATTCTTTGATTCTGGCTTCGGCTCTATCGATTTGAGTCAATTCGTCGTGGACGCGGTCAACCAGACCATCAAGAGATCTTGATTCAGTCCAGAGAATAAATGTGCGCAAACCGATCGTTTGGAAATGACGGTTCTTTTCCATGTCGAGGGTTTTAATATTGATTTTTAGCTTGGCAATCTTGGCCTGTTTGCCGGTCTTGTCAGCAGCATCCTTGGCTGCGTCTTTCACCTTGCTAAAGAAATTATCGAATGATGGCATTTGCTTCACCTCTGGCGTCAGTACTTCGCTTGAGAAACTCTTTATTTTAAACGCCTGCCATCAGCAAATCTCTTTGAGCGAAGTTTTGTATGCAAAATCAGGGTGCAAAGTCCATGCCTATTTCAGCCAGGTTGAATCTTTCGTGCACGAGCTTCACAGCCTCTTTGGCATAGGAAGCAGGCACAACGATACTTACTCTTAGATCAGCGGAAGTGACCATCAATACAGGAATTGCGGCACTACTGAGCTGATCGAAAACAGTGGCAACCACTTCAGGACGGCTGGTAAGACGCCGACCTACGACTGAAATTCGAGCGATATCCGTGTCGCAATGGATGTGTGGAGAGCCCAGAGTCTTGCCCAGAGACTCGATGATTGAAAGGACACGAGGAACTGAGCGTTTCTCGACGGTGAAGGCGAATTCCTGGCAGGGCTCATCCTCACGGGCAAGCAGCATGACCATATCGGTGGCTATATTCAGCTCTTGCAAGCGAGTAAAGAGAGAAGAAACACCCTCGACGCGCTTGGCGTCGTTGTCCTGGGCAGGGCACTTCAAAGTGATCGACGCCTGATTCATGTCGAGCGACAAACCGCAAACAGTGTATTCGGGCGCGGCCAGTCGATTTGTTATCAATGTGCCGCTGTCTTCCGGCTTAAATGTCGAGCGAACACGTATTGGAACATGGTTGTCCATCGCCATTTCGATGGAGCGCGCTTGCATAACCTGAGCACCGGTAGCAGCCAGCTCGAGCATCTCCTCATAGCTGATAGCGGCAAGCTTACGGGCTTCCGGCACGATGCGAGGGTCGCAAGTATAAACACCGGCAACGTCCGTGTATATATCGCAGCGTTCGGCAGAAAGAGCACCGGCCAGCGCTACGGCTGTAGTGTCAGACCCGCCGCGGCCCAGGGTGGTTATGTCGTTGGCGTCCGTAATTCCCTGAAAACCAGCAACCACAGCGATTTCGCCACGCTTGAGACTGGACTCTACTTTGTCTGGGCGAATCTCGCGAATCTTCGCAGAACCATGACTGGAGGCAGTGATAATGCCTGCTTGATGTCCAGTAAAAGAGCGCGCCTGCCACCCTAGAGACTGAATTGCCATCGACATGAGAGCGATGGAAACTTGCTCGCCAGTGGACATAAGCATATCCATTTCACGAGCATCAGGATTGTCTGAAATCTCTTCAGCCATCGAAATCAGATGGTCGGTCGTATGGCCCATTGCCGAAACCACCACCGCAACTTCGTTTCCCTCAGAAGCGTTTTTTACCGCTATCTCTGCAGCTTTGCGGATTTTATTGACGTCTGCTACCGACGTGCCACCGAACTTTTGAACCAGACGCCCCATCTTCAAATACCAAGATTGCTAAAAGCGAGAACCTGAGAGCATTTAAGAAACTTTTCCTGACGCTACCGATCATATAATGCCTGAGCAAAAGGAAGTGAAGTGGCAGGCAAAAAGTAATTTAATAGGAGGTTAAGGCTTCTTCATAATTAGGGCTTTTGACGCGTTTTCCCACCTTTACCCGAAACACCCCGCTAGGCGGACGTTTAAGGTATTGTCAGGTGGTAATTGTTTTCAAATTTTTGCAGCGTTTCTACCTGGGTGGTTGCTCCGGGGTTGCTTTTTGCTGCGAAAGAAAGGAGTCGGAATGCCAAATAAAGAAGAGTACTGTCCGCCGCTCACAGCCAGTTTCGTAAAGAAAGTGAGAGAACCTGGAACATATGCGCACGGCAAGTTTGGGCTATACCTTCGCGTTCGGGCAAAAGGCGCGAAGAGTTACGTTGTAATTGCCAAGGCTAAGGGTAGCAGGACGACAGTGACAGCAACTATAGGCAGCACTAAAAGCTACCCGTTAAAACTAGCTGAAAGGGCAGCGGAAAAGCTGTACCACCAAATTCGAGAGGGGGCTAGCCCAGCGAGGGACCGGAAGAAACGCAAGGAAGAAGAAGAGAAGCGGCAAAGGGAGGAAGCAGCAAAGAATGAGCTAACCCTGGAGGCAGCCTTTCAGTTATTCCTGCAATTCACAAACACTAAAGGAACCACAAAAAGACTGTATGAAGTTGAAATTCGTAAGCACTTGAGTGACTGGCTGTCACGTCCGATGCTTGCCATTACGGAAAACGACGTGCTAGAGAGGCACAGGCAGCTAAATGAACGTCCTGGCGTGGCCACGTTAACCATGCACGCCCTCTCTTCTGTCTTCACCCTTTGCCAAACGCACCCAAAAACCAAAGCCCTAATAACAGCCAACCCTGTGCAAATTTTGAGCAAAATGAAAGCATGGGCGACGCTAGAACCGAGACGCAGCGCAATTCAAAAGAAGGAACTACCTGCATGGTGGCGTACAGTCAGCAGTCTTGAGGACGACACGCTAAGGGACTGCTTGCAGCTACTACTGCTAACTGGGCTTCGGAAGAATACGCTTTGTAGGCTTCAATGGTCACACGTCACTATGGGGGAAGGTGAAGGCAAGTTAGAAATACCTGCTGAAATCGACAAAGAGGGAAGGCGGTGGACATTACCGCTTGGAAGGAAAGCGACGGAAATTCTGAAGGCAAGGAAGGACGCCAGTCAAAGCAACTTCATACTGCCAGGCACTCGGACGCGAAAGTTTTTCAACTGCCGGAAAGAGTTGTGTGACAAAGTTGCCTCTAAGTCTGGTGTCCATTTTACTCCACACTCTCTCAGGCACACATTTCTGACTCATGCTGGACTGAGCTGCCCAGAGTTAGCAGCCAAACGTTTGGCAGGGCACAGCACCAGGGGTAATGTCATTTTCTTCCATTATTTCGAGCCCGAATTCGGTGAGCTTCAGGCAGCAATGCAAAATGTGGAAGACAGCATATTGAAGGCAGCCGAGGTCGTAGAGCAAGAAATATGCAGACTGGAGTTTTCCAGGCGCTGAACAAGTGCCACTGCTATTGATGACACCTCAAGAGTTATTTCTAACAAAGCTGACAGCGCTTACAAGCCCATGGTTTCAAGCCTCGGGTGTCATCAACTTCAAATTGAATTCGCAGTTTTTTCTTGTATTCTGGCAGCCCAGGGACTATAAACGGGAATAAGCCCTGGGCACCAGCGGCACAATAATACATTCACTATGGGAGGGATAGCTTATGGCTAGCCAAATTTGGTGCGACGAAAAGCAGGCTGCCGAAGTAGCTGGCTACTCTGTCGCGACGCTTCGGAAGCGTCGTGTTGAGGGCGGGGGGCCGGTCTTCTACAAGGAAGACGGCGCTAACAAAGTTCGCTACAAAATGGCCGACATTCTAGCTTGGGTCGAGACACAGCGGAGAGGAACTACTGCTGAATACGAGACTTGGCAAAAAGGCAGACAGACGCAGGAAACCGTAGCTAGCTAGTAAAACCCGGCAAAACCAAGCATAAACGCCGGCTGCAAGCCACCAACAATGGTGGCGAAATTTGACGCACACTTTTGAGGAAATTTCTCATGGCAAAGCTAAAGAAACAATTGGACAAAGCGAGAGGGAACTCAAACGCTATGAAATTGGAGGAGGACCAGTTTACTGAAATTGACGACATGGTGGCTGGTTTCAGTGACGACCTAGGCGTACTGCTCGACGACTTCCGCAGGCGTTGGTTCGCCGCTGGAGGCTTTCTATTGTGTTCGGCATGTCGCACAGCAGCGCGCACTGAAAAGCGACGCAGAAAAGGCGAAAGGGACTATATGCCACTAGAAACTGAACCGGAGACGCACGCTCATTAATGAGAAAGCCCCACTCGTAAAAATGGGGCTTCTAGTTGCGCCGGTAACTCAATGGGAAAGAGCACCCGCCTACTAAGCGGGCCGTTGCAGGTTCGAGCCCTGCCCGGCGCACCTATAAC
>CAZBOX010000319.1:0-6615 GCA_964493595.1 uncultured Candidatus Obscuribacterales bacterium | reverse complement strand
AGCCGCCCAATCCAATCGAGACAGGTTGATAGTAGAACTTCTTTACGGAGCAGGTTTACGCGTCTCTGAGCTGGTTGGTCTGGATGTTAAGGACATCAATCTATCTCAGAGTTATGTGCGCTGTCTGGGCAAAGGTTCGAAAGAGCGGATTGTGCCGATTGGCAGACAGGCACTCCAATGCCTGCAGGAATACATGAAAGAGCTCAAGGATGCGGCGCCGGCGGCGGATTCAAGCACAAGGGCCCGTAGTCTGACCCAGGTAAAGCATGTAGTCAGGCCCCTTTTTCGCGACCGCGCGGGAAATCGCCTCTCACGCCTGGTAGTGTGGCAAGTTGTTAAGCGCCTGGCAAAAAATGCCGGAGTGGAGAAAACATTGTCTCCGCACACACTGCGGCACAGCTTCGCCACCCATCTGATTGAGAACGGCGCTGACCTGCGTTCCGTCCAAGAACTGCTCGGGCACGCCAATATCGTTACAACTCAGCTTTATACGCATGTCAGCCGCGGTCATCTTCGAAAAGCTTACGACCAGGCTCAAACAGCATTCGTGTGCGAAAGCCCGGCTGAATTTTCACCGGGAAATGCAAATATGGATGAAATTTAATTCCGGGGCAGTAACCTCAGACATATATAGAGATAAACTTAGAGTCAGTTGCTCAGAGGCGACCTACGGGTGTGCGAGCGACTAAGGGCGAGAACAAAGCCTGTCTTTGTGAGCCGACCTGAGAGACTTATTGCTCAGAAGCAAAAGCTCGCCGAGAGAGCTAAACGAGTCGAACCGAGACTCTTTGATTTGATGCTAGCGATGCATCGAAATCCGAAAAACTGCCTCAATTCCAAGTAGATACTTATATCAAGGTCACAGCTTAATGAGTCGAAACGCCAAGGTAGAGGGCACCAAGATTGCCCAGGCCGCCAAGGATCTCAACGTTACGTCAGTAACTATCAGGCGGTATATCACTGAGTTCAATATCGAAACCACGTCCGACGAAAATGGCATCAAAGTTCTTCCCGACGTGGCAATGGAAGAATTGCAAAAGATTCGCGAACTTAAAGAAGAAGGTCTGACCAATCCTCAGGTGCTGGAAAAGCTCGAGGAGATGCGCACTTCCGAACGCAAGCCTGCAAAAAGCAGAGCAAAAGCAAAAACCGCCTCCAAAGCCAAAGCGGAGCCGGAAGTAGAGGAAGAAGAAGAGAAGCCGGCCGCGCGGTCCAAAGAGAAAGATAAGGACAAAGAAAAAGAGAAAGAAACAAAACGTCCAGCCAAGCGCATCTCCAAGAAAGAAGCGCCCCCGGAGGAAAAGGACGAAGAAGAGTCCGTTGAAGAAGAAGAAAAACCTGAAAGCGAAGGCGATGCAGAGAGTGCGCCGGCAGAAGGTGAAGCAGGAGAAGGCAAGCCCAAGCATTCATTGACTTGCCAAACTTGCGGCAAAGTATTCGAGCACATGAATCCTCGTTTGAGAGATTGCCTCGACTGCTACAGAGCCAAACGCAAAGAAAGAAGACGTGGTGGCGCAGAACGTCACAAGAACGTCATTCAGCATCCGCTTGCGCAGCAAGCCGCCAGCCGCCAGGCTCAGCGCAATGACGCCAACGGCATATCGGCCGAAGCAGAGAGATTCGTCGAAGAACCGAAACGCGAACGCGAGCGCGCACCTCAGGGACGCGAGAGCCGCGAGCGAATCGAGAGAGAACCAGCCGTAGCTGCAGCTTATGTTTCTCAACCGTCTTCACAGTCGCAAGTAGTTGCACAAGGTCTTCAACGCACTGTCAGAAACTACAGAAAAGCCATCGAAGAAACACGCAACATAACAGGCTCACTGAAGCGCCGACTGGAGCGTCCGGATCTTCCTGAAGGCGAAAGACGCTGGCTTGAGCAGATCTACGCCTATCAGCTGATCCTGCATCAAGGCTGGCGCCATCTGGCTGAATACAAAGCAGCTACCCAGCAACAGGGCAAGGGCGGCAGCAGTTCATCCGGCTCTTCAAGCCCATCTCCCGCTTCGGTAGACGACTAAGGTCCAGAAGATCATTCGAAAGGGGAGGCTGCCGGCCTCCCCTTTCTGCATGACTCAAAAAAAATCCGAGCGTTGGCTAAAACGGATCCGATATATTCAAACCGGGATTTGGTCCGACCGGTTTATTGAAATTCTGACTGGGTGGCGCCGGCTGCGGTCCGCCCATGACCGCATTAGGACCGCTGATTGTGGCAGGAGCGGTCGGCAAAAGTGGTTGCCCGGACTTCAGTGCCGGCACCGTAGGTGATGTCAGACCAAAAGGCACATTGCCGGGAGCAAAATTAGTCGCGGGCGCAGACATGTGACTGAGATCGAGAGAACGATTCAAGCGCACGGCAAGTATCTCGCCCTTTTCCATAGTAAAGTCGGAGCCCTTGTTTCTAAATCCAGGCTTGTAGCCAATCAAGCGCCCGGTCAATGTGCGGCCGATCATACCTAGCGAATTGACTGTCGCTTTTGGATAATAGGCGGCCGCATCCGCTGCATTGGTGCGCCTCGGATTCTGGGTTTCATCCATATTGGGATTGTGGACGATAAATCCGCTTATAGGCGTGTTGCTGCCGTCCGGAAAAACAATCGTCTGCAGATTTACTTGCAGATTGCCAGGATGCCCATGCCCCGTCAGGCTTGACGGCACGACATTGACGACTGCTCCGACGATTCTGGAATGCCGGGGCACCACCTCGACGCCGTTCTTGAAATAGCCATCCTCCAGCCTGATCGAAAAGACATCGCCCCTCTGATTTTTGGCGGAAGAAAGATCGTCTTCGAGAACACCGGAAAGAAGTGTTCCAATCGGCACGCGGGCACCGACTGAATTCCATATATTCGAGCCCAGGCTGCCCGGATTCATCCCACTTGATGGGGGCGGGAAATAGCCCTGGGGATTGCCCGTTTTTGTTTGCGAGGGCATATTCTGCAGACCCTGGGCCAGTGCCGTTTGGGAGGACATGCAGAAGACCGAAATCAGGAAGATGTTGCGAAAACTGGCTGCCACTGCCAATTGCCTCATTGCTATGGCTAAATTGTAATCTCTTTCACCTGGCAACGCAAAGAAACCTGCCATGATCAAAAGTTTAGTTCATGGCGAGAATTGCTGCCTATGTGACGATTACGCAATAGTTGCAGTCGCTCAAAGCAGCCGCACGCCAGGCATTGCCCCCTCTGCATGCTAGAATTACCGGTCCGGCTTGTGCCGGTTTATATTGCCTCACCTTGCCTGCAACAGCAGGACGCGCATGACCATAAGGGGGATTCAACTTGTCACGCAAAGAAAAGCAAGAAAAGTACGAAGTTACCTATATCGTTCGTCCCAATATCGACGAAGAAGCGGTAGATAAAGTAGCCGCAGCAGTGGACGAATACATCAAGAATTTGGGTGGAACCGTAGAGCTGACCGAGAAAAAAGGTCGCCGCCGCCTGGCTTATGAAGTGAATAAGATGAGAGATGGCTATTACGTCTACTCGGTTTTCACAGTCAAGACGGAACAAGTCGCCACGATTAAGCGCATGATGACCCTTTCGGAAGACATCATCCGTTTCTTGATCGTTGTTTTTGAAGAATCGCAAACACCGGTAATGGCATAGTTTCCGTTGTTTTCAAAAGCGTCTTTTCCAAGTCTCAACTGAGGACTAGCTGATGAGCCTAAGCAAAATAGTTGTCTCCGGACGTGTAATTCGCGCTCCCGAGAAGCGTTTCACACCATCCACAAACGTAGCTGTCACAGAGTTTTCGATTGCCGTAGAGTCTCCACCCAGAGATGGCCAAGTCGAAACCACGCCTGTAAAAGTAATTACCTGGCGCGATCTGGCCGAGCGCTGCTCGACCGAAGTCAAAAAAGGCGACCTTGTCGCCGTTGACGGAAGACTGCAAATCAACAACTACCAGTCTCAAGACGGACAAAAACGTCGGGAAGTGGAAGTGGACGCTGTCAGCGTCGAGAATCTCTCGAATCTGACCGGCTCACAAGGCTCTTTCTCCGAAGAGAAAGGAGAAGCAAATCTGGCAAAAGCCGGAGTCAAAGGTGGTCAGAAAGCTAAGCCTGCAGGCGATACCGATGACCTGGACGCAATCTTTGCATCGGACGATGAGATTCCGTTCTAACACTCCGGCCACTTCGAGCGCACTCAGTGCGACTTTGCACCCACACTACTTATAGATAGAGGAAGTAAGAAATGTCACGCATGAATCAAGATGGACCGCCCCGCCGCCGCAAGACTTGCGGTTTTTGCGCCGATAAGGTCGAACATATTGATTACAAAGATCCCAACCGCTTGAAAAAATTCGTCACCGAAAGAGGCAAAATTCTACCCAGACGTATTTCCGGCAACTGTGCATCGCACCAGAGAAGCCTGACCGTTGCCATCAAGAGAGCCAGAGATATTGCCCTCATGGCTTATACAGCAGACGGTTAAGGTCCCTGAAGTTGAAAGCGCCAACGAATTAGCCAGTTGTAATTTGGTGTAGAATCGTTGGCACGCGCCGAAGTGGTGAAATGGCAAACACGCTACGTTCAGGGCGTAGTGCTCGCAAGGGCTTGTGGGTTCAAGTCCCACCTTCGGCAAGTTTTTCGTTTGCCCAATGGCAACATTGATAATCGGTCCCAATCATGAGGAGTACGCTTGAGCATAGACAAAGGTGATGTTCGCCGCCCCAACGATCCCAGAAGAGACATGCCGCTCCTTAATGAGCGAATTCGGGATAGAGAGGTTCGCCTCATTGACGAAGAAGGTAACCAGCTGGGCATAGTTCCTACGCGCGAAGCTCTGAACACTGCTCGCGAACGCGGACTCGACCTTTTCCTAGTTCAGCCCGATGCAAACCCACCTGTAGCCCGGATTATGGACTACGGACGGTTTAAGTTCGACCAGCAAAAGAAAGAACGTGAAACCAAGAAGAAGCATCATATCGTCGATGTCAAAGAGATAAAGATGCGCTACAAAATCGAAGAGCACGACTACAACGTGAAGCTTCGCAACGCGCAAAAATTTCTCAATGACGGCGACAAGATAAAGGTAGTCATTATGCTGCGTGGACGTGAGATGCAGCACTCCAAAATGGCTATTGATCTGATGAACCGCTTTTCGAACGAGCTAAAGGACCTGGCTCTGATTGATAGAGAGCCTCGCCTGGAAGGTAAGAGCGTGATCATGATCCTCTCGGCTATTCCGCAAAGAGGCAAGCCACAACCGGTCGAGCGCCCGGACCCGAAAGCCACAACTTAGGCTCCTAGACTCAGCCGTTCGATGATTTCTCTCTCAAGTGCGCTAAATCATTTAGCAATCATTGACGGGCAGCCATATTTGGACGCAAGAGTGTTATCATGAATACCTCTGCAATTCCGCAGCAGGGATATCTTTGCCTGCGGAACGGCCGGACCCCAGATCTGGGGTGTAATTCACTGTCTAAGGGCGGTGAAACGTTAGCCAAACGGCAAAACGTAATTCGTATCCACCAAGTAGAAAAGAAAAGGGTCACTGGCAATGCCTAAGATGAAGACCAATAAGGCGGCTGCCCGCCGGTTCAAAATAACCGGTACCGGCAAAGTTCTGCGCCGCCAAGCCGGCAAGCGCCACATCAACGAATGGATGTCGGCTAATGTCAAAAGAAAGCTGAGAGGATGGGCTCCTCTCGACAAGACCCAGGAAGACAACATCCTGGAGTGCTTCCCGTACACCAAGTACCTTCGCTAAGAAGTCTTTTGTACCTGTTCGCATTCCTTCGAATGAGCGAGCGCCTTGCATAAGGAAGTCTCCTCTCCGATGGCTGGTTTCGCGCTTGGCAATGCCAAGAAGCACATTCCGAAGGAACATCACACAAACCCTGAGCCCTTCAGAGGGCCAAGAAGGAGATAAAGATGGCTAGAGTAAAACGTGGGAATGTGCTGCAAAAACGGCACAAAAAAATCCTCAAGTACGCTAAAGGTTTTCGCGGCTCGAAATCGAGACTTTTCATCGCCGCCAACCAAGCAATCATGCGCGCATGGCGCAATGCTTTTGCAGACAGAAGAAAGCGCAAACGTGATTTCAGACGCCTCTGGATCACCCGTATCAATGCCGGCACCCGTGCCAATGGCTTGAGCTACTCGCTCTTCATGCACGGTCTGCAAAAAGAAGGCATCAACCTGAACCGCAAGGTGCTTGCTCACATGGCAGTCACTGACGAGAAAGCATTTGCCGGTCTTGTCGAAACAGCCAAAGCCGCTGTCGGCCGCAAGTAATAGTGATATTCGGTTCTGCCGGATAGACTAAAAATTCAAAAGGGCGGCGCCAGGCGTCGCCCTTTTAGTCAGAGTCTTAGAATGCAAGTCAAAGAAATTTCCAGTTCCTCCAATCCACTCCTGAAGATGGTCAGATCGCTGCACGACCGCAAGGGCAGACGAGAGAGCGGGCTATTTCTTTTGGAAGGAATCAAGCTGCTCGAGGAGGCGGTGACAAACGAGATAGACGTCGAAGACGTCATCGTCAGCAATTCTTTCTTGAAAAACGGTATGCCCGGCATGCCCCAACTGGACAGAAGCGAAATCGTCGTCGTCGAAGACTCGCTCTTCTTGCAGTTGGCTACGACCGAGACCCCGCAAGGGGTTTTGGCAACTGC
>CAZBOX010000318.1:0-6826 GCA_964493595.1 uncultured Candidatus Obscuribacterales bacterium | reverse complement strand
CGCCGGTAGCGCAGGAAGCGCCGGTAGCTCAAGGTGCTCCGCTCGAGCAAAATCCTTATGAACCACAAGTCGCTCCCGTTTCACCTGAGTCTATCGATGGTTTCTACAATCCGGAGCAATCTGCTTCATTAGAGCAAGGACCGACTGCAGCGTTGGAACAGCCTCAGCCTGCATATCAACCTACTGAAGCAACTGGTGATATTGGTGCGATGCAAACGCAACTCAAGAGCCAGGTAGAACAAATCTTGTCTGTCGCGATGCAAGCGCATGCGGCCGGCGGTAGTCCTGAGCAGTTAGCAAATTCAGGAATGGTCGACAACTTCAAGACTGCGTTACTGAATGCTGTGAAGACGGCGCACGCGTTAGGTGCAAAAGGAATAGCTGAGCAGGGCCTGACAGGCTCTGGTCCTTCTGATCCAAATACAAACATCGGCTAACGCATTCTAGATTTTTGAAGGTATTACGACTGGATCTTAGAGGACCAACATCAATGATCAGAAGCATTTTTTCACATGGTGCAGATCCCTCGATTTCCCAATGCGGTTTCTCGCTATCCGCACCGATGCAATATTCGTTCTCCTTAGAGAATGAAAAATCAATTCGCCTCGACGGTTTGCTGGTCAATTTGAACGAGAGTGGTGATATCTGGGGAGCGCGCTACGACACTGGCGAAGCCGTTCGGCACAATGATCGCTATTCCATGGCCAAAGGTTTGAATGGCACACTTTGGCTAGGCTATAGAAATGGGCTTTGGCATCCGGTCGACTAGACGGTTCGCAAGTTATTACTGGCACAGCCAATTCTTTTGATAAACGAGTTCATCCATTAGTGATGAACAAGTTCTTTGGCACGTTCGAATCTGAGGGAGTAAGCAGAGAATGCAATTCAATTCGATCTTTGTTGATTGCGCTTACATACTCTTTGTGGTGATTGGCGCTTGCGTGATCACGGGACTGCAGTGCGGTATTACTGGAAGTTATGTTCAAAGACTGGGAAACAAAGTCGGTCCGGATTATTGGGGCTCTATTTATGGCAGGCCTGATGAACAGTCTTGCGAGCGCAGCATTGCACTTCACAAACCTGCCCGGGAAATGCAAAGCAATTATGGGAAAAAGTCGTAGGTGAAAAATGCTGGAAGTTTTCTTCATTCTAATGGTAATGATTTTTGCATTCGGACAAGGGCATATGGCGTTCGTAAATGGAATTCTCTGGTTCCTAGACGAGGCTGACGGCGTTGAGATGAAGTGGAATTTTGATACTTTCTTTGCCGCAATGATTGTTCCACTCGGATTGATAATCGCATCGGTCGAGTTGTACTTACTGTTTCGTCCGATTTGCAATTAGCGAAATAAAGGTTTCGTGAGAGACTGGACGGTGAGTTCAGTGAAAAGAGGCTGAAGAACAGAATCGGGAGACCGGTTCTGTTTTTCGGTTTCAAAATTCTTTGTGTTTCAACTACGCTATGTAGTGTACCGCTTCTAAAAACTAATTATTGAGAGGGAGCACCGCCGCCGATAGTTTCAAACTTATCGGCGACGGTGCTCTTCTTGTGAAGGTAAGCTCAGCGAGCAGTTGCGTATCAAGCTTCCATTGCTTAACGCAGTGAGCTGACGATTTCGTCGAAGAGCTCGCAGAGGAGCTTTTCGTCCATCGACTTTATTGTTTCCACCGTGAGCGGTGTCGTTCCGGCTTCTTTCAGATTTGCCAGCTCTTGGTCGATGACGGCAAGTTTGTCCTTCTCCTCCTGAATTTGAGCTTTGAGCTCGTTCTCTCGCGGGACGTCGTGTCCCGACAAGACAGCGAACAACTCGAACTCCAAGTCTTCCAGATGCTCGACGATGGTCGCCTTTTGGGCGAGCAGTTCTGCAAGATCGCTCATTGGACTATTCCCTTCTTTTGGGGCTGAGTTCAGCCTGTTATAAAGCCAATCATGAGCAGCACGAGAGCGGCGAAGATTGCCGCAAAAAGCAGCTGCTTCCAAATTTCTTTGTCCATACGTTCCTTCCAGTATTACTCACATTTTGGGCAGGGAGCGAGTATCTCCGGGATATTCGCGGTCGAGCAGCTTCCAGTTGCTGATGATTACATCGTGCGAGCCGCCAAATCGAATTGACAGGTCGTTCTTGATCAGATCGATGATGCACTGCCTCGTGGTATCAATCTCGATGTGCTGATCAACTGTGACAACTGCATTGCCGCAATGCCACAGTGAGGTACCTTGCGGATTCGAGTTGTATGCGACGAAATATGTGATCTTCACGTGGCCTATATTGGGGTTCACCTGCGTTCGTTGGAGATGTTGCGCCCTTGCCTCTGCCGAGAAGTAAGAGTTCAGCAGGATCCAGTTGTTGATTACGACGGAGTGATACCCTCCATACTTCGCGTTCAATTTCGTTGCGATGTAGCGTGTCACCTCGTTTCGCATATCGGCTTGCTCGATCGGCTGTTCGCAATTGATCTCGATATTGTCGAAGCTCCAGCCGCTGTCACCGTTACGATAAGTGAAAGCGACAAAGTAGTTGTGCAGCATCCAGTCATCAACTCATTTCTTTTCAGGGGAGCCTAGAAAAGCTCTATAACCGGTGTGTCCTTTGGCATGATCACGTTGACGAGCTGGATATACTCAGCGGCGTCAAGCTTCCATTGCAGTTGTTCGTTGTGGCGTGTCAAGTCATTGATCTTGTAGGCGGGAGTTGTGAATTCCAGCTTGATGCCGGCAATGTCCGCTGCCGAGAATAGATGGTCGTCGAACGATTTGTGCACATGCAGCGGCACATCGAGAGCGTGCGAAACGACCAGGGCATGCAAGAGGACCTTGTCGTACTCTTTGGTCCAATATTCCCAGCCGGTAGTTCCCTCCCAGGTAAACTGGTTGAAGATCATGTTGATCAGTCGATTACGTCCATCGCCTAGTAGACGATTGGCGCGGTCGACAGCCCGATCGACACGGCTGCGTTGCGAGTCGTAGTCGAGGGGCTTCATCCATGCCTGAAAGCCCTTGTCGTGTGCAAGATCCCTGGCGAAGAGGCTGAGCTGTTTATCACCGCCGGGAAACTCAAGTGAGAGAAACACTATTACTCCTTCGGTCGAATTCTTTATTGACTTGCATGAACTAAGTTCATATTGCTTTCCGTCTGCTCCGCAGGCAGAAAACGCTGCAGCATGGAGGTTACCGTGGCGGCAACCTTTAACTGAGCCATGGCGTTTTTCATTGCTGAGTGGTCCGACAGAATCTGCTGAACTACCGTGGGCCGCAGCGCCTGGACGATTTGCATGAAAGCGGCAACCGGCAGCGCCGGATGTGCACCGTGCTCTACGGCATCGAAGTAGAGTTGCGGATCCAACCCACTTCGCACCATGTTGACGAAGATGTTGACGTCCAAGCCCGATGATATGACAAAGCCGACCAGCTGTTTGTGCTGCTCCTCTGAGAGAGGAAGTAGAACACTCACGATCGCAGTGTAGTCGAACTGCATGCGACGCCGAAATCCGGCTGTAATCAGCTCCACTGTTGCAGTCAGTTCAGTTGCTGCACTGGCGGCACGCTCGTAAGCGTCGGGAGTCTTCTTCATTTCTGCGCCTTTTCGCGCTTTTCTTTTCCACATGATGTTCCTTAAAGCCCACGCGCGATGTCGGCGCGTTCTTCCAGCAGAGCGTTGAATTCCTCGGCGTCAAGCGACGAGAGGAATGCGGACTCTTCTGCTGAAACGTCTTTGAGGAAGGCGCTGTCGAGCGAGCTGCCGACGGTCTTCTTTTGTGTGGTGCGATCTTTGGACATGATGCATCCTTTCCGTTTTTCTCTTGAACAGTTCGGATATTCATTTTTAGATAGCGGTATGGGGAGCTTGTCGCGGCAGGAGCAACCACCGCCTAGCTCTTGTATAGAGCGGCTCCCCAGGCTGATGTCTCACAGTCGGTGCTCATGTTTTCTGTCGACTACACCCCGCAAAATTTTGCAGTGTGCGTGTTCAGAATCCAACTGTCCTACGATGCGCCCTTCTTCGAATCCAGTTATTGGTGAAGAACGCATTTTCACTTGAGACCATGTCCACGAGTGTCTCCTCATGGATGCGATCGCCAATCGCATTGGTGCTGCAGCTGACTGCCGGAGCCAGCCGATAAAACTTTCACTCATCTGAGAGCGACATCTCTCAACTGAGCGCCACAACATGACACTTGCACATATTGCGGTTCTGCAGGGATGGAGAACGCTGGATGCTTCACCTTACGTGAGTTGAAACCATAGCCCCAGCTCGACTCCCTTTCTGAAAAGAGCCGTGACTTCAGGTGAAACTTGCGTATCCAGCTCAGTCAGGCGGCGGTAGAGACCACTCACGCTGGAGGTTACTTTCTTTGCCTCCAGTTGTGCGTTCATTTTTCTTGTGGTGTTGCGCAGAATCATCGGATGTTTGCCGAAGACACTGCCGCCGTTGTGCTCCAAATCGAATGCGTGGTCCGCGAAGACAGTTGCATTGACTTTCCCTTTTAGATAGCCTTCCGCGGCGCGAGCAATGATTGCCCATTTTTTTCCACCGATGCCACCAACTCCAACAGTGCCCCAGGCTTTCGCCTCGAAGACTCTGGCGAGAAGATGTAAGAAACGCACGTGCTTTTCGTGAGGCATCTCCTTCAATTTTTGCATGGAGCGACGGCGGTGGCAGTCGTACTCGTTGCGCAGGATTTCAAGCTCCGTTCTGCACTCCGGACGTAATTTCCTCGAATTGATCTCACTGAAGCAGTGACCCGCCTCTGTGATGACGGCAGCGACCAGGTAAATTGCCAGTTTGTCGGCCACGTCTTTGTGTATATCTGCCTTGAGCTTGACCGCTTCGCTTTCCAACGCCGAACTCGCACACGCCTTTTCGAGGGCATCTGCCAGATAGAAGTCGTTGAGAAGCTGCGACGCCGCGGTCCTTCCACTGAGCATCTCAAAACGGAGTTTCGGCAGGTCGTTGGTATTCGCCGCCTCCACCCACCTCAGGAAAAGGTTGACCTCCTTCTTGTCGAGAACCCCTGTCTTGGTGAGCTCACCGGCGACAATCAGTCCGGCCCGTCCATCAACCGAAACCATGTCGCCCTCCCGCACGTTCAGCACCCGGCAACCAACCACCGCCGGTTTTCCAAGGCTACGTGCCACGACAGCTGCATGACTGGTGGCGCCACCGGTCTTGGTGATAATTGCAGCGGCTGCGAGCATGCCGCTCAAGTCGTCGGGAGAGGTCTCCGGACGAGCAAGAATGACTTTCTCGCCACGTTTTGCTGCTGCCACTGCGGCTTGCGAGGTGACTACGACGCGCCCAACGGCGACCCCTGCAGATGCGGCCAATCCACTGGCTATGACTTTTCCATCTTCTTCCGCCTGTTCCAGCACATCGTTGGAAAAGCCCGCCTCGTTCAGTGCTTTTAGTTGGGCAGGGCTGACACGGGTGAGAGCTTCGGCTTTGCTCCAGCGCTTCTCCCAGACGAAATGGGTTGCGATGGTGGCTGCCGCTTCCGGTGTGCGTTTTGCCTTGCGCACCTGAAGGAGGTGGAGTTTGCCGGATTCGACGGTAAACTCGATGTCTACCACGTCATTTTGGTGGGCTTCAAGCCGTTTTGCAATCTCCTCTAATTCGTTATACGCAGCTTGGTTCCACGCTTTCATCTCTTCGATTGGAAGAGGTGTGCGCGAACCATCGACGATATCTTCACCTTGGGCCTTGACCAGAAATTCCCCAGAGAGGTGGTTTTCTCCAGTCGAAACATTGCGGCTGAAGACGACACCAGCTCCTGAGTTGTCGTCCAGATTGCCGTAAACCATCGCTTGAATGTTGACGGCCGTGCCCAGTGTGCTCGAAATACCGCTCGCGTTACGGTAAGCGACTGCTCGAGGTGTATTCCAAGACTCGATGACCGCCCTGACAGCGAGTTCTAGCTGTACCCATGGATCTTCAGGAACCCTTCCCTTCGCTACCTCCGCGAACATCGAGAGGAATCGCTGCCGGCAGTCTTGGGCAAAACGCGACCCATGACGCGACGCAAGACCATCCACGATATCGTCATTGAGACCGAGGTTGAGAATCGTGTCCATCATGCCGGGCATTGAGACGGCTGCTCCCGAGCGCACCGAAACCAGAAGCGGAGCGTCTGGGGAACCGAACTGCTTGCCTGTCGCCTGCTCCAGTTTTTTCATCTCGCGACGAAGTTGGGAACTGAGGCGATTTGGAACGCAGCCGTGTTGTGCGAAGGCTCGAGCGACTGAAGTCGTGATAGTGAATCCCGGCGGCACCGGAAGATCGAGTCGAGCCAGTTCGCTCAGCCCGAATCCTTTGCCACCGCGAGCGGTGACCGTATCTGCGCCTTTGTCCTCGAAGAGGTAGGCCAGTTGCTTACTGCGTCCCATCTTAGTCCCCTTCCAGGACGAATTTTGCTACGGAATCATGATGCGGTGGTATTCCTCTGCCAGCCCTTCGTGCTGCCAGCGTCCTGCTGTGCGCAATGCGCGGGCGGTGGCTTTTAGCTCGATGTCTGCACCTTGCCACTGACTTTCGTGAGCGTGCAGTGCGGCGCAAACCTCTGACCAACGTCTTTCGACGGCCACGAAGCAATTGGCCGTGTAGGGCGCTGAGAGGTCATCGCCGAACCACAAGACTTCACTGACTCGGTGCCCGGGCAGTGGTTCTCTCCAGAATTTCCACCAGGGCAATTTCTCTTCCTGCCTCGCTTCAGGATAAACCGCCTCCCACAGCGCCAGAGCGCCATATCTGTGATCCGGATGTTCCGGTCCAAACGTAACGGAAAGCAGATTTGCAGGGCAGAAGGTGACGATCGCTCCAGGGCGAAGCAT
>CAZBOX010000317.1:0-6877 GCA_964493595.1 uncultured Candidatus Obscuribacterales bacterium | reverse complement strand
TGGGCGAGCTGATGCACCCGATGATTAACGATCGATTTACCGAGACCCAGGCGCACAGGGACTATGGACAGATCGAGCAATGGAATGACAATGCAGGAGAAGAGGAGAAAAATAGCGGCGCCAAACTCCGTGATTTGGCTGCTTCCGGTTTGAGTTCGAAGGCGTATGCGCCTTGTGGATAGAAGTTTTGCATTCAAGTTCTTCATAAGTTTGCCCCCGCCAGCTCTAGGGTTCAGTCCATGCGCCATTTGCGCAGGCTGTGTTCACCGTTTTTGTTTTAGAATCGAATTCGCCAACTATACTTTGTTTGACATTCATAGCCATAGTCACTTGCACTGCCGACGGTATCACTTGGCATTTGCCATTTCCGTCCTGACCGGCACTGCGCAGAACAAGTGAATTCTTGAAGCCTTTGCCGCGGGTCAGCCGAAGTGGTGCGGCAATGCCTTTGACAGGTCCAGGCAAAGACGCAAGCTGAAATTCCAGATCCGAGTCCTCTCCTGGAAGTTTGAGATTAACATTCGACACGAACAGCTCAGCCTCCTTTCCGGGCTTTACGAAGTTCTGCTGACGGTCGTAAGAGTTCAGGTTATAGACTCCTGACGAGGCTTCAACATTCGACAAAGTTTGGCCCATATCACCAACTCGCAGGTCCACGACTTCGCCTGCTGACGTTGAAAACTTTGAGAGAAAGAGTCCTCCGTCAGTCTTCTCCGCATCTTTGGCGACCTTTTTCAGATTTTGCAAGCAAACTTCAACATATCGATTGCGCTCATCCTTCACTAGAAGAGCACCACTACGCGACTGCTCAAGCACCTGAGCCGCCAAGCTTTGAAGTCCGCGAAATTCGTGATTGTCGGTACTTCTGTATAGCTCCCTGGAAGTGAAAACGAGTTCGCGGCTGTGAGCTATTAGATTGTTGATCTTCCCGCCATGGTCGTTTTCGTTCAGCTGTCTTGCACACTGCAGTGCCAGATCCTCTGAGCGGCTCTGCAAATTCTTGTGGGAGAAAAAGACCAGATAGAAGGAAAACGCCAGAGCGACAATCACAAGCATTACAGCTAAAACAGCGATGCAGAGGAAGAGCATACTTCCTCTTGCATCGCGTTTTGCTAACTGCCTGCGGGGAAACTTCATTAGAGTGACTGCCCCGAATCGGGATTGACCATAAGCGATCGCTCGTCCACAGCTTCAAAGTCGCTGCCTACGAGATTCTTCAATTGATCGAGTTCGCTATTGCTCCAACGGGGGTCGGGAGCACCGGTCATGAACCAGTCCGAACCATTATCAGCAACGAACATGCCGTACTGCTTCAAACAATTGAGAATGACTTGGATTCGAGGAGAATAGGTCGACACGTTGAAGTTCGCTCTCAGCCTGAAGCGTTGCCCCATTGGCGGATAGCCGGCTGTTTGCGGACCGGCCTGATGGCGAGCAGGCCAGACGTAGCCGTTGGTGCGCCTGGTGGTAAAACGCAGGGCATGGCGTACAGCGCCTGTTGCTACTTCGTCGTAATTCAGAAGTCCGGGAAATACAGGAAGTCCTGCAGCATCTGCTGAGGTCCATCCGTTCGGTCTAAGGGCATTGGAATTGAGCGGAAAGATGGCACCTGAGCCGGCATGGATTCCCTTTTTTCCGGAAGGATAGGTGGCGTAGAGCTCGTACAGCACCTGCTTCTTAGTGTCGACCATAAGCACGTGGCGGTCGCCGCCATTTACGGTGGACCAGGTGCCGCCCTCGATCAGTAATTTCGTCGTCACCGGATACGGACCGGGGTCGCTCTCATCGGCATAATCGAAGGAAGGAAGTATCTTTCCTTTTGCCTTGGTCAAGTTGTACGGAATGCCGAACGAATTTATATCGTTGCCGACATCAGGATGAAAGCGAGTCGAGGCGCCGATAGTGCTGACATACGTAGAGGAATTGGAGTCGAGCGGCAGAGTATCGATGCGTCGATTCCAGATATTGTTGGGTGGAAAAATAGAGCATCCATTGATCACCTGTTGCGATAGAGCAGCTGGCGGCAACAGAAAACTCGAGACGAGAACACTTAGTAAGAGTTGATTTGACCGGTTAAGCACGCAGAACCTCCTTATCCGAAGGTCAAAAGCTGTTTGCGCCAAAGTAAGGCACTGCCTCTGGCAATGCCGGAGACGATAAGCACTCGTATAAACGCCGAAAGGAAGGGAGAGCCAGCTATTTCTGGAATAACTTAGTAATCTATTGATGGGCTTTTCCAGCTTCCTTCCCCAACTTAGCAAAGCCCCAAGCGCACCGTCAATGGACCGCGCGAGGTGTTCCGTACATCAAAACCCAACAAGTATGATAGGGAAACCTTGGCGCAATTAAGTGACAGCAAGAGACAAGAAGCTCATCAGAAGTGGCAGTCGACCGTTTGCCCTAAGTAAGTCAATTACCGGCCCAGAGAAATCTAAACAGTAGTTAAGCATTGCTAATAGGTCCACTGCGGGACTTCTAGCCCGCTTTTGGGAAATGATCTGATGGCAGTCTGGAAGAAATTACTATGGACCAAAAAATCTATTTGGTTTTGTTCTCATGCGCAACGATACTCCTGCAAGCAGGAGGTCGCAGTGGCGGTTCAGCGTTGCAGTACAACGAGAGAAATATTATGCCACCGCAGATGGTGGATATCGGACAATACGAAAATGTCATTGAAGTCCAGTGCGACGAGCTGAAAAACTACATAACCTTCGCTAACAACAGGCTTAATTCGGTAGTGAAAGTAAATGTGGAATGCCGCAGAGATACGAAGAATAACCGCAACGCGCCAGCCTTGAGATATGAAAACCTCTGGTACCAAAAAGGTGCCCCACTGGGATGCAAAAGATATGGCAACCTTCCCATTGAGGAGCGCTCTCAAGTAGCGATTTTTGTGAAGTCCAAATTGGGAATGATGTCTGACGCCGAAATAGCGGCATGCGCTAGCGCTCTTGTGCGGCTGCGTCTGGAATTGACTCTCAACCGCAACCTGGTAGTCACAATAAGGGTGCCGAACCAGTCGCTAGAGGGGCTGGTGTCTGAGTTACGCAAGCAGAACTTCGTCCGCCACAGCGAGATCTTTGAAGACGTGGGTACGCTCATACCGATTCAATTAGAAACAGATATCGGGCGCAAAGAAACGCTCTGCTTTCGTAGCTTGAGAGAAATTCCAGCCGACGATTAGAAGAGAAGCTGACCTTCCATCATCACTATTCCAGAGCCGCCTACGAAAATTTTGTGCTCTTCTTTTGTCTTGACCGCACGCGTATGAACGACCGAAGGTCTATCGACGATCGTGCCTTGTTCGATGCGCAAGCTGAAATCGTTGTCGGCAAACCGATAATACTGGCTGAGATAGGCCGTCAAAGCGCCGTTGCCGACTCCGCACGCCGGGTCTTCCATGCCCTCTCTAGGACATAGATTGCGCGTGTGCAACTGGCAGGACTTATCGAATGTCTCGAAGCAAAAGAGCTGCGCTTCTCTGACTCCGTTCCATTTGCAGAGCTCACGAAGTGGCTCGATCTGACGCTTTGCAGACATGAGAGCATCAAGCGAGCGCAAAGGAATAATCAGATGCCCGAGACCGGTATCGACGGCATGAATCGGCAAACGGTCATCAATCGCGTCAACGCTTATATCGAGCACGCTGGCTGCTTGTTCTCTTGTACAGGGAGTGTCGAGAAAGCGCGGATTTGGCTGTTTCATCGTCACAATCGGCTTGCCCTTATTCTTCGATTTTTCGACTTTGATTTCTTGCTTGCCGGCCTGATTTACTTGCGTGAAGACAGTACGTTTGTCGACATCAATCAAGCCCTCATGAAGAAGGGCACACCAGGCAGCGACAGTTGGATGTCCGGCGACTGGAAGTTCGACACTGGGAGTGAAATAACGCAGGTGGAAATCAGCTTTCTTTTCGCCGGAAAGAACAAAGACAGTCTCGACCAGATTCAGCTGGCGAGCGATTGTTTGCATAAGTTCTTGCGGCAAGCCGTCAGCCTGTGTAAAAACTGCGGCTGGGTTTCCACCATATGGTTTTTCAGCAAAGGCATTGACCGTTAGAAAACGCCTGTTTTTTTCAATCAAAATATTTCCTTTTCAAAGAAAAGCGAATTGTTGCCAGAGAGCATCAAGCTTGTAGTCAGAGGTCTGGAACTTCAATTGGTGATTGAAATTCCAGACCTGACCAAATGCCTATTCTCTTTTCTAGAGCGCTTTTACAGCAGCGACAATATGCTTAGCGGAGATGCCTGCGACATCCAGCAACTCTTGCGGAGTTCCTGAGCCGGGCATTCCTTGCACAGCCAGCTTAACGACTTTAGGAGTCGGGCAAGCGTCTTTGATGGTTTTTTCACAGCATGTGAATGCATCGAGAACAGCATCGCCGAGACCACCTTCGAACCAGTGATCCTCCACAACTATAAGAGTACCGGTTTCTTTAGCGGCTTTGTGCAATGTTGCCTTGTCGATTGGTTTGACCGAATAAAGATCGATCACACGCACTTCAATGCCTTCTTTCTTCAATTCTTCGTAGGCTTTGAGCGATTCGTGCAGAGTGATTCCAGCTGCTATGAGAGTAGCTTTGTCCTTGCTCGAGCTGTGCAGAGTTTTGCTGCCGCCAATTGGGAAGCTGTCATCATTCTTATAGAGAACAGGAGTCTTCTCTCTGGTTGTGCGCATGTACGAAATGCCGTCGGTTTCCGACATTGATTTGACCAGGTGGGCTGCGCAAACGCCGTCAGAAGGATAGAGAACGGTGCTTCCGTGAATTGCACGCATCATGGCGATGTCTTCCAGGGCCATTTGCGAAGGACCGTCCTGTCCGATTGAAACGCCCGCATGCGAACCGCACAAGCGGATGTTTGCACGGCAGATTGCACCCATACGGATGAAATCATATGCGCGGCTGAGGAAGGCTGCAAATGTAGAGGCGAAGGCAATTTTGTTGCGGTTGGCCAGACCGATGGCCACGCCTACCATGCACTGTTCGGCGATATACATTTCGAAGAAGCGCTCGAGGAATGAATGCGCAAACTTGTCTGCATAGGTCGAATTGGATACTTCGGCATCGACTACGACGACATTGTCATTAGCTGCTCCGAGGGCTTTCAGCGCATCGCCATACGCTTCACGCGTAGCAACGGCAGATTCGTATTTAGGCAACTCGAATTTCTTGACTGCACGATCGGCATTGGCCGGCTGCTTGTCTTCCGGCTTTTTGATTTCGATGACAGTATTCTGCACGCCACCCAGATGTTCGACAGCCTCGGCTGCTTGCTCGGGGCTGAGCGGCTTGCCATGCCAGTTGTCTTTGTTAGCCGTCAGAGGAATACCGTGTCCCTTTTCTGTCTTGGCAATGATCAGAGTGGGCTTGCCTTCTGTTGCAAGTGCTTCTTTGTAGGCTGCATCAATGGCGTCGAGGTCATGGCCATTGATTTCAATCGTGTGCCAGCCAAACGCCCGTGCCCTTTCGGCATACACCTCGGAATGCCAGCCGAGCATGGTCTCACCACGCTGGCCAAGGCGGTTCATGTCGAGAATGGCCGTCATATTGTCGAGCTTGTAGTGCCATGCACAGGCCATGGCTTCCCAAACGCTGCCTTCGGCCATTTCACTGTCGCCCAGCAATACCCACACGCGGTAGGGCAATTTGTCGAGGAATTTGCCTGCCAGCGCCATGCCGACGCCAAAGGAGAGACCCTGGCCAAGAGAGCCGGTAGCGACATCTACCCAGGGCAGAATTTCCGGCACCGGATGACCTTCAAGACGGCTGCCCAATTTACGCAAGCTGAGCAATTCCTCGTCGGTGATTGCACCGGCTGCCTTGTAGAACGAATACAGCAGCGGGCAAGCATGACCTTTCGAGAAGATCAGGCGGTCGTTGTTCGGGTGCTCCGGCTTCTTGAAGTCGTAGCGCAAATATTTAGTCATGAGGACAGCCATCAAATCGGCTGCCGACATAGAAGAGGTGGGATGCCCTGAACCGGCTTGCGTTGTCGACCTGATGCTGTCGACCCGCAATTGCTGAGCCAGCTTGGTAATGCTTTGGACTGTGGCTGCTTCTGCCATTTTCGCTTAACCTCTCATCGCTTTTGCCGGTAAATCGTGAATATAGCGCTTGCAAAATACAAGCCATTCGGGAGCCGAAGATGAACGCCTGCCGAAATGAAATCAAAGTCCCAATATGCTAACCTCTCCGGCACTTAATTGCCACCCAAGAACTAAAGAGGACAACGTTTTATGTCCACCGAAACGCGTCTTTTGCTGGATGAGTCCGTTTCCTACAGGCTGCCGCGCTCAGTTGTTCCTGAGCGGTATGACCTTCATCTCGTACCTAATATTGAAGAAGGGACGTTTTCAGGGAATGTCGGCATAACCTGCGACATTGTTGCCGATACAGACGAAATCGCTCTCAACAGCCTCGATTTAATAATTGACGCGGGTAAAGCGGTAGATGACAAAGGCAAGGAAATCAGCGCCGAAGTCACACTTGATGCTGACAACGAAAGATTGAAGCTGACATTCGGCGAAACGCTCTCTGCTGGTCGTTGGCGATTGCAAATCGACTTCAATGGTGAGCTAAACGACAAACTGCATGGTTTTTACCGCAGTTCATACACAGATGAGAATGGTGTCAAGCACACGCTGGCGGTCACACAGTGCGAGCCAACCGATGCTCGCCGCATTTTCCCCTGCTTCGACGAACCTGATTTTAAGGCGGTTTTCAAAATATCCGTACTTGTTGATTCTCAGGCGGTCGCGCTTTCCAACTCTCCTATCGAGTCGCAAAAGATTGAAGGCTCTCAGTCAGAAAAAACAGGCAAATCAGCAAAAAGCGCTAAAGATCCTAAAGATACTAAAGAGTCAAAATCTGCTAAAA
>CAZBOX010000316.1:0-6920 GCA_964493595.1 uncultured Candidatus Obscuribacterales bacterium | reverse complement strand
AGAGAAGCTTTTACTTCCGCGGGCGCGAGAATAAACTCAACCTGCGCGTCCAGAACCTTGCTTTGTTCAATCAAATCGCTCAGGGGGTAGACGACGATACATGGAATTTCCATCTGCGCAAACATGATTATTCGAAATGGTTCAAAGAATTCATCAAAGACGATGAACTGTCCGAAGAAACGCAAATGATCGAATCGAATAAGAATATCGGGGCAAAGGAAACGCGTAAACTGATTTGTGCAGCTATTGAAAAACGCTACACGCTTCCGGCAACAGGCACAGTTTAAGACTGCAACCCGAAACCGAAACTTTTCCGGCAGACCCGGGTATTGGAGTCTGTACGAGGGCGGGCTCGAGGTCTAATCCATAATGAGTAAATGGGCAAAGCAAGCGTTACTGTCTGTGACTCCAGCCGTGTTGGCTTGCTTTGCCCTAATGCCCTTCGCGCAAGCAGAGGAAGATTCCGCCTATCGAAAATTCCGCTTCAGACGGCCGCCCAATATCGAAAGAGGATGGTCAGGCAAGGGCAAAGCGCATCTCGAGGAGCTGGTGATAGAGGGCGTGAATCGCCGCTACTACATCTACAAGCCTGACTCAGCAAACGTGCCTGCGCCGCTCGTTTTAGCTTTTCATGGCGGCGGAGGCGATGCGGAGGGCACTGACAGATGCGCTGGCGGATTAGCGAAGCTCGCAGACGAAAAGGGTTTTATAGTCGTCTATCCAGACGCCATCGACAAACACTGGAATGACGGAAGAAAAGAAATTTCGAAAACAAATTACGATGATGTCGGTTTCGTTTCCAAACTCATCGACCGACTGAATGCACAGGGACTCATCGATCCAAAACGAGTCTATGCAACTGGAATCTCCAACGGAGGCTTCTTCAGTCAATACTTGGCTCTTCAGAAACCCGAAAAGATTGCAGCTGTTGCAACTGTCGCCGCGTCTGTCTCGACCGCTTTTCTTGGCATTAAGGGAAATCCAGTTCCAATCATGATGCTTCTGGGCACCAAAGATACGCTCGTTCCGTGGGAAGGAGGAAAAATCGGAGGAAAGATACTGCGCAATAGCCGAGGAGAAGTAGTTCCTGCCAGAAAAGCGGTCCAATTCTGGTTGGCAAACAATAAGAACAATGCAAAACCAAATTGCTCAGAGTTGGAAGACAAAGACCCGTCCGATAACTCACGCGTTTTTGTCGAACAGTACGGAGACCCTGACAGCGCCAAAGAGGTTGTCCTGTACGAAATCCGAGGAGGCGGTCACACCTGGCCGGATGGACAACAGTATTTTCCGAAAGCGCTAATTGGTCCTGTCTGCCGAGATTTCGACGGCAACCTGGCGATATGGAATTTCTTCGAAAGACACAAACTTAATTAGAAGAATGGCGAGCCTTAAAGGCTGACTTTTTTAGGAGACCTCGCCGGATTTTCACTTTTAATCTGAATCAACCCTTACAAAGCTTACCAAGCACTTAAACTTGCAGCGTTTAACCAATAAAGGTTGTGGGGGATTAACGGTGCTTGGCAAATTGAAAGGCGTCCTTGAGTCACTTGGCGTGTGCACAAACGACTCAACTAAAGAACACGAAACAGATATTGTTTCCGTCAAAGCAATCACTCGCCGTCAGTTCTTGCGCCGAGGCGCGGCTGCAGCCGGTACGGCTTTCATTGCCACTAGTATTGCGGGCATCCCAATCGAAGCTGTGGCCAAAAACGGACCCAAAGTAGATGTAAGCGATCTGACCAAGAAATACAAATTCAAAGGCACTGTCGTGCAAAAAGGCGACGCCGACTACGGTAAACAGGCCTTCGGCGAGCTGTGGAACAAGCTGGTGCCAAGCCGCGGTCCACAGGTAATCTGCATAGTAAACGATGAAAACGATGTTGCCGAAGCAGTCAAATTCGCTAAAGAAAAAGGCTTAAAAGTAGTCGTTCGCGGTGGCGGTCACAACTGGACTTGCTCTTCATTGCGCAACGGCGGAATGTTGATTGACCTGTCGCGACTCAACAAGGTCATATCAATCGACGTAGCCAATAAAAAGGCTATTCTTCAGCCAATCATCAGCAATCGAGAAGGTCAAAGAGCATTCAACGAGAAAGGGCTTTCTTACCCCACCGGGCATTGCCCCCCTGTAAAACTGAGCGGCTATCTGCTCAGTGGTGGCATGTCCTGGAATCAGGGCGTATGGGGGCACGGATGCGAGAGCGTCGAGGCCATCGAGATGGTTACAGCAGACGGTGAGATGATCACCGCAAGCAAGGACCAAAACCAGGACTATTTCTGGGCGGCAAAAGGCGCCGGTCCAGGCATGTTCGCAATCTGCGTGCGATACCATCTCAAACTCTACGATCTGCCCAAAGCAATTACCGGCAGCGTCTACTGGTACAGATATGAAGACCTGCTAGAAGTTGCCGACTGGGTCGGACAAGTGGCAGGCAAATTGCATGAGAGTGTCGAATTCAGCATCTTCATAGTGGAAGCACCAGCGAAACTCCAGGACAAGTACAAATCCAGCAACGGCAAAGCTGTTCTTGTTACCGGCACTTGCTTTGCAAACACACCGGAAGAAGCAAAAGAGAAATTGGCGCCTCTCGAGACCTGCCCGCTGGTCGGCAAAGTCGTGGACAAGTCGATCAATTCACCTCTGACCTTCGACCAACTCTTCGATGCCTCGGGCGATCTCTGGCCGGGCAACTTGCGCTGCAAGGTTGACGCGCTCTTCTTCGACTGCAACCCCAAATTGCCCTTTAAGGCAATGCAAGATCATTTCAAGAAGTCTCCTTCGAAGAAAACGGTTTATATGTTCGCTGTCTTCACCGGCAAAACATTGCCTCCGCCGATTCCAAAAGACACAGCTTTCTCCATGACAGGACGTCTGTATGGTGGAGCATGGACGATGTGGGACAATGCCGCAGACGACAAAGTCAACATAGACTGGCACAACCAGTGCTTAAAGATGACGGACGAGTTTGTTGTCGGCCGATATGTCGGAGAAACCGACACAACGACCGACCTGACTTATCCTTCCAAGTCATTCAGCAAAGAGAATTGGCAAAAGCTCGCAAAACTGCGCAGACAATACGACCCGAAAGGTCTCTTCTTCGACTGGAAAGAAGGCGTCTCGTAAAGAGATTACTGCGTCACCCTGAGCAGATCGAGCAGCTCTGAATGCAGCATCTCAATCGTGTATTGAGTGTCGTAGAGCATTCTGATTCGATTTTGCAGGAGCCTAATATTCTCGTTGTAGTGCTTTCCGTCTGGAACATAGGCGGAAAGCTTCTGCAGAGTTTTTTCATCATCTTTGCCCAGGTAATGGCCCTTCTTCCATCCATCCATCAAGACTTGATTTCTGGTCTTGCTGTCTTTGGAAGAAGGAGGAACGGCCTTCATGTAATTAGTGACGATGTCTGTTTGATGGCTTGGTGTGATCGGCAAATCCAGTTGAAAAACATCAGCGAGAACAGTGGTTCCGCCGTCAACTTTTTTAGAGCCGCTGCGCGCCTGCTGAAAAGAAATCGTAGATAAGCCCAAGCCGATGCTGCTGGCTAAGAGCAGCAAAGTAGTACCGGTAATTGGATATCCGTGCAAAAACATGGGACCCGAGCAAACACCAAGTGTGCCGCCCTGCATAAAGTTCAAGTTAGTGAGGAAGTTCAATCTTTTCTGGCGCTTCGCGACAAGCATATCGTGACCAGCCCACGCCCAGGCAAGTTCTCTGTCGACGCGACCGGCGACCATACGCACTTCAAGCGAGGCGCCCAGCACTTTGTCAATCACGTCAACCTTCAAGGCAAGCTCTTCATCAGACAAGGTCTGTCCAGGGTTTGCTTGCTTCAGAGCAATCAATCTCTCGACTTTCGGAAGAATTCCAAGAAGCTGAGCAGCTTCCCTGCCCCCAGGGCTCAATGCATCCGTAGAAAGAACATTCGGAGAAATACTTGGATTGATGCGCTCCATTTGAGCAGACGCGCTTACAAACATCTGCGACGATAAAATGGCTGCACTGAGCACAACGCCTGTAACCGTACGCAATCCCGAATTCATTTTCTCTTTGCCCATATAGTTTTCCAGACTCAATTAGTAATTGCTTTGTGCAACTCGTAGAGAGATGCGTCGAATTCTTCAATATGTGAGACGAGGTCGTTCAAAAGCGAAATCCGGGTGCTGAGGATGCGGATGTTTTCACGCTCGATATCCTCAACATCGGCGCTTACCTTGTCCACGAGATTTTTGTTGCTGACGTTCACGCCGCCAAAATCTTGCCAGTGTTTCACTAACACCTGACGTCGAGTAAGATTATTTGTATATCCGGGACAGGGCTTGCTGTAAAACTTCCATAAATAGCTAATTTGATGGTCAGCCGGTTGATAGTTTTCGTCAAAGATGTGAGACAGCATTGTCGGGCGACAGTCGATTCTGCGGCTCCACACAGGGCCTATCATCTGGTTGAGCATAGCCAGACCGGTTCCCGTTGAAAAGCTGGTAATCGCTATTTCTTGGGCGCGCCGCCTGAATACTCTGGCGCGAGTTTTCCCCGAGTTTTTAAAACTGATCGATTGTTTCACAATGCCAAGAGTGCCGCCCTGCATGAAGTTGGCGGTAGTAATCATGTTGGACACCATCTGCTTCTTACCGGTCAGCTGATCGAGCGCTATATGAGCTTGTGCAAGATCAAACTGGCACTCGGTAACGACCTTGCGGACTTCTTCAGCGGCGATGAAGATCTTCCATAAGCACATCAGTCTGACGCTCTGGAGTTCCTTAGAATTGGAAAAATTGCCTTTTTCTCGCCTTAGACGCTCCACTGCATCTTCGACCCCAAGAACTTGAGCGACCTCCTTTGCATCCTCCCGCAAGTCACCCCGAGCTTCGTTCTCAGGTATTCGAGCCGGCGTAAGAGTGATGTCCTTGAATGCCTTTGCTTCAATTGCAGCAGTTGCTGTAGTAGTGGTCGTAGCGCGGGCAGCAGTCGCGGTTGCCACCACAGACAGTAGCAAACAGAAAAATGTTTGAATGCGAGAAGCCATAAAAATGCCCACAGCAACGCAAGAAATCGCGAAGATTCTTTCGATGTTTAAATTGCAAACCCCGTTCAACTTACATCTTAGCTTCTCCATTACGCCGCCATGGCTCAAAGATAAAATGATGAGTTTCTTCTTAGGGTTGATGATCAAAACAGGTAGTCAATTGTATAGAGTTCGAAACGGTCGTCCGCGCTATTTTTT
This sequence comes from uncultured Candidatus Obscuribacterales bacterium, assembly GCA_964493595.1. Lineage (GTDB taxonomy): Bacteria > Cyanobacteriota > Vampirovibrionia > Obscuribacterales > Obscuribacteraceae > QKMZ01. The sequence continues at coordinate 1,695 of CAZBOX010000316.1, read as the reverse complement.
AGCGCGGTCTGACAACAGGCTCACAAGGGGGTTAAAAATGATACGACGCGGGCTGAATTCGATACGCGCGAAAAGTGCGATCGCAAAAACAGCAATCTTCGGAATGGTGGCTAGCATCATTTTGAGTTTGGGAATTTCACCGGTAAACGCTGAAACAAAAAATTTCGGCGTCGAATACGATCCGACGTTCACACAAATCACTCACTATGACGGAAAGAACGAACCGTACGAAGTTAAACTCGATCCTTTGAAAAAGGACTTCATGAACTACATTCAGCCCTGGAGCGGTTACTGCAATCCAAGTGACAGGCCTGAAAACGAAGCAAAAAGACTTCCATGCCAAACCTACAATATCAAGCCGGCTGTCAAATACGACGGCGTCGAGATTTACGGCAACAAGTGGATGAAAATGGCTTGCGATGAAGCAAGAATCGGCGCACAGAAAGGCGGCGGACCATTCTCGACTGTTATCGTGCAAATCGATGACGAGAAAAACACTGTAATCCGCTACTGGATTTCGCACAATGCCGTAGTCAAATGGTGCGATCCAACCGCACACGGCGAAACAACAGCTATTCGTCAAGCGTGCCAGGAACTCGGCGTTATCAACCTTGGTCACATCAAAAAAGACCAACCTGGTTTGAAACTGCCGCAGAACTGCGCTACCTCCCACTGCGAACTCTATACATCGGCAGAACCTTGCCCGATGTGCTACTGCGCAACCCGCTGGGCACGCATCGACAAGATCTACTTCGCTGCCACCGTATATGATGCGGCCGCCCAGGGCGTGAATTTCTCCGACGAACCGATTTACGCTGAAATTGCTCACAACTACAAAGACAGACAGAAGTTTGGCGTGTACTGCTACCAGTGCACACTGGACAACTCTCTTGACGCATTCAACCACTACAAGCGTCTGGCTACCGGCAAATACTAGAGCCGGATTGAACAACTGCAAGCGCTGCAAAATCGGAATCAGATCCGATATGCAGACAGAAAAGAGGGGAGCGGCTAACCGCTCCCCTCTTGCTTAGCTGATCTTCGCGGGCTCTTTGCTCTTGAGCGATGCCCCTGTCTTCTTGAGCTCCGTCAAACGCATCAGAATTTCTTCGCCGGTCGCAGGCAAATTTAGTTTGGGAACCTGTCCATTAGCTGCGTAGATAAGGGCATCTTTTACAGCGGCCCAGACGGCAATTCCCAGAAGCAGCGGAGGCTCGCCGACAGCTTTGCTGCCGCGCACATTGACGGTATTGTTGGGATTGTCTATGAAATTGCAGTGCAATTGCGCTGGAACATCCTGGATGTTCGGAATCTTGTAAGTAGTCGGCGAATAAGAAAGGAGCGCTCCCTTATCTGAATACTTCAATTCTTCATTCGTCACCCAGCCCATTCCCTGCACGAAACCGCCGATTACCTGCCCGCGATTTATGCCCGGATTGATCGACTGGCCGATGTCCATGAGAATGTCGACACGTTCTACTTTCATCTGCCCCGTGAAACGGTCGATAACAACTTCCGCAACAGCGCAGCCACAGGTAAAGTACAGGAAGGGCGAACCCTGTCCCTTGTTCCAGTCAAAACCAATGCCTTTGGTCGCGTAATAGCCACGCTCACCCAGACTGACGCGCTCTCGGTAAGAAAGCGAGACTAGCTCTTGCCACTTCAGCTTGCTACCGGGTCGACGCTCATCGAAAA
>CAZBOX010000315.1:0-6977 GCA_964493595.1 uncultured Candidatus Obscuribacterales bacterium | reverse complement strand
GTAGTTTGCATGTGATTTACTTCTTTGCCTCGAAGTGTGTGACCAGGCGCTTGGCTGTCTCTGCCAGCACTGCTGTGCCGATCCAGAGACCGCTTTCATCGAGATCAAAGGTGGGACTGTGATGCAAACGGGTATCGCCTTTTATCTCACCGCCAAGGAACATGAATGCGCCCGGGACTTTCTGCGCGAACATGCTGAAGTCTTCGCTCCAGGTTTTCGGTTTGACCGTAATCACATTTTCAGCGCCGATCAGGTCTATGGCTGCCCGTTTCATGATTTCAGCGATTTCGGGATCGTTGACTGTTGTCGGATAGCCCATCTCATATTTGATTTCATAATCTCCACCCAGCATGCGGGCGATTGAGCAGGCTTTTTCGAGTTCTTCGACGATATGTTTGCGGACTTCCTCGTTGAAAGTTCGGAATGTGCCTTCGAGAATTACTTCGTCGGAGATAACGTTGCCGCGGCTCGAGGAGCTATGAAATGAGCCGATGGTGATAATTGCCGGGTCAAGTGCAGAGATGCGTCGGGAGACGATTTGTTGCACGGCTTGCACAACTTGCGCACCCAGAACCACTGCATCGACTGTTGTTTCCGGATAGGCTCCGTGCCCGCCTACGCCTTTGATTTTAATAGTGAAACCGTCAGCCGCAGCCATTACCGGTCCCGGCATGATCGCCACTTTACCCGCTTCCAGACCCGCGTCCATGTGCAGTCCAATTACTGCCGAGACACCGTTCAATGCATCGTCTTCCAGCATGCGATAGGCGCCCGATTTGCCTTCGTCGTCCCCGAATTCTTCGGCCGGCTGCATGAGCATGCGAATGCGTCCGCCGGTCTCTTCTCCAGTGAGTATTTCAGCTGCTGCAAGCCCGCAGGAGACGTGAGCGTCGTGACCGCAGGCGTGCATGACGCCCTTGTTCTTTGAAAGGTATGAGGCCTTATTCGTTTCTTCTATCGGCAATCCGTCCATGTCGGCTCTAATTGCGATAGTGACTCCGGTATTTTTCTTGTCGCCTTTGCTGAAATCCGCCACTACGCCGGTTTTTCCAACTCCGGTCTTAACACTGTAGCCCAGCTGAGCTAGCTTTTCGGCCGACAATTTTGCTGTTTCGAATTCATGAAAGCTCAGCTCTGGGTGGGCGTGAAGGTGACGTCTCAGCTCGACGATCTTGGATTGGAGTTGCTTTGCCTTTTCCAGAACGGAGGCGCTAGATGTTTTAGTTGAATTGCTCATAGGACTCTACTTTTGATGTGTTTCGATTGCGTGCCGAAATGGTTCGGAGCCATTTTTAGGCTCGACTGACGCCTAGTTTTTTGCACCGGCGCAGGTCGTCAAACTGTGCTAACTATGCGAAGAATTGCGGTCTGCCGCCGCCTCTATTTGTAGAGACGTTGTTGAGTGCCTCTTCGACAATGGTCGAAGCAATGGTTATGAAAGCCATGGCCAGTGCTGTCTTTTGCTCATCGGTAAATTCAGCCTTGTACTCGTCGGCGAATTTGGTGATGATGCGTTCTGCTTCTGATTTCAGCATGAGAATTCTCCCTTAGGTCTTGAATTCGCGGGGGACGGACACAAATTCAAAAGAGGGTTGAAAACACCCTCTTTCAAGAAACGACATGAAGTTTAGCGCGAAGTTCAGGTGGCTGTCAGATATTTGAATATTCAGTGAAGCCGAGGCTGCCGCCGAAGAAGAACAACTTGACTAATGCCACGCAGCCGAAGAAGGTCTCAATAACGCTGTCCTTGGCGGTTCTGGCGATTCTGGTAAGGTTGGTCGAGAAGCGGCATGCCATCTCATCTTTATCCAGGCTGTCCGCTTCGAAATAAGCGAAACCCAGCTTCCTCAGTTGAATTTCTTCGAGCAAATCCGATAGAGATGCATAGTCGACGCATTCACGGAGATCCGATCGCTTCTCCGGCAGTCCTCTGTATCGTTCTTTCGGGCATTCCAGAGGTGAGCGGCGCACAACATCGACTGCTTCAATCTTCGAACGGGTGATATTGGCAGGTTTAGTAAAGACAGGCAGAGCACCGGTAGCGTCCTGTCCGTCGTAGCCGTTGCCGACTCGAAACTTGTTGGTTTCGGCAATTTCAATTTCATTGAGAACCTGGTTGCGCCATTCCATGCGCGTCATCTGTTCCCTGATCAAGGCAGGCGCCATGAAAGGCGTTCTGGCAGCGGTTTCCTTCTGGGAGGCAAGTTGCTCCAGCATCGAATCAGCATCGAATTCCAAATCGGACTCGAGAATTCCGGCAGCAAAGCGAAACGAAGAAGGCGATTGCATAACATCCCCTCGAAAAGTGTGTGTGTGAAACGGCGGTAGCCCTTGAGTGTTTGATGCCCAATCGGCATTTTGGGATAAACGGCTGACAACCCCTGAAAATTGTTCGGAAATCTGAAATATCTCGTAGGCAGGTGGTTTTGAGTTTTGCTTATAGACGAAAGCTTGCCTGTATTTCTGAGTTCAGAGCTTCGAATGCCTTGACATGAAATACTACAGCACGCAGTAGAGGTCGCAAAAAATGGAGAAGAGAGGGTTGATGGTTCGCATCGCGCCTCTCTTCTCACTGCTTATGGTGCTCTTTTCGGTTGCTAACAAAGCATGGTCCCCCCTCAGCTAGCGCTTGGTAGCGAAGTGGTTGGGCAGACCTGCTCTGTGATGGCCGCGCGCACCTGATCGGTGACGTTCTCGGGAGTGAGGGGATTGAGATCGTGAATCCAGATGGGCTTGCCGACGGTCACCGTAGCTCCCTTGCGCCACTTGAAACCCATGGCCCCGTAAGGACCACCTGCGGTAGCAGCGTCGCGTCCGTGGAAGCAGATGTGAATCGGGACGATGCCTACCTTCTCCTTGTGGTCGAGCTTCTCGCATGCGCCGATGGCGATGAGAGCCGAGCCCTTCTTGAAGGGGAGATATTCACCGGTGCCGCTGATCTTGCCTTCGGGAAAGATCACGAGCGGGTCACCCTGGAGGAGAACGTTGATAGCAGGCTCGAGAACAGTCTTGCCACGAGAGCGATCGACTGCAAAGCAGCCGAAGGCGCCCATGACGACAGCCTTGAGACCCGCAAGTCCGCGCATCTCTTCGTAAGCCGTCATGTAGCGGGGATACCGCTTCATGATGGAGAAGATGACCGGCGCGTCGAACATGCTCGAGTGGTTCGGGCAGAAGATCACTCGGCCTTGCGGCTTGAGATTCTCTGCGCCAATGACACGGATCCGCCCAACCTGGATGAACATCCAGATCTTGGCAAGGTGCTTGCCGAGGAACTGGAGCGGGCGGAAGGTGTACGGGATGAAACCACTCGTCAAACACTGGTTCACATAGTCACGGAAGCGCTTCCGCCAGGTACCGATGAAGCCCTTGATGACCTGTGAGCCTTGAATGAAGTGCTTTTTCACAGGTAGCTCCTTGCGCCCAGACAGGAGAGTCAGGCGCGGTTGGTAGTTAGTTGAGTCGAATCGCCCGTTCGAACGTGCTTGGAGCGCCGTAGGAGAGGGTATTGACACAGCGAGGTGTTACGAATGCATCTTCCGAATCAAGCAAGATCAGGCGTACCTGGTCGATTCTGCGAATCGTCCGAGGCCGCAATCGCTCCCGAGCATTTCAGTTCGTACTCTTCACACCGCCAAAAAGGAGGTGGAAATGAAACTGATTAGTTCGGAACTAGGTGCTCTTGTGAGTACGCGAAATGATTTTTGGAAACGGAAGGTACATGAACGTTAGCAAACATGAAGAGGCCTAAAATAGTGCTAGCGCAACGGCGCTATTCACTTTTTCTTTAGAATCCTGACAACTTCGGTCTGTAACTAGCTTGCAGCGTTTTGTGAGGTTGCAAAGAGTGCCCCAAAATTCTAATTCTGTTTGTTTTGTGTAGATGCCAAGCGGCGGGCTGTACAGAGTTTATCTCTCGCGTAATCTTGTTCACCGCTTTGAAACTGCTCGCGGTTTGACCGGCCTGCCACCTCCTAGGTTTTTGAGAGGCCAGGTCGGTAGAGTCATGACATCCAATACAAACCCTTCAATTTGTCCCACTCCTACGACCTGACCCAATAACTAGCCGGCTTTAGTGCGAAACTATTACTTCTCTCACCAGTAAGTGGAGAGCTGTACTCACTCGCTCAGAGAGCTCATGCGGCAGGCAAGGGTGCGCTAACTGGCGTCTTTCTTAAGCGTCTGGGAGCAGGGCAAAACAAACGGCAGTAAGCCAGGAGGTTCGAATGACAGGAAAAGCAGGAATTGCCAGGCGGCTCTTCAAGTCGCTTGCGCTGCTCGTCCTGCGTTCGCAATCGCAGCAGGCGAAGCAAGCCGAGACAAAGGCTCATCTCGAAGTGGAACGCAAGTTTCGCTTATTCGATGGTGAGGTCGACGTCCTCGAATCTCGCTTGCCGAAATGCGGTTTCGAACCGATTGGCGAAGTGGAGATGACCGACACTTTTCTGCCCGCGCTGAAAGACGGAGACATGATTCGGATTCGTGTCGAGTCTGAAGGCGAATCCAGGCGCCGCTTTCTAACCCTGAAGGATTGGGTGACGATCGATGGCGAGCGAGAAAGACGAGAACAGGAAGGTGAAATCGGGCTGTTGGCGAGCGTGGTGCTGCGGCTGGTCGGAAGACTGGTCGAAGGCAATTCGCCTCTGTCATTCAGCAAGGTTCGCCGGTCTTATTCGTCCTCTCGGCCTGGTATCGAGAATGGTTCAGACGCCCAGGTTGTCGTTTCAGTCGACCGAGTGTCAGGACTTGGAGTCTACAGTGGCGCTTATCTCGAAGTGGAAATCATCGTCCCCGTAGGTGGAGACGTGAAATCCGCTCGCGAGAGAATTCGCACTGAGGTCTTCCAGTTGCTTGGTGAGCATCGTGACTTCGTTCCGCGGTCGTATCTCGACATGCTGAAGGAGGCTACGGTCTAGCCGAGTTGTTCATGTAAGTAGGCGGTATCGTGCCGCCGATATGTTGGCGCTTCTCCATCCGGAGGGGCGCTTTTCTGTTGGCGACAATTCCGCCGCTAACCAAACCGGACCGGGGCTTTGCACGGTCCAATGAAGGAGTACAAATCATGAGTACGAAAAATGCAACTGACCTGAGCCGGAACGACAAGCCGGGCGAAGGTCGCAAGATCAAGCCTGTGTTCGAAGTCGTGGACTTCGACGTTCTGTCACCCGCCGAGGAAGCATTCGGAGATCAGTTCGACTCCATGCTGATCGGCCAGCCCGAGGCACGCCGGATCGCTCTCGAGATTCGCGCGCGTCATCGCAACCCGGTGCGCAACAAGGAAGTGCCGCTGGGCGTTTACTACTTCATCGGCAAGTCGCGCCGCGGTAAGTCCCGCTTCGCGCAGGTCCTCGCCAAGATGTTTCACGGCAGCGAGAAGGCGCTCATCCGCGTCACCTCCGAGGACTACTACGACGAGAGCCAGATGAACGACCTGCGTGGTGCGCCGCCGAAGTATGTCGGCTACCGCGAGCCGGTCGACTGGAAGAAGCTGAAGAAGGAAACGCTCGCCCAGGTCGACGGCTACAGCAAGGTCTCCGACTGGAACCGCCAGCGCGTGCGCATGGACTCCGGCGAAGAGATCGACATCGTCGTCATCGAAGAGTTCGCCAAGTCCGGCCGGGACTTCTACAAGTTCTGGATGGAAGTGTTCGACAAGGGCGGCAAGACCCTGGCGAACGGCGAATACGCTGACTTCTCCAACACCGTGTTCATCATCACCGACAACCTCGGCATGGACAAGGTGGAGAAGGAAGAGTCGGGCAAGACCATCGGTTTCCGCCGCGGCGAGAAGAAGGTTCTCACGCCGGCGGAAGTCGAGGCCATCGTCCGGGAAGAGATGAAGCGCTTCCCTCCCGAGTTCCGCAACCGCATCGACGAGATGTGCATCTTCCGTGAGCTGACCGCCGATGAGACGATGCAGATCGTCCACATCCAGGTCGAAGCTCTCAAGGACCGCATCATGGATCAGATGAAGCGCGGAGACGACTTCGAGCTCGTCGTGACCCAGTCCGCGCACGACTTCCTGCTCAAGGAGTCGGATGAGGATGTCGCCAACCTGAAGCGGACCCTGTTGCGTTACGTCGAGGCTCCCCTCGGTCGTATGCTCGACAGGGACAATCCGGAGAAGGTTCTGGGCGGTGACCTCGTCGAAGTCAGCTGGGACGGCAAGTCCAAGAAGCTGACTTTCCGGGTTGCGCGCGGCGCCGGCGAGATTGACACCAATCTCGAAGGGCTGCGTCGTTTCCTGGGCGACACGGACGAGTCCCAGAAGGGTCTCGCTTTCCAGCGTCGTCTGAGCAAGGTCCGTGGCGCGGTCGCCCGTGCCAAGATGGAAGACTGGAACGTCACTCTGAAGTCCGACGAACTGGCTGACGTTCAGTCTGCCGGTGCGGATCTCTTCCACGACCTGAAGGAACTCTACGGGTTCAAGGTTACCAGCTTCTCCGCGAGCTTCGAGGCGCCTTTCCTGGCTGTCTTCATCGTTCGCGGCACTCAGGAGCAGGTCGATCTTTTCCTGCAGATGAATCCGGAGTGCACGGTCAAGAAGCTCAGTCGCGCTCTCGTCCCGGTCGACCCGAAGAAGAGCTAAGCCAGCGCAGAAATGCGTTCGGTGAGGCGATTCAGAGGTAAGACCTGACGGGAGAGACGGTGCAGAAGCAGAAACTTCGCAAGACGGCGATGGTTGGGTGTGGCGCAAGCTTCAGCCACCATCGCCGCCGGTGGCAGTTCAAGGAGGACCCTGGATGAAACGGCTTTCGCCGTCAATTTCAGGGTTCTCCTTCTTTTTGTTGAGGTTCTACCATAGAATATGGTAGAATTTATTCGGATATTTTTGTCGCCATTTGGTTTCCTGGAAATTATTTTTTCGAGTCTGAAAATCATGTCGAGAGCACGCCCGACCGGTTTGCGTGAAAAACTGCAGGCAGAGGTAGTCCGATAAATTTCTGATCTATAGCTCAAAGAGTGTATTTTCTTTT
>CAZBOX010000314.1:0-6986 GCA_964493595.1 uncultured Candidatus Obscuribacterales bacterium | reverse complement strand
ATCATCAAATACAACATAGGGACCATCTATTTGATGATGAAGAATTATCAGATGGCGCTTGATTACTATAAGCAGGCCAAAAAGCTCAAACCTTCCGAACCTAAATATGTACAAGCCGTTCAGCAGCTTGAAGGCAATATGAAGAAGGACGCCGCGCTGCGCAAACAATCAGATAAAGAATCTGCAGCTGCTTACGAAGAGCAGGAGAAGCGGCGCCAGCAAATGCAGAATCGAAACAATGTCAATCCCGGTCCAGGTTCCAACAAATTTGCCCAGTTAGGCACACAACCTTCTGCTCAAAAGGGTCAGGAATTTATGAATAGTGTTGGACTGATTGGCAAGAGCGGTCGAGACGGTGTGGTGATTGTCGCTGTCGGAATCGCATCCCGGGCGACAAGAGCCGGAATTTTGCAGGGAGATGTGATTAAAGCCGTCGATGGCATGGTGATTAAGAATACGAACGATCTCAACAGTGCCATCGAAGCGAAGATGGGTCAGCAACTTCAGCTGACGGTGCAACGAGGCAATCAGCTGGGACTGGTTCGGTTCTAGGTCAGACGCCATTTCTCTTTATTGCTAGAACCTGCGGCGGAAGAGTTGTGATTCAGGCTGTTTCTTGTACTTGAATAATTCGTCGACAATCATCTGACTGGTGTTGACGCTTCTGTTTTTGTCGCCGACCACAGGCCATCCCCCTGAGCCGTTGCCGTCCCAGGCGTGTTGTGCAGGACCAGTCTCGCCGCGCCCGATTAATCCGCCCAGTTTTCCGGCACGCCAATCGCCACTGTAGAAAAATTCTTTTACAGGATAGCCATTGCAACGATCGGCACTATATTCAGTGATAATGAAATTTCCCTGCTTTGTCACTGTAGGAGGTCCGAAGCAACCATTCTCGGCGGCTGCTTGTGCGGCTTGGCTGCGTGGCTTGCTGTCTGCGACTCTGCCTAAGGGTAAGGTCATGAGACCTCTGCCGCCAGAGGCGGGTAGCATATCGTCGTAGTTGCTGAGAAAGCTCACATCGGCGGCGTAGTCGCCGGGCAAGGCACCCGCTTCTGTACCCAGTCTCGTCCCATGTACCGAAGCAACGCCGGCGAACGTGTGCGGCATGCTTGCTCTTAAATGCCTTGAGAATTCTCCGCCTGATGAAAAGCCAGAGATATACAGTCTGTCAGCATCAACCTTTACAGAGCCGTTATTTTTCAACGAATTGACCATCGCCCTGAAAAAATCGACGTCATCGTATTTAGGATTGGTTTCGTTCAGTCCGGCGCCTGGAGAATTCCAGTCTTGCACTTTTGCAAGACCCCCTGAAAGTGGCGCGTCGCTTGTCTTTGCGACGGGATAGACAACCATAAATCCGTCGCCTGATTTTTGTTTTGCATCGGCTATTGCATCCAATCCGGACTCGCCTTGCATCAAACCTTTTCCATTGCCGCCGGTAACGCCGTGCAATACGAAGAGAACTGCCAGAGGTTTCTTGCCGTCATAGCCGACAGGAACATAGACATCGTACTCACGTTTATCGACAGAGCCGTCTTTGTTTTTGACGTCCACCGTCATGTGATTTGTGGCGCCGGGAATCATTGTGTCTTTGCCGACGTAGCCTTTGTATGTACCCTGGCTGATGGTCCTGTCGTCTGTGCGCAGACCTGCAAATAGGGTCTTTTCCCCGCTCTTGATGGCGTCAGGCACTTCACGTAAGGCATCTTGTCCTTCCAGTGGTGTTGCCATAATCGAATTAACCTCGGAGAGTATCTGATTGGACCCGACTTATTTGCGGGTCTAAGCAATTGAAATTGTTGCGAGATTGGATAATGCGAAGATACGACTTCGTTTGACTTGCGTAAATGGGGGGATTCCCCCACTCTACGTGTTTCTGCCACCTGTCTGTATGGCAAAGCCAGCCAAGCATTCGAAGCTTCGCTGGCGCTAATTCGAGAGCCTGTGCCAGGTGCAGATCGAATCTACTTTACTTGGGCTAGTTCGACTTTCTTGCTCTCGGCAGTACTTGCCTTAAGTCCTGCTCCGCCTACGTGCTTGATATTGTATATGGTGTCACGTTCGACCGGGGTATAACCGGCTTGAGAAATCAAATACTCCATCTCTTCTTTTGCTAGTTGAAGAGGTGTCATTGCACCGGCTGCGTGAGTGATTTTCTCTTCGCCGATGGTGCCGTCCATATCATCAGCACCGAAGGACAACGCTATCTGCGCAATCTTCTCGCCAAGCTGAATCCAGTAGGCTTTGATGTGCGGGAAATTGTCCAGCAGAATCCTTGATATTGCCACATCTTTGAGAAGGTCGAATCCGGTCGGTTCTTCTACTTCGCCCTTGATAGTGGTGCCTTCGTAGTAGCACTTCAATGGAATGAAACATTGGAAACCGCCAGTCTTATCTTGTTGCTCGCGCAGAAGGAGCATGTGATCGACTTTGTTTTCTACTGTTTCGCTGATACCGGTAAGCATCGTGGCATTGCTGTACAAGCCCAGTTTATGAGCAATACCGTGAATTTCCAGCCAGACATGCGCCGGTGTTTTCTTGACGGCCATGCGCTGTCTCACGGATTCATCGAAAATTTCGGCCCCGCCTCCGGGCATTGATTGAAGACCCGCTGCAATCAGGCGTTTCAGGCAATCTTCATAACTTATTTTCTCGCGCTCTGCCAGATATTCGATTTCTACGGCAGTCATCGCTTTCATGTGAATATGCGGGAATTTGGATTTTATTTCCCTGAGTATGGTCTCGTAGTATTTCAAATCGGCAGCCGGCGTCAAACCGCCAACCATGTGAATTTCATTGATGCCGAGCGCGGCTCCTTTTGCAGCTTCTTCCAGGACTCGCTCTACCGACCACATGTAGGCTTTGCCCTTCTCTGCAGGATTGGCATATGAGCAGAACTTGCATGTCTCGCCGCAAATATTGGTCGGGTTGAGATGCATGTTGTGGATGTAATAGACGTATTTCTCTCTGTCTTTACCGGCTCTCTGTTTCCGCGCATACTCACCGAGTGCGCCGATTGCCGTGAGGTCGCTGGACTGGTAGAGGCGGATGGCATCGTCACGAGTGATACGTGTACCCTCAACGACCTTTTTCGCGATGTCGCTCAGAGGGTGATTGCTTTCAATGATTTTTTCTATCGCCAGTTCCACTTTCTCGTCCTCAAGTTTCCGGTCGGCTTTTACAGTTCGAAATGCGCGCTGTGCAAGCCTGGACTCAATTACAATGCGATTGATCCTATCATCTTGGCACCCCATGAAGGGCTATCCGGCGGCAGATGTTGAGATAATGTCTTGTTTGAGATTAGATAGGGTTATTGTTTCCCGAAGGCGCCTAGATGGCTGGACTTTCCGCCCGACAGTACGACGCCCATTATCGGCGACTGGGTCTTTTGCCCGGAGCATCTCCAGCGGCAATCGAAACGGCTGCGGACAGTTTGCGGAAAAAACTCAGCCCCGAGCGTCTTAATGCCGGTCCTCTCAAGGAAATAGCACCCCTTCGGCTGACCGAAATTGACGAATCCACCGTTCTCTTGATTGGCTATTGGCAACGATGCGGCTCCGCTCCTCCCAGTGTGCAAAACCGCTCAAAAGCGCCCCCCTCTCTGGCTGTGAAGGAGGCTTCAGAAAAGCCGGCGGAATTGACAGTGGTTAAGGTCGTCGGGCCGGAAATGCCTGCACCCAGCCTCTCTTTTACTGTTTTTAAAGCCATAGATGGAGCGGTTGCTCCAAGCGCCGATGTTTTCCGGCCTCTCTCCATCATCGGACTTGTGGTACTCGCCTCAGTTTGGGTGGCGGTGCCGCTTATCGTCGTGAAAATCCTCTCTTTTCTTTTTGCGGACCTGGGAATCGACACCTGGTTGGATTATATGACCGTTTTAGCTAAGGTCATCCCTATTTGTTTTGTCCCGCCCTTTGTACTGTACGAGTATGCCTTTTTCAGGCAGATGCAATTTCCATTTTCTGGCGCTATCAGGCTGCCGGTACAAGAAGCTCTAGAGCGATGCGCGGAAAGACTGACTGTGGAAAGCATAGGCAATTCGGCCGGCTGGAGTATCGAAAGCAGAGATCTGGAAAAGGTTGCAGATGAGGCAGTTGCAGGCGAGATAATTGCTTCATACGAAGGAGGCAAAACCGCTAAGGATTTGCCTTTGAAGATTCATTTGCGCCTTGAAAAACTGGGCGACTCCAGCAGTTTTCTCGTCTATTGGTTCGAACTCGATTGGCGGCTTCAGTTCAAAGGAAAAGCCGTCTCCTGCATGAAATCCGCTCGTTTTGAATTGGACAGATTGATCAAGGAAAGCTGAATTCCTTCATCAACACTCGAATTCGGTAGACTCCGGATAACCATCGTCCAGGGGGGTGTCGTAAAAAATGTGATCGTCGGCATGTTTATTTGAATAGACACCGTAGAAAAGATAAACAGCTGCCATTATGCCGTAAATGCCGAGCCAGAGCTGAAAGAACTGATTGCTGAGAATCAAGAGTGTGCCCAGTACGACTCCCGGCGTGACAGCCACAACTGAAATGCGAACGAGCTTGCTGTATGAGAGGTAGAAATTCATGGTAGCGGTGTAGACCCTGCCAATCGCACCCAATATCAATACCTGCGACGCAACCCAGGCGAAGTGAATGGGCAGAAGAATTCCTGCCACTATCAATCCCAGCCATGTCTTGAGGAATTTGATGTGCTTGGCCACGCCGAGCGGATCGAGGACGAGACTCCAGACCTTCTCATAGACCCATTTCTTTACCCGACCTTTTTCGCGGACAAAATGAGCAAAGCCAGACTCGCCGAAGACAATTGGAGCAAATTCGGAAGCGTCGGCCGGTTGTTCCACTGTTCTATCAAAACGAATAACCGGGCTGCCTTCGATCGTAATTACATAGGGGAGGTCCTTGTCGATCGTCATGCGACCATCTTTCAGAGTCAGAGTCGGCATCTGCGGCAAAATCACCTTCTCAAACTGAATGATGATGGTGTTTGCCCAGACGTGCACCCAAATGCCGATACAGACTGTCGAGATGAGCACCAGTACAAAAAGATAGCCGAAGCCAATTCCGCGCCATTCTCGCGCCGCCCGGATATAGACGTCCCTCGAGTAGAAGGAAATATAAAGGGTTCGAATGGTGTTAATCCAGGCCATTTGCCTGCCTCTAATGGTCCGAACCAGACGGACCATGTCTCAGTAGTAATTTGTCTGAATTACATCCTAACTCAAAGCCTGCCAGACGCAACACCCAGTTTGACGAGGATAAAACTATGACTGGCGCCATTTTTTGTTGGTAAGCGATGTAAGGACGTGGTCCTGCCATTGCCCATTCAACAAGAGATAATCACGAGCAAAGCCTTCAATGACGAATCCTAAGCGACTCAGGACTCTTGCGCTTTTAAGGTTGTGAGGGACGTAATTCGCCATTATGCGATGGACGTTCATTTCCTGAAACGCAAAATCTATCGCCGTAGTCAGTGCTTCTGTCATGTATCCTTTGCCCTGACAGTCTTTGTCCAAACTGTAACCGAGATAGCAAAATTGAGCTGCACGTCTCAAAATCGACGTGAAATTTACCGATGCGATCACACGGCTGTCTGAGGCGTATTCACCCATGCGAAGAAAAACGAAGAGGTTCAGAGCTTCATCTCGTTTATATGCCTGCAGGTTCTGCTCCAGTCTATCTCTCCAGTGAAAGTCCGTGTAAAAAGACTCGGGCATGAGCGCTTGCGAGTTGGCGATATGTTCGCGGTTTCTCACGTAATAATCGACTACTTCATCGACCTGGTCTTTTCCTGGCATAGTTAAGACCAGGCGCTCTGAAAATAGCTTGGGAACTGAGTCGTTATTCTTCATGAAATCAGGTTCGGCTAGTGACAAGGAGAAATATTAGCGCAGTTCTTGCCGATTATATGCTGCAATCCATGCTTCTTCTGTGGGACAATTTGCCATGCATAGAGTTGATGGTTGCGATGAAAATAAGTTCGAGAGCTTGTCAAATTTGCCTGCTGTGGGCGGCGATATCGACATTCTTATTCGGATGCACTCCAGCACAAAACAAGCCTGATATTGCTTCTCTTGTCAGATCTTCCGTTAAGGCTAGAGCTGCAGGTCATGAGGATTTGGCTGCCAATGATTTGAAAGAGGCATACGAGCATTTGCCACCCGAGCATACTGCAGAAAGAGTCGAAGCCATAAATCAGCTGTATATTCCCACTGTTGAATTAGCCTCTGAGTTGGGCAAATCCGGTCGTTTTTCTCTGGCAACAACTATGTTCGACAGGGCAATTGCGATAGAACCGGAATGCACTCTTGCCAATAAACCGTCAGCGGCCGCATTGAAGCGTGAATCCGATAAGGCTTTCGATACCGAAGAGAATATTCTTACGAGCGCGACGACCGCCGGACATATAAAAGAGAAAACGCTGAAAATGCAGCACGTCACAGAGTCATTGGCGCGGCGTCTGCAGACAGAAGAGCCCAAGAATATCGAAGCGGAAATCAGGAAACACCTTCAAAATACGCGCGAATCTTTTGGAGTTGCCAGCTATCAGTATCTTGATATTCTAAGAGTGATGGAAGATGCACTAGCCAAGCAAAACTCCATTCCATTCGCTATTGAGATAATCGAAAGAGATATCGGGAAATTAAAGGATTTCAAAGATGAGGATCTGAAGAACGCAGATACTGATGCATTTGAAAGCGTCTATTTCATGATCCCTCTTTACTGCGATCTTTCGACACTCCAGATGAAGGTTAAAAGACTCGATGATGCCGAAGAGTCCGCAAGAAAAGCTTGTGAATATGCCAGGCTGATTGGGGGGAAAGAGAAAGGTCGGCTTGTCAACGCGCAATATATGCTGGGCTCAGTGTTGCACGCAAAAGGCAAGGACGCCGACGCAATCACTTGTCTGCGGATGGCGTTAGCGCTTGCTGAGAAAGAAAGACGGGGAAAGGAATCGGCTCGAATCAGAGCTCTGATGCAAGAGATTGAAGG
>CAZBOX010000313.1:0-7005 GCA_964493595.1 uncultured Candidatus Obscuribacterales bacterium | reverse complement strand
TGAGTTGCTGAAAGAGGTGGGAAGAACCGACAAAGTAGTTCTCCTGAAACGGGGAATGTCAGCCACCATTGCAGAACTTCTTCAAGCGGCCGAGTATATTTTGCTGGAAGGAAACGACCGAGTCGCTCTTTGTGAGCGCGGAATTCGCACATATGAAACCAGCACGAGAAATACGCTCGACTTGAGTTGCGTTCCCGCTCTGCAAGCTCTGTGCGACTTCCCGATCATCGTTGATCCAAGCCACGGAACCGGCAGAAGCGAGCTGGTCCGCCCGATGTCACGCGCAGCAATTGCATGTGGAGCCGACGGTATCATGCTCGAGACACATTGCGATCCAAAGAATTCCGTAAGCGACGCAGCGCAAGCAATCTCCCCGTCGCAATTAAAGGAAATCGTTCTGGATATGAATGCGATTGCAGAGACACTTTCAAATATAGATTCAGCAAGTTTTTCTGCTAGCCTATCGCCTTGCTGCTAGATTGACATAAAAGATACTGTCAGTACGCCTTCGGCTTGCTCCTGTTCTCTGGCTCGGAAAGTTCCGAGCGCTCCTTATCAGGTATGGAATAAACAGTGCCGTGATCGTTATAGCTAGGACGTGGCTCGTTGGTCGTGCTTGCAGTTTCAATCTTGGTCGCAATCGGCTTTACCTTCGTGTGCGGCTTGAGAGCGTCAGTACAGTGAAGCGCTACAAAGTCACCCTCTTCCAGATTACCGAAAACTTCCGTGAGGTCCTGCATCATCTCGCCCCGTCTCACAGGAATCCATTCGGTTTCATCATTGCGAATGCGACAAACAAAAGTGGAAAGAGTTGAAGTAGTCTCGACAGCAGTGGGCGGGACAAATATAGAAGGATGCTTGCGCCTGGTCGGCCAGTACACTTCACAAAACATGCCAGGAAGAACACGCCAGCCGGGATTTTCGTAGTTGAGCTCAACTGGCATGGTACGAGTCTTCTGGTCGAGATAATTTCCGATCCGGGCTACCGATCCCGTGAATCTCTCCCCTGGATGAGTTGATACGGTGAATTCGACGGAGGCTCCGGGAAGTACGCCTCCGGCGTTAGTTTCAGGTACTGGTGTGATGATGCGAAGGAGATCTAGCTGCTGAACACGCACGATGGCCGGGTAAGCTCCCTTGCCGAGCGGTCCTACAAAGCTGCCTACGTGCATATTTCGCTCAGTCACATAGCCATCAAAGGGAGCGTAGATTTTCAAGTAATCTGAAACATCTTTGTAATTGTCGCTTGCTCTCTGTGCGGCAGTCAAAGAGTCTTTCATCGACCGAACGGAATTCTCCGCGGCAAGGACATTCTCTTGCCAGGCTCTGACCTTCTGTTTATCTGCTTCGACTTTTTCTTCCAGCACGACAACATCATTAGGCGCCACTACCCCCGGTACCAGGGAAGCCTCTTTGGTACGCTTATAAGTGTCTGTATCTCCGGCTAATTGCGCTTTGGCCTCGAGCAACATCGCACGAGCTGAAGCAAGCTTTGCCTCCGCTTCATGAAGCTCGCCTTTCGTAGACTTCGCCTTTGAGAATGCCTCATTTCTCTGCGCCAGCAATTCCGGAGCCGTAAGGGTGACCATCAGCTGACCTTTTTTTACTTTGGAGCCACGATCCACGCCTATCCAGTCAATAAATCCAGGCACCTTGGGATAGATAGCAACGTCCTGATATGCCTGTATTTCTCCAGGCAGTTGGTCTACTCGGAAAAGAGTTTTCTTGACCGCCTGAACAACAGGCACCTCTTGCAGAGCACTCTCGTGCACACCGGTTTCCTGGACTTCTTTAGTGCAAGAAGAAAGACATGTGGCCAACAAAACAAAAGCGTTTACGGTGTAGAACAAAAATCGATTCGGGGCAATTCTCTTCATCTTCAAAACCTTCTACTCGCCGCGATCGTCTGGATGAATTGACGGAGATGTAATCGGACTATGCTTCTGAATAACAGCAAAAAAGAGCGGCAGCACTGTAAGTGCTGTCAGAGTGGACATTGTTAATCCCCCAATTACGGCGCGACCAAGCGGCGCGCTCTGCTGCCCTCCTTCACTCAATGCCAGAGCCATTGGTATCATCCCCGACACCATGGCAATCGATGTCATCAAAATAGGACGCAAGCGCTCTTGAGCCCCGTGAATAGCCGCTTCCACGGATGAAAGTCCCTCCGACCTGCTCATCTCCGCGTAATTCACCATCAGTATAGCGTTGCTTACCCCGATTCCGATTGACATGATGGCACCCATGAACGACTCGATATTCAAAGTCGTGTGTGTAAGCGTAAGCATTACAAGCACGCCACTGACTATTGCCGGAGCCGTGGACAAGACTACGACAGCCAGTTTAGGCGACTGAAAATAGGCCGTAAGCATCAAGAAGATGACTACGAGAGCAAGTGAAAGCCCAATAAACAAATGGGAAAAAGTATCGCTCAAAACAGGAACTTGCCCGGCTACCCTGGCACGAACGCTGCGAGGAGGAGCGCCAGCTCGTTTAACAGCTGCATGCACTGCTTTGCCTACAGTTCCTAGATCAGCCCCGGCAATATTCGCTGTCAGTGAAACCATGCGCATCATGTTATCGCGATCGTACTCGCCAACACACTTTCCATATGTGACTGAGGCAACATCTCCAAGAAGTGGATGCTCACTGTTGTCCGTGTGCATGGTCGGAAAATGCTTCAGCGCTTCGATCGACTGAATTTGCTGTTGGGGCACCTGAACTTGGACCTGGTAGGCTACGCCCGTTTTTCTATTCATCCAAAAATTCTCGAGGATATAGCGACTTGAGGAAGTAGCCGGAACCAGCGCTCTGCCAATCTGAGCCGGAGTAAGATGGAATTGCCCAGCCAGTTCCCGGTCTATATTTATGTCCACGGTCGGATAATCAAGTGGTTGGCCGAATTGCAAATCGCGAAGATAAGGAATTTTAGCCATTTCCGCCTTGACACGCTCCGCATACAACTTGCATTCATCAAGGTCCGGTCCCTTAATCACAACAGAGATTGGAGTGGGAGAGCCGAGGTTCATAATCTGGCTAACGAGATCTCCTGGTTCGAAAGAAAAGCTGACATCGGGCATCTCAGCCTTGAACTTTTCTCGCAAGCGGTCTTTGAATTTTGGCAATTCTATTTTTGCCTCTTTGCGCAAACTCACATCCATAACAGCTTCATGAGGTCCGCTCGTCCACAAGAATACCGAGCTTATGACGAACTGAACTGGCTGCTGCCCTGCATATCCAAGCGTTGCCACCACATTGCCGGGGCCAGCCTCACGCTTGATGATTGAAATCATCTGCAGTGCCTTTTCCTCTGTCACTTCTACACGCGTACCGGTCTGGCAGCGCATGCGCACTCTAAATTCATCAGTGTCAGCGTCAGGAAAAAGCTCTCGTCCTATCTGCAAGAAAAGCACAACGCTAAGGCAGCAAAAGCAGATCAAATACGCAGGGATGACAACTGCCCTCATCTTCATAAGTTTCGACACCAGATTGGCGTGTGCACTTTTAAGTCGAGTGAAGAAACCTTCTTTTTCTACCTCCTCAGGCTTGTGCTTTATCAGATACACAGCCATCACCGGCACCAGAGAGCTGGACATAAAGAATGACCAGACCATGCAGAAGCCAACGGCCAGAGACAGCGGTACAAACAGAGATTTAGTCACCCCGGTCATGAAAAACGAGGGCACAAAAACAGCTATTATCGATAGCATCGCCAAAAGACGAGGAACCCGGGTCTCGAACCCCGCAGCTAGAGTGGCACGCGTCACCGGCTCACCACGCGCCATGTGGGCATGGATATTCTCGATATCGACAGTCGCCTCGTCGACAAGAATTCCGATCGCCAGAGCCAGCCCGGAGAGAGTTTGAATATTAATAGTCTGACCGGTTGCGTAAAGAGATACGCAGGCGCCAAGCAATACACAGGGAATTGTTGTTACAACTATCAGTGTGCTTCTCAAATCGCGCAAGAAGAGAAAAATCATCAGCCCTGGCAATATGGCGCCCAGAGCGCCTTCATTAAGCACACCTTTGATTGAATCAGTGACATGTTTGGATTGGTCGAATTCATAGCTTATCGTCACATCTTCCGGCAAAAGCTTCTGCATAACAGGCAGATGCTCGCGCAGCGCATTTACGACAGAAACAGTGGAGGCATCAGCACGCTTCACAACCGGTACGTAGACTGTACGCCTGCCGTTGTAGAGCGCATAACCGGCAAGAATATCGCTGCTGTCAGTTACAGTGGCTACATCTCGCAAAAAGACAGTGGGACCAGGCCCCATTTTTAGAGGCAGGTCATCAAGCTGGTGGATGTCCGGCAAATCGCTGTTGATGGGTGTAATGCGCATAAAATCGCCGATACGCGCATTTCCAGCCGGAACAACTTCATTGCCTGTTGCTAATGCCTTTACGATCATGTCGCCGGACAAACTATATTGCTTGAGCTTTTCAGCGTCCGCGCTGATGACTATCGTACGAACATTGCCGCCAAAGGGAGGTGGCGCCGAAGCACCGGGTATAGTACCAAGCTCAGGTCTGACGCGAACATATGCAAGATCTTGAAGTTCGTCTATTGTCTTGGTTTTACTGGACAAAACAAGCTGACCGACCGGCAAACTGCCTGCATCGAATCTAAGTACAAACGGCTCCACGGTTCCTGGAGGCATCAGACTGCGAGCGCGGCTGACCATGGCTACGCAAGTAGAAAGTGCCTCAGACATGTTGGTGCCTGGATGGAAGTAAACTTTCATCATGGACAAATTCTGGATTGTCTGAGATTCGATGTGATCGATGCCAGGAATGTAGAGGAAGTGAACCTCGTAAGTCGAGACTATGTATCCCTCCATTTGATTGGGAGCCATGCCGCCGTAGCCTTGCACAACGTAAATGACCGGCATGTTCAAATCTGGAAAGATGTCTCTTTTCATCGATGTGATCGCCATGATTGACGCCAGCATGATGCTAATGACGGCCACTATCACAGTCACCGGTCGTTTCATCGAGACTATCTGCAGCCACATTATTTGCGCGCCTCGACTAGAGAAACAAGATTTAAAAACGGCTTCAGATCGCCATGTGCATAGGCAATCGCAAGCAGTGCCTGCCAGACGCGAAGTTGAGCGTCTGCATTCTCCACCTCCGCTTTAGCCAGAGTTCTTTCGGCGTCAGCAACTTCTATCACATTGGTAAGTCCCACTCGATACCGCTCTTTGGCTTTTACCTGGTTATCTTTTGCGGCTCTCACGAGAGTCGGAGTTTCATCCGCCATCTCTTCAGCCCGAGCGAGGAGCACCTTCGCCTTAGCGTCTTCTTTAATCAGCGCCTGCATAGCCACGTCATAATTCGCTTGTCTGGCCATTATTGTCGAGCGTTGCGCACTTTTTTCCGCTTTTACTTTGTAATACTGCATCACAGGAAACTGCAACGTAAATCCGACTCCCCAGTTGGCAGTTTTTGGAAGAATGCCGTCAGCTAACGGCTTGACAAAATCCCTGTCTCCAGAACCGCGCCCCCAGATCGCCGACTCGTACCAGAGATGCGGATACCATGTACGCTCGAGCAAATGCATCCGTGCCCGTGCTACCTCCACGTCGGACTTTCGCAAAATTGCCATCGGATGCCTTTCTAAACTTTCCAGATTGGCGCTCACTTGATAGTCTTTTACTTGAGGTCGAACCACAAGAGGACTGTCAGCTGTGTTCACGACAGTACCGGCCATGCCTATGGACTCAGACAAATCCTGATTAACAAGCTCCGCCTCACGCCTGGCTCTGATAAGCGCTATTTTGGCCAGCGAGACTTCTGCATCAGCCCTATCGGCGTCGATGCCTGGCTTTAGCCCCTTGTCGCAAAGTGTGTGCACAACTAACGACCAATCTTTCATACGCTCGAGCGTTGCGCGGCAGGCAAGTATTTGCTGCTCAGCCATAAGAACCATCAAATAATTGCTGGCAGCATTGAATGCGACATCGAGTTCAGTTAACCGCTCTTGCGCTGACGCCTTGTTCATATTCTGCTTGAACAATTTCACATTAGCAGCGCGCCTGCCGAAATCGATCAATTCCCAGGAAAAATTGAGACCGGCATTGGAGCCGAAGATACTGGAAAAACTCGAGCTGTTCTGAGCTTGCCCGGATTGTATTGGTATCACATTCAAAAACTGCGGCAGAATAGTTCCGGCAGTGACATTCTGTGTCGCGCGCAGTTCTTGAAAGAGCAAGTCCATTCTGGGCAAGTATTCTGTTTTGGCAATGGAAATGTCGTGACTAGCAGTGCGTGTTTCCATTCGAGCGCGGGAAATGGAAGGAAATCTTTTGGATGCAATATCTACAGACTCGCTCAGCGAGAGTTTCAGTGTTGTCTGTGCAGGCGACATCGCCGGCCGCAATTGCAACATGCTGTTATTATCCTGCGCAAAAGCAGAACCAGTAGAGAAGAAGAAAAGAAAGCAAACACAGAGAAAAGGCAAATTCAGCGCTACAGAATTAGCAGGCAGAGTTTCCCTAAAAATATCGAACGCAATCCAGGAAGCCAATTTTTCTGCTCAATAACTTTTCAAATCAAACAAAGACGCAGTGCGAAGTTGCCTAGCACAGAAAGATTTACAGAGACTAACATACATGGGTTTGTTCTAAAACCGAAAAACGCTCGATTCGATTCAACTGGTTTGCTACTCAAAAGTAACCAGTTTGTCTAAAACTCACCTGTTGTGCTTCTTGGGCAAAGCTAGCAAGCATCGCGCCCAATTTAAGCTTTTCCAAGCTAGTCAAAGAGATTCAAGAACACGAAAGAATCGGTCTTTACGGCACGCCAACTGTTATTGACTCCCACCGCCAAACAAATGCTTCTCGATGGAAGAAGGGCGGCGCTTTCGCGCCGCCCAAATTTCTTTTGGAGCCGGCAGGATGACCGGCGGTCCCATCAACTATTTCTGCATCGCAGTCATGCGCGGCTTGAAGTAGTGCTGATATTGTCCAGCTCCTCCACCGAGTTGCAGGATGATGG
>CAZBOX010000312.1:0-7025 GCA_964493595.1 uncultured Candidatus Obscuribacterales bacterium | reverse complement strand
GTAATAACTAATCAACCCCGCGTCGATAAGGAAAAATGATCCAAGAATGGCCAGCGGTACAGTTAAAAGCAAGTCAGCAGTTGCGACGACTTGTCCGTTCTTTGAACGCTTGAACTTTTTCATCACGACACTTTTCCTATCGACGAGGGCTCCGGTTGCAAAATTAAGAGCAGACCAATTGGTCAGTGCGCCGCATTTATTACTCCTCTATAAAACGAGGCTTTGCGGCAAACGAGATTATTTGCGTTCACTTTCAATTTGTAAGGTATTCATCGACTGCTATTTCATCCATGTAAAGATCGCGAGTGACGGAACCCTTGCCGGTGAGCGAGTTGCAAATGCCAATCTCTAATTGGTGTGGACGAGCGCTGTATAGATTTGCGCCCTTGACATTGGCTACATATCGACCGTTTCTAACAAGACTTAGCTGACCATTTTTGCCAGGAGCGGCAAGTTTTACGTGAATGTACCAGTCGTCCCAAGTGCGCTCAGTGTATTTCCCTGTGTAGACAACCTTGTCTCGGATTTTCAGCTTTATTAAGCCGTTCTCGGTAAATAAGCTAATTGGTCCGTCATTTGGTGCTCCTTGTCTGGTCCCGCTCGAAATGGGATCAAATAATTGAAAAATCGTGTCTTTTGAAGTATCAGGTTTGAAGGAGACCAAATTAGTTCTGAATGACACGCTATATGTTTTGCCGGCATCAAATCTGCCAGCCGGAAATTTCGCCATCAGCGCCGAACATGGAGAGCCGTCCACTCGCGTATTCAGTTGGAAGGAGCCGACATGATTGCCATCTTTTAGCTTGATAATTTTGGTTGTGTCATTGCCATCGACAATCCACTTCTTCAAGCTGCCGTGTCCGAAGTCTTCGTGAAGTTTATCGTCCGCAGCACTCTGACCAAAGGCGCTTTCACCGGTGTATAAACTAAACCAGGCAATCACGGACATTGAGATGAAACAATAGATTTTTTTTGTCAGTAAGTTCATGGTCTATTACCTCAGGTATTGCTTAGTAAATTGCTTAAGGTCCAACAGAAAATCAGTCGTTGGCAAGCTCCATCAATCGGCGTAGAGAACTTGCGCAAAGAAATCGTCGATGCGCTAGTAGCGTTACAAATCAAAACGGCAATTTGAAGTTAAAGCGTCAGACCAGGCTCGAATTAAAAACCAGCCCAAAGTTCGCTGTCCGGCTGCTCTATGGGTTTTGAAGCAATTCCGTCTTTCGGACAAATCGTCTTTAGTTCCGGACTTCTGACTCCCTCTTCAAATACTTCGAAGCGTTCTTCAAAAGTATCTCCAAGTTTGATATTGGGCAGCAATTTTTTCATGCCAGGGCTGCCTGCCAGGTTGAATCCTGTTACTAAAGCCTGGTAAAGTCTCTGTCCTTCCGCCTTGTCTCCGGTATAGCTATTAACAAATTCTTCTCTCAAACGGGCGACTCCTTCCATGCACTCGCGAGCTTCCGGATCTGAACTTGGAGCCTCCATTCCCAGGCAGGAAATTCTTACATTCTCTGATTTTCTATGTGCATCACTATTCATGGGTAAACCTCCTTGCGGGTTAGAAACGGTCAATTACGTGACCTTCGCGGCCGACTGCAGCTGGACTATTTGTCGATGGTGAAAAGGTTCAGCTCGCCAGAGTCCATCATGGGATGCTGCCTTTGAAGTATTTCTCTCTTTCTTTGCGTGACTGCTGCAGGAAATAAATAGTCATCAAGAAGAAAACCGATTGTTTTGTTGCTGATTTTCTCCATGAGTGATTCTACCGAGCCCGATTCCGCGTTTTCGTCCAGCAAAGGCTTTATTGGCTCGCTACCTTGAATTGGCCATTTGACCAACAAGATTTCACTGCCAATGAATTGAATAGCAGTGTCTGGCTCCTGATCGATTTTGGCAGTTCCGTCTTTAGAAAACTGGCGATGCTCTCCTGGTTTGTGTCTGAGCAAAACGGTTCCATCATTTTGCACTGAGAGTTTTGTACCAGTGCCGGCAAACTGCCTATTGATCTCATCGCAGAAAAGGCTTAACTTTTCAGGCTTGTCTTGCATTCCCTGCAGGGTGGTATTAAGACGCAGCACGTCACCATCTAGAATGCTTTCTCGAATGTCCTTGAGAATTGCCCTATCGCCCTCGGGTATAAGGCGGCTTTCTACTTTCTGAGCTAAAGACTTCGCCATTTGCAACTCATTCGGAGTCGCTTGCACTTGACCGTCTCCACTGGTTCTGGATAGCATCCGCATCCATCGCGGGTCATCAGTATGTGTAACGTCTTTTTTAAGTCTGGGTTCGATATCGCTGACATCGGCCAGATGGAGTTTCCTCGTAACAACGTTCTGGTCGTAAAAATTTAGTGTAGAGTTTGTTGATTCATGAATTTCTGCTCTCATAATAAACGGCTCCTCGCTATGCCGCCCAGTGCCTTTGGACGTCGTGCCTCATTGGACCTCACCAGCGGTGACAAAGTGATGGCAAAGGAATGGCAGACCTGTGGCAATCACGGAAGTCATCGCATTGAAGTTACTTTTCTCGATTGCAATATAGGGATTGATTGCAAGCTCCCTTACTGGCCCATGCGCAAGCTAGCAACCTTCTTTATTAGAGAGGTTCTACTTGCTGATTGCACATGTCATAATGAGAATCGAGCGCGCCCGGAGTGACAGATGAAATTAGGAAGCTCTTTGTTGCAAAAGGGTCTTTTCCTTGTCTTGGTCCCGCTTACATTTCAGCTTGCCGTGTTGGGCGGGTTAGCCTATTTGCAAGCACAGGCTGAAGAAGTTGCTGCGCGTGCAGAACATGCAGCCAAAATCGACGAGGCTGTCAATCACCTTATTAAAGGTCTCCTTGATAATCTACCTATCTGGGAATGGAGTTCTGACGATTCTCTGTCGCCTACCTATTGGGCTGTCAAATCTGATCTGCTGGCGAATCTAAAGCACCTGAAAGTATTGATCAAAGATCATCCTGGTCAGCTAGCCACTGTCGATGAGGTTGAAGAGTATGCACATGAAGCATTGCAGATAATGGAAACGCATAAGGCTGCCAGTGTTGGAGCTGTAGATTCGCAAGGGGATAAGGAGAAAAAGCATAGGTTCCGGTTTTTGAAGCAGAGCCTGAGCGATCTGGTTTCCAACAAGCTATTGCCATTTGCTTCTGAAGAACGACAGATCATAAGAAAAAGTCCGGAACTTCAAGCTCAGAATCGAGCCAATGTCCGAGCGTTGCTCCTTGCAGCCGTAGTCTTCAATATACTCCTGGCTGTGACTCTGGTAGTTTTTTACAATCGGGATACAGTGCGACGATTATCGATAATTTTTGATAACAGCATGCTGCTGGCGAGTCGAAAACCGTTACATCCTCCTGTGGAGGGATCTGATGAAATTGCTCGCCTGGACACGATCTTTCATGCTATGGCAGAGTCGCTCGCCGAGGCCGCTCACAAAGAATCACTGGTAATTGAAAACGCTCAGGATTTGATCTGTTCGTTCGATGCCAAAGGCTCATTCATAACTATCAATCCAGCCGCCAAAAAGTTGCTCGACTATTTGCCTGAAGAATTGATAGGGCGGCGAATCAGCAGCATTATCATCGAAGAAGAGCGAGATGCCGTACAGGTGAATTTGAAGCTGTTAATGAATGGAAAATCTCTCGCACCATTCGAAACACGACTGCTGCGAAAAGATGGAAAGACGACCGACACCCTCTGGTCCGCGCACTGGTCGCCTGTCGAAAATCAGATGTTTTGCGTAATCCACGATGTCACGGAGCGTAAGCAAGCAGAAAGGCTGCGCCAGGAGGTTGTGCAAATGGTAAGTCACGATTTGCGCACTCCTCTTACCACCATCCAAGGAATACTAGAAATTGTCTCCAGTGGAAAAGTAGGTGAGCTTACGGAGCGCGGTAAAAAAATGATCCTTATGGCTCATCACAGCAGTATGCTGATGCTATCGCTGGCACGAGATCTTTTGGAAATTGAGAAGATGGAAGCTGGGATGCTGGAATTGAGCAAAACCGAAGTGAAGGTCAGTGATGTTTTCAAAAAATCGATTGACGCAATCGGACTGATCGGCCAACAACGAAAAGTCAGTATTTATGCTACGCCTACGGATGCGATAGTTTTGGCAGACAGTGAGCGGCTGGTTCAGATTCTTGTCAATCTTCTAACCAATGCAATCAAGTTCTCACCACCAGACAGTACGGTCACACTTTCGACCGAGACTAATGAACAGTTCGTAGAGATAAGGGTGTCGGATCAAGGACGCGGAATACCACCAAGCATGATGACGACTATTTTTGAGCGCTTTAAGCAGGTGCGTGAGTCAGATTCAAAAGTACAGGGCGGCACCGGTCTGGGGCTAGCAATTTGCAAAGCACTGGTGGAGCTGCATGGTGGCGATATCTCTGTTATGAGCCAGGAAGGTGCTGGCAGCACATTCGCTTTTCGTATTCCAAATATTCCGTCCCCCTGAGAGTGTTCTGCCACAGGTCTGACACAGACCTGCCACGTCTTTACCATTCAGTTTATTGTTTGATGTTTCGAGCAACCGCTGTTTTTGCGTTAGGCACTTCCCTGACGCCACGAGGCATCTTACTATGCAAAAAGAATCATTCGAGAGTCAAAGCAATCAATTATTGCTGAGTGAAAACAACGGACCCAGAAATCTTGTGTCGATCGACGACTTCAAAGAATCCTCTCTCTTCAAAAGATCGCAAGCTAACAATTTCGTTGACATCGGCAGCATTGACATTAATCTGTCATTCAATGATCCAAACTCGAAAAAGCCTCTTTGTTTCAATGAAACAGCTCAATTTCAATTGAATAAAGATCAAGCTAGACATCTTGATTTCGGGGACATAAGAGAACTTTTTAATACAGCATTGGAACCGCTCGAGCAGGCGATCATTTGGGTCAATTCCGGGGTGCATGGTGGCACAGGTGACAATTCAGGAGGCGGAAACAGAGGAGGCGGTGAGAATTCATTGCCAGGGAGCAAGCCGGGCAGAGACCACAGTGGGCACTGCCATAAGCCACCAGCTGACGATAAACCAGCACCGGGAGATGTAATTCCGCCAGGTGAAGCACCGCCGCCTACAACTGACTGGCCGTCCGGCTTCCTGTTTGGTGGCAATGCTCACAATTCGCTCGCCTCATTAGAATCTGCAATCGGCGGAAGAGCAAACCTCGAGATGTTCCCCGTGCATCCTGGCAATGAGCATGAGCTGCAGCATGTCCGCGACGACCTGGCAACGGGAGTGACTCCGGAAATATCGCTAAATGGCGAGTTCTTCGCAAAGGGCTCAAGGGGAATTGTTGACGGGGAATATGACCGGCAACTGAAGCAAATGGCTCGTGAACTCAGTCATATGAAAGGACAAGACGGCAAGCAAGCAAACTTGCTTTTGCGCTTTGGAAAGGAGATGAATTTGCAGCACGCCTTTGTCGGCTCCGGTCACGATTTCATTGCTGCATATCAACATGTAGCCGACATTTTTCATCGTGAGGCACCAAATGTAAAAATGGTCTGGTGCCCAACCGCTGCCGTTGATCCAACCGAATTGGGGCGGGATCCGGACGCCTCAAAATACTGGCCGGGAGCAAGATATGTTGATGTTGTGGGTCCCGATGGATACAGCAAATTACATGGACGTGAAAGGAGCTTTAGGGACATATTCGAGCCGTTCGTTCAATTCTCTCAGCGCATCGGCAAGCCGTTTATGACCTCCGAGACAAATGATAAAACCCCGGTGAGTGATTCGCAGAGCGCTCAGTGGTGGAGAGATGCGTATCAATACATATCGGACCTGCGCTCTCGTGGAGTCAATATCTTGGGTGTCGGCTTGTTCTCTCGCAACGAAGGAGAAATACTGAGCGAAGCTGAGAAGCAGGCGCTGCGAGCTACATTCTTAAAGATTGAAGGCCACTAGCTCAAAACAGTTTGAGGTTGAGGAAGAAAGCGAGGATCGAGTGGTTTCCGAGGGTGGGTGGCCACTCGATCGGTCGCTGCGCTAATGGTCTCAACCAGATAATTGCCAACGATTTTCATATTCTATTTGATAAGACCTGGTCCTTTGTGTCTGACGGCATCTGCTCATCCTTTGCTATATTTATTAGAGCATGAGGCCTGAGGTTTATGGCAATGGCAAAAATTCTTCTTGTTGAAGACGACACCAGTCTTGCGAACCTGATTGAACAATGGCTGGAAGGCGAGCACCACTCAGTAGAGATTGCCTATGACGGCGATGCTGGCTGGGAAAAATTACTGCTCGGTGAATTCGACCTTGTTATTCTAGACTGGAATTTGCCTTTTACATCTGGTGTGGAGCTATGCAAAAGATTCCGAGCCAGGCAAGGAACAGTACCGGTGATTATGCTGACGGGACGTCATGCTATAGCGGAGAAAGAAGAGGGTTTTGAATCAGGCGCCGATGATTATTTGACTAAGCCATTCGACATGAAAGAATTGGCGGCAAGAGTACGTGCGTTGCTTCGTAGACCACATATTATTGTTGCCAATATTCTCAGCGCCGGAAGTATTACCCTG
The DNA here is from genome assembly GCA_964493595.1 of uncultured Candidatus Obscuribacterales bacterium. Classification (GTDB taxonomy): domain Bacteria; phylum Cyanobacteriota; class Vampirovibrionia; order Obscuribacterales; family Obscuribacteraceae; genus QKMZ01. The sequence goes on along the minus strand of CAZBOX010000312.1, from coordinate 483 downwards.
GACCCCGCAAAATACAGAGTCGCAAAAAACGGTCAGGAGGTTCATTTAGTTCCTAAAGATTTCGCATTGCTCGAGTTTTTGATGCGTCACCCAGATCAAGTTTTTAGCGGTGACGCTCTACTGCAAAGAGTGTGGGCCTCCGACAGCGAAGCAACAGGCGAAGCGCTAAGAACATCTATCAAACGACTCAGGCAAAAACTAGATGACGAGAATGTCACGGTGGAACATTCCTTTATTGAGAATATTCCTAGAGTCGGTTATCGCCTGCGGAATACATCCGCTAGCAATTGAAACTGCGCTTGAGTACATGCCCCGAGTCGATCTGGCTGCTACGGATGTAGCTCTGAGACAATTACGTCAACACAAGCCCAAGTTTCTCGCGAAAGAAGCTTTTGGTACTAACTCATCATAAATGTCTATCATCAATCGGTTTTTCACCGTCTTCATACAGATGATCACCTCGATCTAGCTTGACTAGAGTTT
>CAZBOX010000311.1:0-7038 GCA_964493595.1 uncultured Candidatus Obscuribacterales bacterium | reverse complement strand
ACAGTATTGAACTTTCTGTCTCCTCCAACCGCCTCACCAAGAGCTTTCTTCAAAGATTCATTCGTCATCAGCTCTCTGGCCAGACTGCCATCTTTGTCGCCGCGCAGCGAGGTCTTCAAAGCATCAATTACAGCTTTCTGCTTGTCGAATACATTTTGATCCTGATTAGCCACGCTTTCCAATGCGTTGACTACTGCACCTTCAGCCTTACTGAGCGGCTTACCATTGGCATAGCTGTCCAAAATCATTTGCGCGGCCAATCGGCTGGCTGGATTAGTGGCAGTTCTCTCTGCCAGAGCGCGAACTTCTTTTTGATACTCTGGCGATTTCAAACGCTCTTGTTCAGCCGGCGTTGCTCCCTTTAAAGCGGCTATGAACGCTTGTTGATCTTTTGCATCGCCAATTGCTTCTTTGAGATCACGCTTGACGTTGGTTTGAACAGCATCGTTGCGAATGCCGCGGAATAATTCCAGATTGCGCGCCTCTTCAGGCTTCAGCCCCTTCATGTACTCGGCAACACTGGAAGCGCGCGTTCCAGCCGGCTGGTCAGGAGCATTCAACATCTTGTCGATAGTTCTTTGTGTTTCACGACCCTGCAAGAAGCCCTTCAACGCGGACTCTTGCGGGTTCTTTTCAGCATCCAGATTGCGAAAACTGGAAAGTTGCTGCTGCTCTTGTTTGCTGAGGCTTTTCGGGTTGACTTCCTTAGACCTTACTGCCTGATCGAGTCGGTAGCCTTCCACAACTTGCTGCATTTTCTCCGGCGACATACCCTTGAATGCGGGCACTCTATCGCGCAAGTCCTGGAGTGCCTTTCCATCGATAGGAGTGCCGCGTGGAGTGTCTTTTATCTTGTCGGCAATCTGTCCAAGTTCAATGCCGTAAGCGACCTTTTTTTCGAGCAGCGCATCTAAGCCGCTGCGATTAGTTTCGCGGTTAATGCCGAGCGACAGCGCTTTTCGCCCATCTGCCAAACCATCGGATTGTGGTCTTCCGTTTTCGACTCGAGCACCATTGAACAATCCATTCAGTTGTTCGGGCGTCGCACCTTCAATTGCCTTGAACAAGTCACTGCGGTGCTGCCAATTACTCGAACCGAGCTCGACTAGCCGGCCATTGGAGAGCGCGCCGTTTGGTCCGTTTACTATTTGAGAATCAAAATTTTGAGCCTTGCGCTCGGAGCCAAAATAGTAAGCCGATTTGAAAGTCTTCTGCGCTTCATTGTAAAATTCCAGAGCTTGCCTTTCTTGCTCGGTCTTAGGCTCTCGCTTGGTCATCGAGAGTTCGCGACCGTTCAGGTACGCTTCGCGCAACTTTGGTGTTTCAGCGATACGCTGAACTCCGGCGGCCAGCGAAGTTTCCGTGTTGGAAAAAACACCAATCGCCTTTTTCATTTGCGTAATTGGGCTTTCTTCGCCGGACTTCGCTAAATCTGTGAGTTCTCGTCTCTCAATTTCCGAAAATACATTCTCAGCACCACCTCTTACAGCAGAACGCTTTTCGTTGATTTTTTCGAGCCCGCCGTTCTCCAAGAAATATTTGCGACCCGCGTCAGTCATCACTTCTTTTCCGGCAACTTCTCGGAATCTGTCAACGCTTCTTGTTTCGAGCGCCGCGTTAAGGAGACTTGCCTGCTCTTGCGGAGTGCGAGCATCTACGCCTTTCTTCGATGCCAAATCAATGACAGTCTTAGTAAATTTGTTTTCAACGTTGTACCAATGATTGCCACCATACTTCAGGTCCTTGCCGGGTCCTGTTTCATACAGCTCAGACAAGCCGCCTTTTCCGTACAGTTTCGCCAGAGAAGTATCCAATCCCTGCCGTTGTTCCTCTGTGAGCCCAAGCAATGTCGTGCGAGTATTTTGTTGGATCGAATCAAAACTGCGATTGTTGTCGTAACCGGCCCAGCGAGCTTCCAGGGCGTCGACACGAAGCTTGATAGCTCTATCTTCTCCCGGTTGACCGGTGCGATTGAGATGACCTTCGACTTCAGCCCAGCGATGAGCGTGCCGATCCAGACCGCCATCCATCTTGCTGAAGCGGTCCTTGATCGCGTCTGCCAGAGCATTCGGATTATCTTTGTTGAATCCTGCTTTCAGCTTTTGAATTTCGGCTGGTGACAGATCACTGAGCTGTCGGCGCAGAGCATCAGCACTAACAGGCGTCATGGGCGCGCCCGGCTCAAGTGCTTTCTTGATGTCTGCCAAACGCTGCTCAACATTTGTCTGGCGTTCGAGCGGCTTTTCCCTGCTTGTTTCCGGCCCGGGCTGCGGCTGAACATCGCCTCTGCCGCGTTCTTTCAGTTCTTTCTGAGAGTAAAATTCGAGCTTATCTCCTTGATTGAATGAACGAATGCCCTTTTCGGCAAACTCGCGATCTCTGATTCGCTCAGCCTCTTTTCTCATCTCTTGCGGAGTAAGATTGATCTTGCCCTCACGCTGCAATTGCTGCAGGCCTTGATACGGGCCCCAACCGGCTTTGAGAGGGGGCAGAACAATACCCTCGCCCGGCAATTTCTCGGGACGGACTTCGGGTTGTGCAGCCTTCTCCGCTTTGATTTTAGCCTCGAGCGCCTTTTGCCCTTCCTGGAATTTTTCTCCAGTCATGGGTTTACCGTCTTTATCAAAGAACTTCGATTCCGACTTGCCGTCTTTGCCGGTGAAAGTCTCTTCACGACGACCGTCAGCATATTCTTTGACACGCGTCTGCCCATTTTTATCGGCAGTCAGATTTTCTCTGGTCAAACCATCGGCGCGCCCTTTAAATTCAGCAGCAATAGACAATTTGTCGCCTTCGCGGACAGATCTGAAAGACGAAACACCTTCTCTATTCCTGGTCGGATCATATTGCCGTTCAATAACTTGTTTGTCCGGACCAAGCGTCAATCTTTCGGTCTGCAAGCCATCCTTGCGGCCTTGAAAGTTCTTCTCCGTTTCTAAAACACCATTTCTTGTTGCGACGGCCGCTTGCTTGAGATGGTCGGTCCGCAACTTGTCGTTATAAGTGAAGAGCGCGCGTCCATCCGGCAAAGTTCCCTGGCTCAGTAGGTGATCGTTGCGATTGGGAATACCCATATCTGCCGCGCGAAAAACCCCGCGCAACTGGCGCGCGGCAATCTCCCCAGGCGAGAGCGGCGAACCGTTCCTCTCACCATGCATCTCTCTTGCATAAGAAAGGAAAAAGTCCGCAGTACCGACTTCGCCCGACTTTTGCATGCCACCGTTCAACCATGCCATATCGCCTCTCTGGACGGCCTCTTGCAATGGATCTTTCGATGGTTTCGTCGAGATTTCGTTGAGTGCGGCAGTAGCGGCTGCTGTCTCAACTTTTACAGGTTCTGCGCGCTCGGGCGCTTCTTGCGGCTGCTGTTGTCTGGCTGGTGGAGTTTCTAGTTCGGCCATGAGTCTCTTTTGACACTAGTAAGCGGGCGCCGCCAAATGTTTGGCGTCGGCTGCGTTTAAGGGGGAACAGGGGCTTGTATACGAAATTAACAGCGAAAAATATCGACCGTGTAACAGGAGCGAACTCAGGTAGAATCAGTCATGAGCCGAAATTCGTTAACCAAAGAGCCGTAATATGGCAATTGTTTCAAAGACAGGAAAAACAGGTAAAGCGCTGGAGAACAAATTGCAGGTCTACTTTGACGCCTGCATCAGCGCCTTTGACTTTAGCGGCGCTGCAGCAATTTCAAAGGATGGAAAGCGGATATGGACCGGTATAGCAGGTCACGCGAATCTTGAGCATGGCGTTCCTAACACTGAAAATACAAAATTCCGTCTAGCCTCAGTTACAAAACCCTTTACCGCCATTGCCATACTGCAACTTCAAGAGAAGGGAAAACTCAAAATCTCCGACCCCATTTCAAAGTATTTCAAGAAAGCGCCTAGGAACTGGAAAGGAATAACTATTCAAAATCTTCTCACTCACACTTCCGGAATTCCCAGCTACACGGACTTTCCCGAATTCGATGTGCGTAAGAGATGGACTCCGACAGAGATAGTCGAGACAGTAATTGCAAGACCACTGGACTTTAAGCCTGGAGAAAAGTTCTACTACTGCAACACAGGATACGTCTTACTCGGTATTGTCATTGAATCTGTCTCTGGAAAAACATACGAAGAATATCTCCGCGACCATATTTTCAAACCGAGCGGCATGAGAAATTCCGGCGTCGATAATAATACAATGGTCCTGAAACACAGAGCTCAGGGGTACAGGCGAGATTCCGCCCAACGTCTGGACAACGCTAATTATCTGGACATGAGTTTTCCGTTTTCAGCCGGGTCTCTGTATTCAACATTAGAGGATTTACTGCGCTTCGACACGGCGCTGTCCGGTGGCAAGTTACTCAAGCAGTCCACCATCGAGGCAATGCTTGCACCCGGCGAGGCAAATTACGCACTGGGATGGACTGTAGAAGCACTCGATGGAAAAATAATTACCGGACATGCTGGCGGCATTGATGGATTCACGACAATCTTCGAGCGAATTCCTGAAGATGGATACTGCACAACAATTCTCAGCAATGTGGAAGCGCAACCTGTCAGTCAAATGGCAGCTGATTTTCGTTCCATTATTTTTGGCAAACCCTTCAAAACTCCCAAGAAATTCAAAGCTGTAAAAGTTGATCCGGCAGGCTTCAAGGACTTCGAAGGCGAGTACGAATTGGCACCTGGCTTTATCATCACCATAACGAGAGAAGACGATTCGTTAATGGCACAGGCGTCCGGTCAAGAAAAACTTGCACTTATTCCCAGTTCCTCGCATCAATTTTTCTTCGCTCGACTGTATGCGCAAATCAGCTTCAATCGCGATAAGAACGGAAGAGTCACTGAACTCATTTTGCATCAAAACAGCCAGGAGCAACAGGCCAAACGCATCGCCAAAAGATCCAAAACACGCAAAAAACGCTAATCAAGGAATCGCCATTTTCGGACATGGAAATTCTTACGCCTGCCTAATTTGAAGTAATTTTTGCCAGTAATTCGATACTAGGCTCGATTGACTCTTCGCTCAGATGCGCATAATTGATTTGAAATTCTCCATGTGGAGCTTCCCCCAGGTAGAAGTGGGCGGTGCTGGAAATGCCGATGCCAGACTCTTTTGCACGCGCGACAATCTCGTCGTCGCTTAAATTCGACGGAATGCGCACAACAACATTGATGCCGGCCGCATCGCCAAGAACATTTGCGGAACCGCCAAAGTGCTTTCTAAGCGCCTCAATTACCAGTTTTCGCTTCTGCTCGTACAAGTTTCGCATTCGACGGATGTGTCTTTCCAGGTGACCAAGTCGAATAAAGTCGCATAAGACCTGCTGTTCCAACAATGGCGAATGTCGGTCAGCAAGCCATTTCGCGCGGGTAAAAACTTCAGCCAGATCGAGCGGAACAACCAGATATCCGAGTCTTAGCGAGGGAAAAAGAACCTTAGAAAGAGTGCCGATATAGATGACGGTGCCGGCATGATCGAGCCCTGCCAGCGCCGGAATAGGACGTCCTTTGTAGCGATACTCACTGTCATAATCGTCCTCGACTATATACGCACCGACGCGGCGAGCCCAGGAGATTAATTCCAGACGACGAGGGACTGATAGAACAACACCTGTCGGAGACTGGTGGGATGGCGTTACATAGACGAGTTGAGGACTAAACCCAGGCTTCAATTTCTCATGTTCTTTCAATACATCAACCGATACTCCCTGTTTGTCTACGGGAATTGGAAGAACGTTCGCGCCCATCGCCTCAAATGATTTCTGCGCCCCGATATAGCCGGGATCTTCGATACAAACGTCATCACCACGGTCGATTAAGACGCGTCCGACAAGGTCTATGCCCTGCTGCGAGCCGTTTACTATGATTACTTGCTCCGGCTGGCAGGCAACTGCACGAACCCGAGAAAGATAGGCGGCGAGCTGCTCTCGCAACGGCATAAAGCCGGCGGCGTTTGCGGGCGAATCTAATAAACCAAGATTGCGTTTGCGCGCATGGTGCAACAGCAATTGATTCCAAACACGCATCGGAAATTCGCTCATCGCTGGACGCCCAAAAGAGAGCTGTACCGCAGGTTCATCGGCGGAAAAATTCAACCACTGTCGCGAACGCAATGAGGTGGCATACCAGGAAAGCCTGTAGCCTTGAACTTTGTCTGCATCACCGGCAGTTGGACTCGAGCTCTTGCTGCCCGAACCAGAATCCAGGTCCTGCCCCTCTTTGCGTTTTCTTCCGCGGCTTCGTGCCTTTACTTTCGGGGTCGACGCTTCCAGCGTTGCCGGATCAACTGTTGGTGCCGCCGGCCGCATAAGTTCTTCAGGCAACGCGCGCGACACAAATGTTCCAGCACCAACGCTCGCTTCTATATAGCCCTCACTGAGAAGACTGTCGAAACTCATCGACACCGTCGCTCTGGCGATACCCAAGGATTTGGATAAAGCGCGCGTGGATGGCAATTTTTCCCCGGACCGCAAGCGCCCTGAGAGTATCGCGCCACGAATCGAATCATAAATCTGACGGTGCAGTGCAACGCCGGAAGATTGATCTACATGAATAAGGAAGTCCAAGATCAACCTCTTTGCAACGCGATTTCTGAGAAAACCACCAATTTCAAAAAGCATTGCCCCGTGTGTCTGAAACCGCTCGAGTCTTGCTGGGGTTGCGATTAGCCTATCCGCCCGACTTGTCGGAAGGCTTAGAATCATTCCAAGTGGACTAGTATCAAAACATAAAAGTGGCTCTTCTACAAGTCCATTTAGCTCGTTATTCTGGGGTCATCCTGGAAGGAGGCAGGTAGTTATGAAAAACGCAAACACCAAAAAACAAATTCTTCTCGCACTGGTTGCATTCCTCACGCTCCCAATGGTTGCGCTCAATTGCCAACCCGCTCAAGCGATCACTAATGATCCGGGAGTTATCGACCAGCTGCAAAGACGCAGAGCCGCTCTGCAAACACGTGAGTTTTACTTGATGAGAGATACAGACGATCTTCTGAGAAAGAAAGAGGACATTCGACGCAACAACGACGTTGACGCACCGAGATTGCTCA
>CAZBOX010000310.1:0-7038 GCA_964493595.1 uncultured Candidatus Obscuribacterales bacterium | reverse complement strand
CGACATTCACCTCATGCACTTGCTGATACGACAGAGCCTGTGTCTCTCTGGTTTTTGAGTCAGCCGGGGCGGGCAGCAGCAAGCGAACATAATGTCCGGTATCGCCTCGATGAGCCTCGAGCTTGTGGTCGGTCCTGGGGTCGCAGATGCCACCTCTGCGTTCAACACCATAGAAGGCTTTATCCCAGCTGTAATATTGCCATTCCGGAATAATCAATTCCTTGTCGTCTCTTGTCAGCGCCTTGAAGAGTCGCGTACGACCGGCTGCAGTGCGTTTAATCGTGATTCTCATCGAACGACCGCCTTCCTGAGTTGCCCGGGAAAGAGCCATCAGAGAAGGCTCTTTCTCAGCTGGAATGGCAATCAGGAACCATTGACGAACGTCGTTATTGCCAACGCCAACGACGCTGGAGAAGCTCTCGAAAAGGCACTCGGCTACGCGGGTCAACTGATTGCCGCGTCGCTCGAAATGATCTTGATCGTCGAGCAAGGACAGTCCCGGAATATAAGGTCCGCTTAAATTCTTGCCGTCAATAGCTATGGAAAGCCCATTGGTAAGACTGTCCAGGCTTTCTGCATCGACCATCAAATAAGCTTTTCCGTCTCTGACAGACTTGGCCACTGCCGGTGGTGCCACGAGTTCGAAGGTGACACCGTCTCCTGGACGGGTAAAAGTGACCGGTCTCTCGTACCAGCGTCCGTTTGCTCTTACAGGCAAGCACAGAGAAGAGAAGCTGAGCGCCAGGATTCCCAGCAATAGAGAATTGCTCACTGCACGTGAATAAAAGCCCGTTTGCTTTTTGTTGATGAGAACATAGGTCATGCCGCCAAGAAAGAAGAAGAAAACCGCTTTCAGTCCGATGGTTGTCATAATTCCTATTTCTGCGGCTCCCCTCTCACCGAAGGCATTGACCAGAACGGCAAGCGGATCGGCCAGGACAAAAATTACGAAGAGCAGGTAGATAGAAGGATATGCAAGCTCCAGGACGTCAGCTTTTTCGCTGCTCCAGTTGCCGAGATGGCGCAGTCTGCGCAATCCCCACGCTCCGAAAACCATAAGGAAAGGCATGGCCGTGAGATTGTAACGGCCCACAGTGACAAAGAATATGTAGGGCAAATGCATAAGCAGGACGAGCACCATGAAAATGACACCAGTCATTCGCCCGCGCCACTGATTAGTCTTCTCCTTGGTACTATCCAGGCTGAGAATCATCCCAGCTGCGGCAAAGGCAATGATGAACTGGTGAAGAACGTCCTGGGCGGGCGGAGAGAATACTCCCAGCCAGGTTTTGAAGTCATTCCAACCACATTTCAACAAGCGCGGGATTTTGTCCTGCAAAAGCCATAAATAAGGTCCAGGATCTTCAGACAAGTGTGTCAGAGTCTGCACATTTACAGTGCGATCCATGATTGGCTGGAAGTGAATTGGAAATCCTGTCCATCCCTGCGTTTGCGATGAAGTGCCCAGGCCGTAGTTGAGGCGGCTGACTCGATCGATGACCAGGCTGGTGCGACCGACAATCAACTTCTGGGCGGCAAACCACGGTACTAGTATGAGCGCGAATCCGACAACAAAAGAGGCCACTGCGCTCAACCTCATCTTGCCGTTCAGTCTGAAAAACAGCATCACGACAGCGATTGCTGACAGTGGCAAAAGCGTTGTCCGAGCCAGTGAAAGGCAAGCAGCTATGCTTCCAAGCGCAACGGCGGCGCCGAAAAGCTTTAGGAAGCGGAACCTTTCTTCCGGCTTTTCTTCGGCCGAACGAATTTGAGTTTGAGCGACGTATAAAAACACGTATGAGAAAAGCACGAGCAGGAAGGCTGCAAAAGTTTCAGTACACGCCCTTCCGCAGTTGATTATGAAAGGGGGATAAATTGCCGCAATAGCACCAGCCATCACACCTGTTTTGCGATCAAATAGTTGTCTTCCGATTGCCGCAATCAGTACGACTGTTACTGAGGAAAGCATGCATTGCGCTGCTACGGGCTTCACCCAGTCGGCCGGGTCGTAGGCGGATATCGTGAGAATATTCGAAAGTACTAAGAATATCGGATAGGAAGGACCCGACAACATGAGAGGCTGAAGAGACAGCAGTTTCTCGTGCACATTTGAGGCTACAGACGCTGACGCACCGCCAGTCAGCGTTGACAGGCAGTCTTTCGCGAAACTTGCGGGCAGAGTGTTAAGCTCGAAAATTGCCTTAGCGGCATTTATATATCCAACTGCGTCGAAGCCTGCATATGCATTGACGTGACTGTGGAAGAAGCAGAACCAGAGGCGGATTGTAAGAGCAATTGCAAATAACCAGAAGAGTGCACCGCGCACGCCCTGCCTGGAGATGTCTCCTTTGTCTTCCTGGGGAAAGAATGGCTCAGAATCTTCGTTTGTAAGCAGTCGGTACACAGCGATTTTGGGTTTGCCAATCTGGCGCGTGTGATGCGCCGCTAACAATCTTAGGAAATAACGCACTTCATAGAATAAGCGCCTAGCCTACTTCTTTGATAGTGTATGCTCATAACTGGCGGTCAAACTAATTTTAGTGTTTGTTCGCAATCGGAGACTCTAATGTGCAGACAACACCTCATAAATACGCCTCGTGAAGGTTCGATTCAAGGTGTATATCGGCAGGGTATTTTCCTCGCCAGCATTTTTCTTTCGGTTATTTCTGTCGCGAGTCTTTCTTCGTGCGGCACCAAAAGTGATTCTGCGGATGCCTCGCTTTCCAATCACTCAGTTCCGAGCGGACCTAAATTAATAAAAGTTAGTGAGAAGGTCGCACAGCAAATAGATATCCAGCATGAGGCTGTTGAGAAGCGGTCACTGACAATTCCCATGCACGTGACTGGAAAGATCGAGCCTGATCTCGGCAAAGAAGTCGACGTCACAAGCCGCATTAACGGGCGTGTGAAGGAAATTCGAGTAGCGCCCGGTCAGGAAGTCAAACGTGGGCAAATAATGGCTGTTCTGGACAGTCAGGAAATTTCTGATTTACAAGCAGAGCTCATTGAAGCCAAAGCTAAGTTGAATATCGCGCAAGCGCATGAAGAGCGTGAGCGAATGGTTTACAACGAACTATTGATTCGTCCCAAGTCGCTCATCGAGGCTCAGACTCAATTTGATGCAACCCAGGTGCAAAATGATCTGGCTCTGACAGAATTTCACCGTCAAGAAGGCTTGTACAGAGAGAAGATTTCAGCCCAGAAGGACTATCTGGCAGCTAAGGCCGCATCTGCGACTGCCAAAGCGAATTTCGAACAAGCTCGCATGGCCTATGAGAGAGAAAAGAATCTTTTCAAGAATAAGTCCTTGCTGCGAAAAGACTTGCAGTTGGCGGAAGCCGAAACTGCAAAAGAAAGGCAGCATTACAACACGCTCAAGCAGAGGCTGGATTTCCTGGGCGCCGACCCGAGTATTCTCTCTAATGTGCTCAGTACCGGGCATATCAGTGGGCTGGTGCGCATTATTGCGCCTGTCAACGGCGTTGTCAGCCACCACGACCTGGCTGTGGGCGAACTGGTCCACCCCGACAAGAGCATATTCAAGGTAACGGATTTGACTTCGGTTGCAGTGAAGGCTGATTTGCCTGAAATTGATATTTCGCGCGTCACACTGGGCGGAAAAGTCAAAGTGAATGTACCGAGCTATCCTAATGAAGTTTTCTACGCGACCGTCAGTTTCATAAGCGAACATGTCAACCCGGAAACGCGTACCGTATCAGTGCGCGCGCGTTTGCCGAATACTCAGCGCAAGTTCAAACTGCAGATGTTTGCGGAGATCGATCTGGAGGGCGCCGCCAGAGATTTGCTGGCTTGCCCGAAATCAGCAATTCAAGAGATGGACGGCAAGCCGGTTGTTTTCGTGAAGAAGCCGGACGGATATGAAGAACGTCACATCAAAACCGGCGTAGACACAGAGAAATACGTAGAAGTTGTCTCGGGGCTCGAGCCAGGCGAAGAAGTGGTTACCCAAGGAAGTTTGATGCTTCGCACCGAGCTTACCTACAAACACTAGACCAGGGCGAGTTTTTGGGTATTCAGGAGGGGGCGCAAATCGTCAGATGATCGATAAGATCATTACTTTTGCCATGCGGGAACGCCTCCTCACCATAGCTGCTTTTGTCGGCATGGCAATTTTCGGAGCCTGGTGCACTCTTACTCTTCCGGTCGATTCTTTTCCAGATGTCAGTAATGTCCAGGTTCAAATCATTTCTGATTGCGAAACGCTGGCAACTGAAGAAGTTGAGAGCCTGATTACTTTTCCGATCGAGAACGGTCTGAACGGGTTGCCGAAAGTTACTAAGATCCGTTCAAATTCAAGCTTCGGACTTTCAGTTGTTACGGTAATCTTCGAAGACGATACCGATGTCTACTGGGCCCGCAATTTAGTTCAACAGCGCTTGAGCCAGATCGAGCTTCCCAGCTGGGCGCCGACGCCCCACCTGGGACCGGTAGTTTCTACATTCAGTAATGTATTCAATTACTATCTGGTTTCAGATCGCCATGACATGATTGAACTGCGCACCATTCAAGATTGGCAGGTGGCGCGGCGTTTGAAGTCGGTTCCCGGGGTAGGCAATGTTGTCAGCTATGGCGGATTCGTCAAGCAGTATCAGGTGCTAGTTGACCCCCATGTCCTGAAGGGATTTGGCGTCACGATTCCCGACGTGAAACATGCGCTCACTCACAACAATATAAATGCCGGTGGAAACTTCATTGAGCGCGGCGGTGAAGAGATAATCATTCGCGGCATCGGGCGGATTGAAAACGAGAACGACATCAAGAACATTGTTCTCAAAACAGTAGGCGGCACCCCTGTGAAGGTAGGCCAGGTTGCCCAGGTGGTGGTCGGACCGGCCTTCAGGCGCGGCTCTGCTTCAATGAACGGCAAAGGCGAAGTAGTTACAGGCATGGTGCTTACTCGCAAGGGCGTCAATACTAAGGCGGTCGTAGAGCGTGTTCGTCACCGCATCGATGAGATTCGCAAGGAGTTGCCGGCCGGCGTAACTCTGCATTCTTATTACGACCAGACTGAGCTTGTTGAGAAGACAATCGAGACCGTCAAAGAAATTCTGATGTTCTCGGGTGGTCTTGTAATTGTTATCTTGACGGCTATCATGCTGCATATTCCCAGCGGATTGATTGTTGCTGTAATCATTCCTCTGTCGCTGCTATTCTCATTCATCTTGATGAAATACACCGGCCTTACCGCCAACCTGATGACTCTCGGTGCGGTTGATTTCGGGGTTATAGTCGATGCCGGCGTGGTGATGGTGGAAAACATATTCCGCCAGCTTTCTATTGCCAACGAGCATAAGAAAGAGGGCGAGAAAATCAATCACTATCAGGTGATTATCACAGCCGCCAAAGAAGTCGGTCGTCCGATTGCCTTCGCCGTCATAATCATCGTTTCGGTGTATCTACCTCTTTTCACGCTGGAAGGAGTGGAAGGGCGGATGTTTCATCCACTCGCTCTCACTTTTATCTACGCTATCCTCGGCGCTTTGATTGCTTCCTTGACGGTAATTCCAATCCTCTGTTACTGGTTCTTGCGCGGCAATATAAGAGAGAAACATAATCCTCTCGTCGAGAAAGTGCACAAGTGGCATGAACCCTTGCTTGCCAAAGCAATTGATCGCCCTTACTTCACGGTGCTCATCGCTGTGGGAATTTTGGTGGCCAGTTTTTGCGCCATTCCTTTTCTTGGATCCGAGTTTATTCCTACGCTAGATGAAGGTTCTATCCTTCTGCGTACTAAACTTTCGCCCAGTGTGGCGCACTCGGAGTCGATGCGCGTGGCCGGTGAAGTAGAGAAGATGATTAAGAAATTCCCCGAGGTTACCGTTGTCGTCTCGCGTATAGGTCGCTCTGGAATGGGCTCTGACCTGGAGGGTGTCGATAATGCAGATGTCTATATCGGCTTGAAGCCTAAGAGCCAGTGGACTACAACTCACGACAAGGAGCAACTTGTCGATGCCATGGCCAAAGAGGTGGAGGGCATTCCAGGCCTGATTCATTCTTTCTCGCAACCGATTGGCGACATGATCGATGACCTGGTAGCCGGTATCAAAGCCGATCTCGGTATCAAGATTTTTGGAGAAGATCTAAAAGTTCTCGATAGAACTGCCAATCAGGTCGAGCAAATCGTCTCGAAAGTGCGAGGGGCTGCCGATATGCAAAGGGAGCATATTCTCGGCTTGCCGCAGATGACTATAAAAATGAAGCGCGACGTGATCGCGCGCTACGGGCTCAATGTCGCTGATATTCAAGAGGTAATCGAAACGGCAGTGGCTGGAAAAGTTGTTACCGACGTTGTCGAAGACAACCGGCGTTTCGGATTGCTGATTCGACTGCCCGGCCAGTATCGCGACACAGAGAATGATATAGAAAACATTCTCATAGACACGCCGGACGGGGCCAAAGTGCCGCTGAAGCAACTGGCCGATATCAAACTGCCGCGCGGAACCGTCATGATCAACCGCGAGGATGGTCAGAGAAGAACAGCGGTTTTAGCCAATGTGCGAGGCCGTGACCTGGGTTCTTTCGTTGAAGAAGCTCAACAGAGGATCAATCAGGAGCTTCATTTGCCGAAGGGTTATCGCATTGTCTGGGGTGGACAATTCGAAAACCAGCAGCGCGCCATGACTCGTCTGGCGATTGTCGTGCCGGTCGTCCTCCTGCTCATATTCATTCTACTTTTTGCATCTTTCAATTCGCTTAAGAACGCCGCTTTGATCATGATGAATGTTCCTTTTGCCTTGATAGGAGGCATTTTGGCATTGCTGATTTCCAGGCAAACTCTCTCTGTGCCGGCGATTATCGGCTTTATATCCCTTTTTGGCGTTGCTGTTCAGAATGGTGTAATTCTGGTGAGTTACATAATGCAGCTACAGAATCGAGGGTACAAAGTGCGTGAAGCTGCTATGGAAGGTGTGTCGGTTCGCTTGCGCCCTGTAATCATGACTGCCCTCGTAGCGATCATGGGCTTCATGCCGCTGATTCTTTCCCACGGAACCGGAGCAGAGGTGCAGCGTCCTCTGG
>CAZBOX010000309.1:2000-7063 GCA_964493595.1 uncultured Candidatus Obscuribacterales bacterium | reverse complement strand
TCTGGTCACCGAACAATTTAACATCAGTGAGCACGACACCAACGCCTGACTCCAAGCATAACGGAACAGTCTCTCTCAGATAATTCGGCAAGATCAAATCGTCCGAATCCAGAGGAAGAATTAGCTCGCCGGCAGAATTATGGATGCCGACATTCTTGGAGGCAACGTGCCCGCGATTCTTCTCCAGTCTAATTACGCGAGAATTAGCGAGACTAAAACTCGCTATGATTTCATCTGCTTTTCGATTCGGCGAACAATCGTCAACAACAATCAGCTCGACATTCGGATAGTCAAGATTAGCGACGGACCGAACAGAATCGGCGAGATAATCCTCGTGATCATAGTAAGTCATTATTACTGATACGAGAGGAAAGTCCAACATGTATGAATTGCAACGAGACTAAAGTAGCAAGTTATTGATTTCCAAACGGCAGCAAAGGCGCCATTATATTCTCTTGGCTTAAAGGTTACCACATGTAGTAATTCATCAAAGGAACAGAGAGATTACAAATCGAAAAGCTAGAGTTTGTATGCATTTGACTACAAATAGCCAGGACTTTCATTGTTCGTCCGGCCCATCTTCAACCACCGCTTCGCCATCAATCCCAGAGCCAATCTCTTTAGCCTCAGACATATCGGCCTGAATCTTGACATACTCATTCTCGTCAAGAACAGCTACTTTTGCTAGACCATTTTTGAATGGCTCGGCATAAGCGAATTGCGGTTTAATTTCAAAATTGCCGCTCTGCGCGGACATATAGCCCCAGCGCATGTTTTCTAATACAGGCACCAGCCCCCCTTCATATTGCTCCCGGACAGAGCGATTATTGCCACGCTGACAGCTGAAAATCGCCTTGCACTGAGGAGGAAAGACAAGCGTCGTCTCTCCTTTTCGATTGATCAGGGCACAGCACCCATCGGCTCTGCGCACGGCGGCGACGCCTTCACAAAAAGGACTAGCTTGGCTGTAAACAGCTGGAAGAACGATGATTCCGTTCCGGTCCAGATACCCCCACCTACCATTCCTAGCAAAAGCCAAAAGCCCTTCGCGACAATCAGACAGTGCATCGTACTCCGGCTTAATAAGCCATTTTCCGGCGGTGTCTATCAAACCATACTTTCCATCCGACTGAGCGGTAAAGGTTCCTTCGCTGCGCGGAAAAATCCTGCTAATCCCTTCTTCCGACAATCTGCGCCCCCTAGAATCAATGACGAATTCGAGCCGATGACTAAGCTTTACGATCGCCAATCCCTGAGCGTCAAAGTCACTTCCATCTGCATAATGAGCGGGTACAGCAAAATTTCCGCTCTTATCGATGTAGCCCGTGTAAATACCGCTATTTACTTTGGCAAATCCATAATGAAAGTCAGCAGCCTTCGTGAAGCGTGGTGAGATTACTTCCTTTCCGTTCCTGTCCATGTATCCCCAGCGACCGCCTCTTCTGAAAGCTGCCAGCCCTTCAGAAAAGCTCAAACAATCTTCTAGTTTCGCCTCTATGGCAAAACGACCATGTTTATCGATAAATCCAAACTTGGCTTTGTCATTGACAGGTGCTCTGTATGCAGAATGTGTGGGACGCAACCAGTCGACCGACGTAAAAAAACTGGCAGATACGGCATCGACATCCAGTGCATCGAGGTAGAAATAAGCTGCCGTCGCCGTGAGTGCAATAACAAGAAGAGAAACTATCCTTTTCATTTTTTCTACTCGATAACTGAGGATGGCTTGCGGTCAACGATAATGAATCGATTGCTGAGTTTATCGACTACCGTTTGTCGCCCGCGAAATAGCGTTACGCAGAGAAGAAATCCATACACTCCATAAAGAAGCGGACTGGCATACTTCAGCAAGTTTAGTCCCAGTGTGCTCTTCCAATAGAAAGCACAATAAAAGAGGGGAAGGAAAATAACGGGCAGGAGACTCGCGTAGACGAAGGACTGAACAAACTGTTTGTTCAAGGCAGCGAAGAAATCGATGTTTCCCCCATCAGGACCTACAACTTTCAGCCCGAAAACCATCTTTCCTAAAGTAGATTGCAAGCGGCTTCCTTCAATCAAAGCAAAGAGTATTGCCACAAAGGAAACAGCAAATAAATAGGCAAAAAAAAGCAGGCAAGTCGCAATACTAGTAGTGAAAGCGAAATCTAGACCAGCCTTACCGACATTCTCAAAGACAAGCTTTGCAAGAGTCAGAAAAACAGAATAGATCAGAGAATAAGAGACAATCGCGTCCAGAACTGCACTTCCCGCTCTGCGCCAAAAGGGCGCGAATTCAGCTTCTCGAGGACCAATCCAATCAGCAGACAATTTTTTGATAAGAGTTGAAGGCGTTGCTTGTACGGTCACAGGCAATACATATACTCGCGCGATACGGTCGTGAATCGCCTGCATTCGATTGCCTAGGACCACATGCAGGATCGGCACCACGCCTGCGAGTATGTTGACTGGCTTGAGGGTATGACGCAATGTGGCGCGCAGGAACGAAATGGGTTCGCCTGCTGAAGTGACGATACGAAGACTCATAATGCGCATCCCGAGCGTTGCGCCGGACTGTGATTCTAGATACGCATGGTAGAGCCAGTTCGCCAGGTAAGCTGAAGCAAACCACAAAGCAAGCGGAAGGAGCTCTTCAGGCATGCTTACGATGCCGGGGAACCCGGCCAAAACGAATAGCATTGCAATTACAGGTGCAATTGAAATTTGAACGTCAAAGAAGCCTATAGCAAAAGCTGAGGCGCTTTGAGTCCAGATATTCCAGCTGTAGTAGCGCACCTGTTCCGGAAACGATTTGTACAGCAACACCCACAAAAGAGCTGAAAAAATTCCGATGAACAGACTGTCGATCAATTTAGCAATTGAGCGAGCCTGGAATAATTTGTCGCATGATGGCAAATCTTCATCTTGCCTGACCATCAATATAGTTGATTGCTGCATTCGCGTGAACCTGAGCGCGCACAGACAAGCTCGTCTGCGTGCTGCTTAAAAACTGGAAGGGCGCTAAATATTCGACCATCATAGCGAAAACCCTTGACAGCCTTGTTGTTTTTAATACTTCCTTCATTTCCATCGAATCGGTCCGCCGATTAAGTCCCAAATCGGTTAATTGCGCCTGTGCATGAACGCGAAGCGCCTAGAGAAAGTTACTGAAGCCGACTTATTTTCAGTTATTCTCAAATACTTCGCGTCAATCTTTAACTGAAACCTAATTGCCGTCCAGCCAGGCTTGTGTGACTGCTTCAGCGACTGCCTGATGCGTTTCTTTATCGAGAATACTCGGCACCAGTGAATCCATCTTGGTCTGCCCGGCAATAGCGTGAGCAGCCGCTATTTTCATTGCATCGGTGAAATGAGTTGCTCCAATTTTCAGAGCCCCGCGGAACAAGCCAGGGAAAGCCAATGCATTATTAATGGTCCTTCCATCGGCGGCGAACTCCGCACCACATTTAATGGCTACATCCGGATCAATTTCCGGATCGGGATTCGAGAGCGCCAGAATCACTTGACCCTTCTGCACCATCTCAGGCTTGATCAAGCCGGGTACTCCGGTTGTCGCAACTACTACATGCGAACCGGCCATCAAAGCCGGCAGCTCAACAGGCTTTCCGCCCAATTTTTTGAGGCGCTCCATGGCTTCTTTCTTCAGATCCGTGCCCAGGATCTCGCCAACTCCATAAGCTTTTAGCAAATGTGCGATGCCGAAACCTGCCGCTCCCAGACCAATAATTCCAACTTTTGCAGTGGCAAGATCGATGCCGGTTCTCTGCGTCACCGTCATCAGCGCGCCAAGCACAACTACAGCGGTGGCATGCTGATCATCATGTAGAACCGGGATGTTTAGCCGCTTTTGCAATTGCTCTTCGACTGCGAAACATTCGGGAGCAGCGATATCTTCAAGGTGAATTGCAGCGAAAGTAGGAGCTATTTCTGCAACGGTGTTCACAATTACATCAACATCGGTGGAATTAAGAAGAATCGGCACGGCGCTGATACCGACCAATTGCTGGTAGAGTACGGACTTTCCTTCCATCACCGGCATTCCGGCTACAGCACCGATATTTCCCAATCCGAGGATGGCCGTCCCATTAGTTACCACCGCCACCGTGTTGGCAATCGATGTATAGACTTTGCTTGCCTGAGGTTCTTTCTCAATTAGTTTGCAAATCTGAGCGACGCCAGGCGTATAAATCTGATGCATTTCGGCCACGCTGTCGAGTTTGACCCGGCTGCGAATTTCAATTTTGCCGCCCTCATGCACATGCTGAACAGGATCGATGACTGCCTCGACCTGCACGCCTTCAAGCACCTTCAAGCCTTCCAGTATGCATTGCAAGTGTGTATCGTCATCGAGTTGAACGCTAAACTCTCGAATTATGAAGTCGTGACCTTGAGAGACAATGGTGATTTCACCGATGTTTGCATCGAGCTCGCCTAGAAGGGTGGCGATCCTGCCTAGAAATCCGGGTTTGTCCGTTACACGCAAACGAATAATGCGAAGTATTTTTGCGTTTGCTCTAAGCGAAGTGGTGACGACCATGACAAGCCTCCCAGGGCGTGGCACTTAATTCTTGAAACTTGGGTGCTGATTGAATCTGAGTGAGGACAGTCTAACCGACAACGTTCGTCCTCACGGCTGTCACCAAGCCATATTTCACGATTCATAACGTAACAAAAGTAGATAGCATGGCGCCGACCGAAGCATCCGCGTCACCATCCGTAACAAGAATTAACTGCCAGACCCCGCTCTTATTCGCAGACGGACGGGCATAAACCCCTTCCACTTTAAGATTGGTATCGAGCAGATGAACTTTCAGGCTGCCAAACTTTCCATCGCCTATCGCGATTGCCGAGCCTGCACAAGGTCCGTCTAGATAATCATCATCTGTCGATTCAGCAGCGGCACAATAAATAATCGCACCGGAGGCAAGCGCGCAAAGATCGGTAAAAGAGAGGGGCACACCCTTTACTTTACCGATCTCCTGCCGGTGAACAGATATGAACGAATCGCCACTCAGCTCGTGCGTATCGTATGCCTGGTAGAGAAACGCACTCAGGTTCAACTCCAC
>CAZBOX010000309.1:0-1900 GCA_964493595.1 uncultured Candidatus Obscuribacterales bacterium | reverse complement strand
TCAGCTCGTGCGTATCGTATGCCTGGTAGAGAAACGCACTCAGGTTCAACTCCACTACTGCATTTTCACCATCTCTGGAATTGCCTCGATTCACCAATAGAAGCTTGTCTTTGAAAACGCAAACACCTTCGATATTCAATTTGCGAAGTTTTGTTCTCAAAAAATGAAACAGTTGCGAGAAGTCGAGCGGAAGCATCTCCCCGGCAATTTTTCCTAAGGAATCAACAGGCAACTAACAGGCTCGACTGCGCCATTCTTTTGAACCTGAGGGCACTACCAGTAGTGCACCGTGCTTAGCATGAATATTGGCTGGTAAAACGCAAATTGCCTCCAAATCAGGCTTTTTCGCTTTACGAGCCTTATGCTCGGCAGGCAAATCCCCTTCAAAAAGACGCAACCATTCGCCTGGCTCATTACTATCCAAATCGAAACAAGCAAGGCACATCTGATCATCCGCCACTACATAGACGTGCCTGCCGGCGACCGCCAGCCCGCTAGCAGCGGATACATAGGCGACATCGAGGACGCCCTTTCTCACTTTCAAATCACGAAGCTTCTTGACTTCCAGCATTTCTTCCTGAGCCTAAGAGACATGCAGATAGCCGCACTTAGCTTGGCAAAGAGATTACCTGACTGCCTTACTGACAATCAAGAACGTATCAATGGGTTTTATTCCAAAGACTCGCTAATATTGAGTGAGATATGCCGAGTAAACATCCAAGATGAATTCCTGGATCGACAAACTAATCAACAGCGCTCTCAAGGGGCGCTATTTAACGCTCGTAGCCACGCTTCTGGTGATTATCGCCGGCATTGTGGCAGTCAGAATGCTCCCTCTGGAAGCGTACCCGGAACTGACGAACCCACAGGTTCGCGTGATAACGCTATATCCCGGCAAAGGTCCGGAGGAAATGGAGCGCATCGTTACCGTTCCGCTGGAAAAAGAGCTCAACGGCATTCCAGGCCAAACATCTCTGCGGTCTGTCTCGCTTTACGGGTTATCGGTGGTCACCACTACGTTTGTAGAGTCGACTCCAACGGCGCTGGCCAGACAGCAAGTGCTCGAGAGGCTCGCTCAGGCCGATATACCCGCCGACTGCCATCCACACCTGGAGCCGGAAGTTGGCTCTCTCAGAGAGATTTTTCGCTACTGCTTGCATAGTCCCTACTACTCGGCTATGGGGCTGCGCTCCTTGCAGCAGTGGGAACTGGAAAAACTGTTTCGCCAGATTCCGGGCGTAATTGGGGTAATCAGCCAGGGCGGGCCCACCAAAGTCTATGAGGTTAATGTCAATCAGTACGCGCTCAAGTCTTATGGAATCACCCTGCAACAAGTTTTTGACAGCCTGACCAAAGCGAATGCCACCTCTGGCGGTGGCTTCATAGAGAAGAGCGGAACAGCGCTTATCGTTCGTGAACTTGGATTGCTAGAGGATATTGGCGACATCGAGTCGGTAGTCGTAAGCGCCGACAAGAAAGGCACCCCCATTCGCATTAAAGACATTGCGCAAGTAAAAATAGGCTCCCTGGTACGGCGAGGGCAGGTCGGAAAAGGCCATGAAGACGACGTCGTCGAGGGCATTCTTCTTTTGCGCCGGGGGGAGAACCCATCACAAGTTTTGCAACGAGTATATGAACGCTTACCGGAGATTGTTAAAAAGCTTCCAGCCGGCGTCAATATGGAAGTGCTTTACGATCGCATGGACCTTATCAATCAAACAATAAAGACCATCAGCTCGAATATTCAATTCGGCATCGGACTGGTGGTTGTCTTGCTCTGCCTTTTCCTGCTTGACATACCGGCTGCGATCATCACGGCTATACCTATTCCCCTGGCCATGTTGACCGCATTTATATGTTTGAATCTCTTCGGAGTGCCGGCAAACCTACTCAGTCTAGG
>CAZBOX010000308.1:0-7067 GCA_964493595.1 uncultured Candidatus Obscuribacterales bacterium | reverse complement strand
GTCGATACTGGCATAGCCAGTTGACTCAACGAGCTTCTGCCCCGCATCGCTCAAGCAGAAGTCTATAAACTTTTGGGCGGAAGGTTTTGCATCGTGATCCATGAACATAAATAAGGGACGGCTGAGCGGGTAGCCTCCAATTGTGGAAGCGGCAGTGGCACCGACTGCAGTACCACCATCAATGAGCTGCAGTTTCAGTGATTTTGCTTTGCCCGGCATCTCTACAAGTGCTTCCATCCCCGCATATCCGATTGCATTTTTATTGTTAGCAATTGAGTCCATCATTGCTTCAATCGAGGGCATTGTAGTCGCTGACTTGGTAATTGAAGAGCGCTTCAGCACATGCGATATGAAGAATTTGCTTGTGCCTGAGCCTTCCTCTCGCGCCAGCACATCAATTTTCTCGTTATTTCCGCCTACCTTGGACCAATTGGAGATTTCTCCTGTAAATACCGCCTTCAATTCGCGCATAGTCATGTCATTTACAGGATTCTCGGAATTGACAATCACAGCCACCGAATCACGCGCAACCGGGACCTTTTTCAGTCGCACTTTGTTTTTATGAGCCAGTACGACTTCCTCATCCGTCAAGTCGCGAGAGGCCGAAGCCAGATCCGTCGTTCGTGCAATTAGAGCGGCTATCCCTTTTGATGTGTCACCGATGTTGATTGAGACAGGCACATCGGGGTTATTCTTCATGAATTCTTGCGACCAGACTTTGAGCAAATCGCCCATCGTGTCGGACCCTTCAATAGAAACCATAGGCGTCAGCTTACGAGGATCCGGCTGCTGCGGCTGTTGGCAGCCGGCAAGAAAAGCGACCATACAAACGATTACGAACAAATACCTGCTCAAATACAGAGATTCGAGAATAGCTTTTGCGCGCACGCGGTCTGGCGGAAGGTTTGGAGGATTATGTCCGAATTCCATATGGCCCAATCTTCAAATTCGGCAATGATTACGGGATTCCTTCATGAGCTTATAGATAGCCAAGAAGACTGTAATCCCAAAAACCTTTCATGGCGCATTTATTGATCGAGAGTAGTACAAATATTCACTGAAGCAAACGGCTTCCCGAGAGTTCGGGAAGCCGTTGATTGATTTTTTGACTGGGTCAAAGGATTTAGAAGTCTTCTTCTTCGTCGCCTTCGTCTTCCCAGACTTCTTCAGTTGTAGCCACACCAGCAGCGATAAAGAAATCGCTTGTGCATTTGGCGGCTGTGTCGGGGGAAACGCCGACGTCTTTCAAGGTTTTAATCCAATGAACCATTTCATCCAATATGGATGTATCCACAGATGTTTCAGTTTCAGCAGTTGGCATGCCAAATATCTCCGTTGTGCTGCGACAAGTTGGCAGATCCTAGCCAGCTTGGCAGAGAATTCATAGGCCAAGCATTTAATTCATCTTGCGGCTTGCAGTAGTACAGGTCTTAACCGTCGCAGCCTGACGCGCTAGGAGCGTTTGACGTCTGTTTGAGAAAGGCGCTTAAGCCTTCTCAAAAATGCCGGATCAACCAGACAAACACCGTCCTGGCAGCTACTTCCGGCAATGCTGCCAAGCAATTCCGCTTCATCTGTAGAAAGCATGCCGGACTGCGAGACATTTCCTTGAGCCTGGCGCTGATTGGAGGCGTCCAGAACAATCCGAGCGATGCCCGGATCCAGCCATACAGAACCAACTCTTACCGAACGAATAGCCACCTCAAGGTTGGAAGCCAGATCGCCCTTGAGCACATAGCCATCGGCTCCGGCGTCCAGGGAAGCAAAGATGTCGCGAGCGTCGTCACTGGAAGTAAGCATGAGCACCTTGCAATCAGGCAGTGCGGACTTAACCTTGCGAGTTACTTCAATACCATTTATCTGAGGAAGCCCGATGTCTACGAGCGCAACCGATGGAGACAGGTCAAGAATAGACTGGACCGCCCCATTTCCATCTTCGGCTTCACCAATAAGTTCAAAGTCTTCGAACTTTCGCAAAAAATGGCGCAGACACGTGCGAACGACTCTATCGTCATCGACGAAAAAAATTCTCGCCTGGGTATTCATCTGCTGAAGCCTTTGCCTACAAAATCCTGTAGTCGTATTTTAGCAGCACATTCATGGACAGACGGCAGGCCGCTTTAATCATAGGCCAAACTCATCGCCTGAGTGCCGCGTGCACCGCCGGCGCCACCATTCTCGTCCTGGCATTCGGCGACTTTCTTGAAGAGATCTTGGGCGAGTTTCGTGCCGGGCAACAAGTCGCTATGTCCATCGATATTTTCGAAGACAAGCCGCAAATCTTTGAGCATATGCTTGAGCGCAAAGCCCGGCGCAAGATCATCTTTCAATATTCTCGGGCCCAGATTTGTTAATGCCCAGGAGCCGCCCGCGCCCGATGAAAGAACATCGACAACAAAGTTTTCGTCCACACCCAAACGTTTCGCCAATTGCAATGCTTCGCACACTGAAATCATATTTACGGCGCACAAAATCTGATTGCACAGCTTTAGAGCCTGACCGGAGCCTGACGGTCCGCAGTGTTTGATATTCTTTCCCATTTTCTCAAAAGCCGGAAGTGCTGCATCAAAAGCACTTTCATCGCCGCCGACCATGATTGTCAAAGTGCCGTTGCGAGCGCCTACATCGCCGCCTGTGACAGGAGCATCAAGGAAATAGATGCCCTTCTGTTTAAGTGATACGTAAATGCGCCTGGCGGCATCGGGTCCGATTGTGGAAAAGTCGGCAATCACAGAACCCGGGGCAGCAAAATCGCAAACTCCGCCTGGCTTGGTCAGGACCTCTTCTACATCCGCGATATCGCCAAGGCAGGTAAAAATTACCGCGGCACCGGCAACTGCATCCGCCAGCGCTGATTCGACTTTGCCTCCGGCTTGCAAAAGAGCTGTTTGCCCCGGTCTGCCGGGAGTTCTATTCCAGCCGACAACATGTAGACCGGCTCTGGCAAGATTTACAGCCATTGCCTGCCCCATCAAACCAAGACCTAAATAGGCGATTTTCTTTTCTTTAATAGACTCGAGCAAAGCACTTTACCTGTTTTCAAAACGCAAATATAAAAGTTCA
The DNA here is from genome assembly GCA_964493595.1 of uncultured Candidatus Obscuribacterales bacterium. Taxonomy (GTDB): domain Bacteria; phylum Cyanobacteriota; class Vampirovibrionia; order Obscuribacterales; family Obscuribacteraceae; genus QKMZ01. The sequence continues at coordinate 4,004 of CAZBOX010000308.1, read as the reverse complement.
ATTTTGCCAGATTAACTAATTGGCGCCCCCTTGGAAAACGTACAATTTACAGAATCGACAGGGGAACCAAATTTTTTTCAGCGCATCTTTTGGTTAGTACGCGCGCTCTGAAACGGAAGTGTCTCAATGAAAAGAAGTCTCGGTCTACTGGCTACGCTGGCTATCTGTTCGTTTAATACGAATACAGCCTTTGCTCAGGCGCCTTCCGACGGCGTTACCGGAAAAATAGAAATCACAGCCCCCGCGCAAGCGGTGTGGGATGCAGTGCACCACGAGCGGCAATCAGACCCTGATTTGAGCTACAGCAAGATTGTCGAGCAGAAAGGCAATCGCGTTTTGCTCGAGCAGAAATTCAACACGATTCCCATAGTTGGCGAGGCCACTTGCCTTCTCGTCCAGGAAGAAACTCCACTGAAACGCATTGATTACAAAATGGTGCGCTCGGATAAGTTCAAAGAGATGTGGGGCAGCTGGGTGCTCGAAGAAAACCCGAACGGCGTAAGCCTGTCTCTACATTCCGTTCTCGACACGGGGCTTCCCTATGCACAGAGCGTAACCAATCAATTCCTCAAAGGAAAGATCGACGCCCGCCTCTCAAGGGTCAAGACGGCAGCCGAAAAACTGGCGCAAAACAAGCCGTAGGACCTTTGGCAAGCCGAATCGAGCTGACTCAATCCCGGGCCTTTGGTAAAATCAACTCCTCGGTCGTGCCCGGGATGTTATCAAACTCCTGAAAGAGAGGCTTCTATGAAGAGCGCGTTGAAGGCATCTGTTTGGGCGGTCATCAGCATCTCTCTGTGCGGGTCACAGGCATTTGCACAAACAATTTTGAATCAGAGCAAAGATGATTTGCTGAAAGATTTTGATGTAGGCAAGTCACTTACGGCGCCTGCCGGACCACAATTTTCCGGCACCAACAATCCGGCGCCACCTGCCAGCTGGGCACCGGAAAGTAAGACGAATGCAATACCGCCCGCGGGCGCCGGTGCGCAACCGCCAGGTTTGATTGGCAATTACGCTCAAGGACCAAATCAGACGACACAGCAGAAAGGCATATTGCAGCGCATCATTGAAGGCGCAATGAATGCCGTGAATGTGTCCAACAACGACGGCAACGGAACTCACGTCAAGGCGCCCTTCGTGGACGTGAATGTGGGAGGACCGGACGGAGTCAGAGTGAAAGCGCCCTTTGTCAAATACAACAGTGATGAAGGTGCGCGAGTAAAAGCACCATTTGTGAAATACAACAGCGCGGACGGAGCCCAAGTAAAAGCACCTTTCGTGAATATCAACTCGCCGGCGAATAATTCAGGCAGCTCACTGAAATAGCCACCATATTCAATACCAAATAGCAGAGCCGCTACCGAAAAATTTCCAAAATCGTCTCTATATTTCAGTTATGCGAGCTGTCCAAGTTCGCATTTATCTGTATAGAACCGGTTGGAAATTACCCTTCAGCCAATAAGACAGGAAATTAAGCGCCTTAGAGCGCTTAACGACTCCAACACAATTGCAGGCTATGGTGTCTCAGTTGACCTGAACCATGCCCGCAACAGCCCAAATGGTGGGGGTTTTCTACGAAAAGCAGTGCGGATAATACGTAGTAGATACACTACATCTACCCAAAATTCATCCACTACACAATCCCAAACCCTATCTCCCGCAAACCACAGAGGACATTAATGCTTCCGAAATCAAGCCGATCCAGGGAAGCGGAAAACGGTCGGATTAATTTGCTTATGCCGCACCAGCACTGTTATAACTGGCTCAGTCCCTCTTGCACCCGCAAAATGAATATCACCCGCGTCGCCCATCTTCTATTTTCCATCGCCGCTTTGGCAGTTTTTGCCATACCGGCCGATGCTCGCAGCTACTACGTGCGCGAGACGGAGGGCACGGTCGAGATTCGGGGCTGGGAAAAAGGCATCATCAAGAAGAATCCCAACCTTAAGCGTTGGCACTGGATGCCGATCACAGCCAACTACAATCATATGAAACCGGTTGCTCCAGCCAAAAAGCCCTGGAAAGTGCAACGTCAACTGCGCAAAGCACCGGTCGATCGCGTCGTGCAAAACCCGCATTATGTCCGGATGAATCATGCTTCGCTGCCGGCGGCACGCAACGGTGACGGAAGCATGCGCCGCAATCCACGTGTAAGCAATCCGCTCGTCACCCATGATATTGACGGCTCCCTGAGAGCACGCGACGTCGAGGCTCAGCTGCGCATGCAGCGAACCCAAGCTCAGCTCGCAACGCGCGACACTGAGGCAAATTTTTCAAAGCCGGCAGTTAGAGGACAGTACCAGCTCGCTAAGCATGAGACGGCAGGCTACCTGGCCCACAAGAAAACCGACATAAAGCTGGTCTCGCATGACCTGAACGGACAGCTGGGAAATAGAACAGTTGCAGGACAGCTGTCCGGACGCAGTGTCGATGGGCGTCTAATATCTCAAAACGTCACCGGAAGTGTTGCGACAAAAACGGTCTCAGCCGATTTGATAACACCGATCGAACGTCGTTATGAATTCGACTATCGCGGACCAGCCGGCGGATTCGACGATACACTCGTGTTTTCCAATGGTTATCAGTCCACGAGAGCAGGTGTGTCGGCGAGATTGTCGAATAAGAAATCCAGCCGCAAATTCTAATCACAAATAAGAAAGGGAGACGATTGCCTCCCCTTCCAACGCTTTAGCTTTACTTCGCTGGAGTCAGCTCTTTGACTGTCGCCAGTGCATTCTTCAAATCGGCCATCAAGTCCTCGAGGTCTTCAATGCCTACCGAGAGGCGCACCAGTCCATCGACGAAACCGCGGGCTTCGCGCTCCGCCTTCGGCACCGCACCGTGTGTCATGACAGCCGGGTGAGTCATGAGAGACTCGACGCCGCCAAGGCTTTCGGCCAGAACGAAGAGCTTGGTAGCCCCCATTACCTTTTTGGCATTATCAAGTCCGCCTTTGACGACGAATGTAACCATGCCGCCGAATCCACGCATTTGCTTTTTGGCAAGCTCATGCTGCGGATGCGATGCCAGACCAGGGTAGAGAACGCGCTCGACAGCTGGATGGCTTTCCAAGAATTTGGCAATCTCAGCGGCGTTTTTCTCATGCGCTTGCATTCTTATAGCCAGCGTTTTGAGACCACGCATGGTGAGATAGCAATCCATCGGGCCAGGCGTTCCACCGATAGCATTCTGGTGGAATTTGACTTGCTCGTAGACTTGCTCGTCGCTGGTGATAACGGCGCCGCCTACAACGTCACTGTGTCCGCCGATGAATTTGGTGGTTGAGTGAACTACGACATCAATGCCGAAATCCAGAGGATTTTGCAAATAAGGGCTGGCAAACGTATTGTCGATAACCGTCAAAAGTTTACGCTCTTTCGTGCTGTGCTTTTTGGCAATCTCGACAAGCGCTTTCAAGTCGACAAGACGCAGAAGCGGGTTGGTCGGGGTTTCGAACCAGAGCATTTTGGTATTGGGCTTGATCGCCTTTTCGATGTTCTCAGGCTTGGAGCCATCGACATAGGTGAAGGTCAAACCGTAGCGAGTCAGCACTTTTTCGAACAGTCGATAAGTTCCGCCGTAGACATCTTCTTCGCAGACAACATGGTCGCCGGATTGCAGGAGATTCATCGTTGCCGATGTTGCAGCCATACCGGAAGCGAAGCACAAACCATACTTGCCGTTTTCCAGAGAGGCAAGGCATGTCTCTAAAGCCGTTCTGGTCGGATTATTGCTGCGCCCGTACCAATAGCCTTTCGCTTTATACTGATCGAGCTCTTCATGTACGTATGTCGATGTAAAAAACACCGGCACATTGACTGCGCCTGTATTCGGCTCGGGATCTTGTCCGGCATGAATTGCGCGAGTAGAGAATTTCATTTTGTCGGTACCGGACATTTACTTCTTCGCCCCCATTTTGGTTTCTTCTTTCTTGTGACTGTGGCTTTCATGTGCTTTTTCAACATCGTCATGGGTTCCTACCGACTCACGAAGGTGGGTCA
>CAZBOX010000307.1:0-7096 GCA_964493595.1 uncultured Candidatus Obscuribacterales bacterium | reverse complement strand
AGACCTACATGAATCAAGCAGCCGCCTTAGCGGAAACAATTGCAGAAAACAGCAAAACCACGTCTCCGCAATCAAAAAGCAACAAAGCAGCTCTGGTTTCCCTGGAAAAAGAACAACATCAGGCACTGATGCGGCTTGCCGATTGGGAGTTCGAAGACGGCAATTACATTTCCTCCCGCAAGCTTTACGAAAAAGCGGCAAAACTAGAAGACTGCTTAAACATCCCTGCAGATTCCAACTATTCTGCATACGCCCGCATCAAGCTTCTGGAAAACCGCGCCAAGGCAGAAAGCGAACAATTAAGAAATGCGCTGTCCGGGAAGAAATCAAGCCTCTCAACTCCACGAATTCAGAATCATTCTTACAACAGGCGCAAAATCCTGATATCAATGAATGAAGCAATGAATAAGTACAGAGACGATGGACAAAAGGAAAGCGCGGACAATCTTCTTAAATTGCTGCAAGAGGTTCGCACCATATATGGTGCTGGAGAACCGGAGTATCGAAATGCTCTAAGGTTTGCGGTCAAGACTTTTATCCTGCACAGCAACCCAGATCCTGTTGCTCCGCTCGTGGAGGCAGACCTGAAACTGCACGACGACTTCACGCAGGCCCAGCTGGACGACGCTATTCCGGAAGCCGTGGAAAACGCGACAGCTTGTGCTCAAGACTTGATTTCGCTGGCAATGATCCGCAGATATCAACGAAGGCACAGCGAAGCTTTGGCAGCTTGCATGAAAGCTCAAAAACTAGCGGGCCGCGTAATCCCAGATAAATCAGAATTGTCTTTCGACCTCAATTTAGAAACAGCAAGAGCCCTGGAGCACAACGCAAAATTGGCCGAAGCTATCACTTATCGCCGCCGCTCGATGGCTCTGGCGCAAACATACAACAATAATCGGGTCTTCCATGCCGAACAGTTGTCTCTCTTGGGTGACGACCTTCTGGCAAGCAATCTGGTTGCCGATGCTGCCGCAGCGCTTAGAGAATCGCTGGATATCGCCAGAACCGAAAAGAATCCTGTCAATCTATCATTCACTCTGCAGTCATATGCAGATGCATTAATGAAACTGGGCAAATATGCCGAAGCCAAAAACGTTTTGCTGGAGGCGATACCTTACAGCAAACGGGACGGCAATTCTCAGCTGATCAAGAACTACACCTCGCTTATGACCGTTTGCCGCAATAACGATCCCCTTCAAGCTGTAATCTTCGGCAAGAAGTCGCTGGAGGAATTGCGTAAATCTAAAGACGCCCGCCTGCAGTTTCTTGTCGCGCATAACTATCTGAATATCGCAGAGATAGAAGTCCTCAACAAATCATGTGCAGCCGCAATCAAGACTCTCGACGCAGGAATAGCATGGCAAACATCACAAGGCAAAGAGCTTTCGGCATTCACAGCAGGTATGCTCAATTTGAAAGGCCTTGCATTGCACGAATTGAATAGATACGACGAGGAGATGAAGTGCAGGCTTCGAGCGGTAGAAATATGCCGCCGGCTCAAACCCGCCCAGCCCGGTCCGCTCGCCAGCACGCTGTTTCAGACAGCGAGTGCATATCAACAAAGAAAAAAATATTCAGATGCTGAAAGACTCTACAAAGAAACTCTTCAAATAGACCCAGCAGGAGACGCCAGCTGCAAGCAATTTCAATTGCAGTCCAATGTGCTCCTGGGAATAATCGCATGGGCAATAAGAAAAGATCGAGCCACGGCGGAGCAATACAAAAATGCGGCGTTGAAGCAGAATACCGATGTAGACATCCCCTTCTGCTTGACCTTCGCCGAGCTGTGTTTTTATTTACACGATAAAGAAAATTGCCAGCTGTTGTTGGATAGAGCGCAAGCCGCTTACGACAAAGACCCTGTGAAAAACCGCGAACAGCTGGCAATCCTGTTAGCACGCAAAAAAACCTATTCCCCTCTTCTGAAATGAGCAGATTCAGAGTACTGAGCGGCTCTCATTTTCAGCCGAAGATATTGAGCGGATCGAGGACTTTCTTTATGACCTTATTGGGATCGCTGAGATCGGAAGGTTTTGGGAAAATTCCAAGCGGATCGGCAATTCTCGAAATCTGATCACCGCTTCTCAAAGCACTTTCCAGATCGGGAAGCTGGAATTGGGACTGTTCGTCACCAGTGTACGAATTGAGTCGGTCGAATGCCGGCCAACCTCTCGAGTATTGGTTATTGGACGGGTACATGTGGTTGAAACGACGCCCGTCGTGCGGGTCGCGCTCGGGGGGATAATCGTTGTCTGTTCTGGAATCCCGGAAATTCTTCTGGGCTGAATCTATCTCGCCCAGACTTTGCAGCAGCGACTGGATAGCCCCGTTTTCATCGCCCGCTTTCAGCTGTCGAATCGCCTTTTCCACCTTCTTATCGGCATCTCTGACATCGCGGCGGCCGTCGACCATATCGTCCAGATTTTCAAGCGAAACTGAAGCACCGGAATGTTTGATGGCATCCTTGAATTCTTTGCCGGCACTGTCCAGAGAATTGTCGCTGCGGTGCAGTTCTCTCACCAGTCTGTCGGTATCATAGTCACCGTCCAGCAATTGATTCACCACTCTATTGATACGGTTCTCTGCGTTTTGCAAATCTCGATTGCCGTTATTCAGCTCGCCGTTTCCGCGGCTAGAGTTATAAATATCATTGTCACCCATATCAACGAAAGAAAGCTTACTTTCGTCCGCTCTTCGGTTGTTTCCGCACCAATTACTGCGATCCCAAGCCTGTACAGCGCAATCCGTGGTGGCGCTAGAGACTTGCTGTTCCGCGGTAAAAAACGTTTCGCGCTCGGTGTTCATCAGAACTACCCCCTAGAAACTAAAAGTGGCTGATTGTTTTAGTAAGGTTGACCGGTCAGTGCGAAACTGACTGAGACAACGCCTGCACAATAGATGTTCGAGCGTGGCACTAACGTGACAGCTGCTCCTATGGGGCTTTCAGCGGTTTGCCACAGAAATTTGCATCGACGAATTTAAGAGTTCTGTCAGTGGAATATGAATGTAATATCTGTGAGTAATTCCGATTGAAGATAAGAGCCACTCTTTTACTTTTTGGTTTTTCATTGCTCGCCGCTTGCAGCAGCAGCGGCGAAGTATCTCAGAAACACCTCGAAGACTTACTTACCGAGGCTCGAGTTGACGCAGCGACAAAACAATACTGGCAAGCAGAGCAGAAACTGCGCCAGTGCCTCGATCACGCGGATAAACAGACGCATCAAAAATGGATAGCTCTAAGTGCTCTCAATCAGCTGACCGACCTCGAAAAACAGCGGCATAACGACGCCCGAGCCAAGGCATACATGAATGAGGCAAGCCGAATTGCAGAGACGGTCTGCAATTCAAACCAAGCCAAACTTTTGCAGGCAGAGCCGCGCTTGCTCAAAGAAGCCATCAAGGCCCTTCTCATTGCAGGGGACGAATTCTCGGAAATGGGTCGATACGATGCCGCCAAAAGACTCTACTGCGAAGCGAAAAATCTGGAACGGGCTGATCTGGGCATTCGTCCGGAAGATTGCGCGCAAAGCCGATTACAGCGACTAGACCAGCATATCGACCGGGAGAGGCATGCCATTGAACGCGAAGATGGCTTGAAGGATGACAGCGATCCCAAATACCTTGCCAGACTCAAGCGTACCGAAGCGCGAAGAAAGCTGATGCGCGAAATGAAAAGACTTACCAATCAAATGAACAAGGAGCCTAAGCCTGAATTAGTAGACGAAATGCTTCCATTGGTCGAAAGCATTCGCACCGCTTTCGGTGAGCGCGAAACGGAATACAGGGCAGCCTTGACCAATTGTGTCGCCTTCGCCTCTACACACGGCCGAAGCGAAAAGGCTCTTGAACTCTTGAATAGGGACATTGCACTTTATGACGACATCGATCGAAACAAGCTGCTCTCGGCTGATACGACGATGCTGGAAAATGCAAATTTCCTCATCTCTGACTTGGCTCAGTACACAAATTTGATGAGGTTGAAAAACAATTTTGAAGAGACGCGAAAAGCGGCTCTGCGCGGCATTGAACTAGCAGAGGAAATTCGTCAAAGAGATTCGCAAGAACTAGCCGCTTTGCTCATGGCCGCAGCGTGGGAAAGAGAACAGCGCAACAGATTCGAGGAAGCCATACCGTTTAGAAAGAGACAAATTGCCATGTTAGCCAGAATTGGTCTTAACGATGACTATCCCGATTATTATGAAGCGCGCCTGCGTCTGGGCCAAGATCTGCTGGCGACAGAGAGGGCCGCAGAGGCGCTCCCCGAACTTCAGTATGCTATTGAACGTTTCCAGGCAAAGCATATTCACGGAGAGGGTCTGGCTTATGCATACACCCTCAAATCCGAGTGCCTGTGCAAGCAATCAAAGTATGCCGAGGCTCACAAGTGCATAATCGATGCACAAAAAATTTGGGAAGCGGCAGGCAACGATGAACAGAAATTCGACTGTTGTCGAGCATTCAGCAAGGTTTCGCGAGCGTTAGGGCGCTACGACGAAGCATACAAAATGAATATCAAGGCACTGCAGTATGCCGACCGAATACCGGCGAAGAAACGGCGCTCTGAGCTGCCCCAGGTCTATAACGAGATAACCCATTTAGAGATTGAGCGTCATCACTTCAAAGAAGCAGAATTATTTGGACGCAAAGCTTTGGAAGCGCAACTGAAAATCAGCGAGAAGTCGGGATTCGGCAACGCCGCTATGTTAAACACAATCGCCCTGGCAGTGGCGAAACAAGGCAATTTCGCTGAGGCAGAGCGACTGCATTTACGCGCCATTCAATACTGCAAGGAATCAAAAGAGACTCCTCGCACACCGGAATTGAGCAGCCTGTTGCAATTGGCAAATCTTTACGACTCCACTAATCAGAAGGAAAAGGCTGAGAAAGCCTATCGCAATGTTTTGAAACTAGCTCAATCGCTGCGAGGCCCAGAAGAAATGAAAGACCAGTATGCAATCCACTTTGTAAGAATGTGCAGAATTCAGCTTGCCAATTTATTGAAGAACAAAAATCCGGCAGATGCTGAGAAACTGAAAAATGAAACGCTTACCAGCATGGTATCGCTGAGAACAGCTGATCCGGCAATGGAATGTAACTTTCTTACAGCCCTGGCTGATTTATGTATGAATTTGCAAGATCATCAAAATGCAGAAAAGATTTTGAATGAAGACCAGAACGTGGCAAACTCCACAAACCCGCCCTTGAAGGACTGGTTGATTCAAACATATATCCGCAAGAGAGACCTCTACGCTGCCATGAAAAAGGAGGATTCCATGCGTGAGGCTGCCGTACAACTGGCCCGCCTCAAAAATTCTCCTGGCGCGCGTTAAACGTTTCCGGCAGGGTAAAGTGAAGCAGGAACCAGCTCGTGAACATCAATGAACATTAGAATTCCCCTTACCCTGTTATGCGCGGTCGCGGTAACCCTCAGCACATCGTCGCCGGCGGCAGAGGCTCAAGAGAGGCGCTCAAAGGAAAATTCCGCAAACGAACGGCCGGCTTCAGACGCAAATAATGTGCTCAGATCGCGCCTTTTCAAAGTTTTCTATGCAACCACTCGCTCGAATGAAGGCAGCTCATTCAAGCCGGTATACGCAGCAAAGCGAAACCTCGATCTGGGTGGCGGCTCAATTGACTACGGCGCAGCCGAGATTGAACGCCCCAATTCGGCGGCAGAGCTTACCGGTTGTGGTAATTTCCAGCAGTTCAAGTTAAACATGCAGACAGCCGATCGCGACTGGCAGGCAGCACAGGTACGACGTTTCGACCGCTTGAGCTTGCCTGATTTCTTGGTGAAAGTGAAAAACTGGCAAGGGCCGATCATGATCTTCATCCACGGTTACGACGAGAGTTTCGACAAATCGTTGAAAGACGCCGCCATGATTGCTTACCAGTACGACTCACGCGGCGATGCACCGGTCCTTCCTATCTGTTTCAGCTGGCCCTCCCTCAACAGCAAAGCCGAGTACGCTGCCGATGAAGCAAATCTCGAATGGAGCACAGCTGCATTTTTCGAGTTTATCGATACTATAAAAGCCGCCAAGAATCCGGCCTCACCACTAGATATGGTGGCACACAGTATGGGCAACCGCCCGGTCATTCAATACTGTATCCAGAAAAGAACCGACACGCCCAGCTTTCGCAACATCATTCTTTCCGGCGCCGATGTCGATTACCATATGGCCGAGTCCAGGAAAGGCGATATCGAATCAGCAGCAGAAAGGAGCGTCACAGTAATTGTTTCAGATCGCGATGCACCCTTAATCACATCACAGCTCCTGCATGGACAGCCCCGTCTGGGACGCCCGATCGACCCGCCTAATATCCGAGCGGACAAATCTGAATTTCTCAGCTCATCATTCTGGTCTCGACTCACTCTCGATGCCAGCGCTCTGCTTGTACCCAATGCCATCAACTCGGACAGCGACGTGGTCCGCTGGATCAACGGCAACCCGCAGCTGGCAAGAGAGTTTGGCGAAAAAACTATTTTCGTCGACGTCACGGACCTGGTCAGCAGCGAATTGGGACATCGCCTGGCCTACCCTGTTATTGCCGGAATTTTGCGAGAAACGCTGGCACCGCTCAGTTCCACTGCAGTCTACAAAAGACCCGATAAGCTCACCCTCGAGGCGATGGGTGGAAGCCCTCGCTGGCTCTACAGATTTCACAAAATAGATTCCGCAAAGTTCAGGCCATGAGACTTCCACTGCTCCTGATTCTTGCCATGGCGATATGCTCCGGGCCCGCACTAGCGCGCGCATACACCACCTTCGAGCAGGGCTTGGAAAAATTCAGCCACCGGCAGTTTGCCCAAAGCATTGGAATTTTTGAAAAAGCTGTCGAAGAAAATCCCGAAGATGCTGATGCCTGGACTTTCCTTGGGCGCGCTTACATGATGCAAGATCAATTGCCGGAAGCCATCCGAGCCTGCACCAAAGCAATCGAACTCAATCCCGAAAACGCACAAGCATACACGTTTAGAGAGTTTTGCTATTTCCAGATGCATCGCTTCAAAGAAGGTCTCGAAGATTCCGAGAAAGCGATCAAGTATTACCAACCGAATTGTTTTGAACCGTCGCTCGTATGGGCTCTC
>CAZBOX010000306.1:0-7111 GCA_964493595.1 uncultured Candidatus Obscuribacterales bacterium | reverse complement strand
TTCAAACCAACTAGTAAGGTCTCGCACTTCGATGCAATTATCTCGTCGCATATCCCGGTGGAATTGCTTCCTCTGGCGCCAACAACCTCCAAATCGGGCTCCTGATTAAGAATAAGCATCAACGACAATCTGAAGATCTCACAGTCTTCCAGGATAAAAACGCGCATTAGATACGTCCTTCGCGTCAAAAGCCGGCGCAGAAACGGGGCGAGTTATCCCTATGTTAGTCGATAGTCTAAATTTTACATCACCTGAACGTACTACTGAAGACAAAAAATCCTCGATCCGGACTAGCTTTTAATCCACAATCAAACGTTTTGGCGATACCTCTCGATTCTGAATCGGTCGCTCTGAGAGAGAGATTGATCGCGCCATTCTCGTGGCATGCCCCTATCAAATTCACGAAGGGCCTGAGAACGCAATGCCCCCATGGTTATTTGTCCTGCTCCCGCGTATCCGGGCATAAGGGCAAATCTGTCGTAGTTGGAAATTCCCCACCCGAGCGCTAGCAATTCTCTCTTTCCATCCTCCGAAGGGTTCAGCAGAAACTCTTTCTTGCATTCATGATAGAAATTCTGCAATTCTTTTCTGCTGAACTTTCCATCGCGATCGTCGTCAATCATCTTGCCGTGCTGATATAGAGCACGTGCAAACTCAGCAAGTTCGGGCGCAAACTTTCTGGACATTGCCAACTCTTTGTTGTATTGAACGATCTTGGCATCAAATTCTTTAATATCGCGCAGAGAGATACCGTCTCGATCTTCGTCGATCAGACTTTTGTTCTTCTGAAGCATCTCAAGCGTATGCTTCTCTTTTTCGTTCAAATTGCTGCCATTGAGTGAGCGCGCAATTTCGCTATCAGACAATGTGCCGTCATTGTCTCTATCAACACGCTCCATGATCTGGTTTACTGCCGGGTAAAGGGTAGGGACAGGGGCAAAATCCAAGTCTTTCTTTGCAAATTTGTCCGGAAACAATTTCTTGTCTACAGTCTTTTTCGCCCAAATATCCTCTTTATCAAAATCCAGCGGCACGCTTGGACATTTGTGAGTCGGCTGAAACTCACGAAAATGCCCACTCGTACCAACTGAATTAACTCTCAAATCCACTGCTTGCGCCGCTTCCACCTCACGAGAAAATGCTACGCAAGTTTCGACTGATTTTTTTTGGCTATTGGCTCTGTATACTAATTCACGTTCGCTCATGATGTTCCATGCCTCGTAAAACCGGACTGAGAAAAAGGCGGGCAAGCGTCTTTACCCGGCTGCTCAAAGCGTAGATCCATTGCGTGATAGAAAGGCGACAGATTTGTGATGGAGTTGTGACAACGGACCGTCGTTCGCCCTTTCAAGACACGGTAGTCAAGAAAGGCTATAGAAGAGGAAGCTATTTGTTAGTTCAACGTGATCTGTTATGACTATCCCGCATATCCGATGAATAGAGGGTTTTCGATACAAGCTAATTGCTCTAGAATACTAGGTCCTGTAAGAGAATTTGAGCTGCGTTTTCTGGTAGAAGAGGTTTTTAGATGATTGCGACGAAAAAGCTTCAAAAGCTGTTTGCGTCAGGTCTAGCCATTTTTCTCTTATCCAGCTCTCAGCTGGCAATCGCTTCCTCCATGCCAAACTCCGTGCATGTACCGGGAAAAATCTTGCAAGTAAAAATCGATTTGCGCAGTCCTACCATGTCACCGGAGGCAGTGGCATTGGGGGATCAACTGGGTCTCACGCCCTTGCTGAGCAGAATTCAGTCTCTGCGCGGGCAGATGAGAGGACGCAATGATAACGATCCTGATATTCATCAACTGAGATTGGCGCTTAATGAGGCAAGACAAGAAGCCCTCGAAATCGTTACACAAGTCGATCTTGAAGCTGACTATGTAGAAGCTCAAATTGTCGAAGAACAGAGTCTTTATGCAGACATGCTTCAACACATGACGGCAGAGAGAGATAAGAGCGTCGCCATCACCAATGCGGTTTCTTTCGGCACCAACGGTGCTCTTTGGGCTGTTTGCGAAGCCATTGCCGTGCCGACATACAGACAACCTATTCTGTCCATCCCGTCAGGTATCCTTGGAGTGCTTGCCGGCGTCATTCCGTCATTTGCCTCCTTCTACGCGATGAGACAGGTTGCAGGCAAAAAATATTCCTATAAAGAAGAACCGAACATGCTGTCGAAACTCTTCGACCGCCCGGTCGGATTGCATTGCGAATACCCTGATTCGGTATGGAATTATCTGGCGGCGGTACCTCCGAACGACCCATCGGGAAAACGAAGAGTCGATCAGATTATCGACAGATGGATAGTGGACAACAACATTCCTTCCTTCACTTCCAGATCGTCAGAGAGGCAGGTTGATTTGATAACAGGAACCAAGACGATTCCCAAGACACTCACAATTGATCTTCTCTCAACGCGACAAACAATGCTCGATCAATTGACGAGCGAAGTTCTGAAAATGAAGCGATTACTGCTGGAATTGATGCTTGCTGTGCGCGGAACAAAGCAAATATAGTCAGTCCTTATCCGGCGTGATTTCAGCGGCTTTGATGCGTCCACTGGCCACGGCTGCACTCAAGGCGGCATAGTCCTTTTCCGTCTGATCTGCATAAGCGATGGCGAATTGACCAATTGCTTTATCGAATTCGTCGCTATTTCCGAGATAACCACTGATTACCGCAGCGTCGCCGGAGCGCGCGTGGGCTCTGGCCAAAACCTGCCCTTGTAATTTGGCAATATCGACCATTTCTTTGGCATCCCAATATTGCGGTTCAAGTTTTACTTTCGTGTCCCTGAGCTGGCGAATATAGAAATCTTTTCCTTCCTCGGATTTGGTCCAGCCGAGAAAAATATCGCTGGCCGATTGTACAATCCGCTGTCCGGCTACGACACGTTCTCCATTGTTATCGAAAGCACTCTTTCCTGCGTAAGCCTCGAGCACCGAAGGACGCGCTTCCTTTGCCTGCAAAAGAAGAGGCTCATCGTCGGGTGCAAGAAAAAGCAAGATACCACAGGTGGTGCCGACACTGCCAATGCCGACAACTTTGATGGCAAAATCGACAAGCTTATAGCGATCGAAAAGCCTCTGTTTATCCCACTGCAATGTACTGCGATACTGCTTCAGAGACTCTTCAATACTTTTGTAGAACTTATTGTCGTCAACATCAGGATGGAAAATGAGAGGAGGATTGTCCTTGATTTTGTAGGACTCACCACCTGATTCGACTAGTTTTGGGAAATAGTAGAGCTGGACTGTGCGCTTCTTCGCTTTCTTGAGCTGGTCAGCGCGGCGTTTCTGCAAATCTACGTCGCCTGTATTGGCAATGACACTTTCCCAAGGCACTTGCTCATACCATATGTCCATAATGCTCAGCTTCGACATTGAAGCCATCTTCTCTCTGTATCCCTGCGCAACAGCTTCAGCCGCATTTACCTCGGCCTTTGGCTTTAATCCATTGTCGCGACAAGCCAGAACAAAGCTTGCTGCCAGACGTTTTATGTCCCACTCCCACGGCGCAGGCAACGTTTCATCAAAATCGTTTATATCAAAAACCACGTTGCGTTCGGGCGTAGCAAATGCACCGAAATTCATGAGGTGGCAGTCGCCGCAAGCTTGCACTTTCACTTTTGTGTTCGGGGTATTGGCCAAATCACGCGCCATGAGCGCGGCAGCACCGCGATAGAATGTGAAAGGCGTTTGCAACATCCGTCCATAACGGATCGGGATCAGATGCTGAATTCGCCCTTTATTTGACTCTTCCAGCATGTCCACAGGATCAGGACGATCTTTGGGCGCTTTCCACTCACAATGAGACTCGCGCGGCACAACGTCACGCAGCAATTTGCCCCGAATGCGTCGGTCGTCTCTCGGCGACACCGTATTGTCGTGCAAGAGAGCCAATTCTTCTTCAGAAGGCTGCGACTTATGTGATCTGCCAGGCACCTTTGTGTCTCCCTATAAGAAAGCTTCTTCCATTAAGGACATACCCAGGCGATGAATTTCATCGCGGATATTTTCGAATTGGGAATTGATTCCGAAAAGATTCTCTATGTCTTCTTGTGCGGTCCTTTCCGATTCAAGTCGACCATCATATGCGTACTACGCATGAGAGCAGCCGTTTCTCCTGATGATGAGCTTATGACCGTATCGACAACCGTCATGCGTCCTCGTCTGACAACCGTTGACTCTGCTGTCAGTGGTCCATGCGGGTCGTTGGTGAGAAGATTGAGACTAATTTGCACTGAATAGGGAAAGAGTTTGTGCTGAGCGCTGGGGTCTGAGGCATATGTTCCATGAATGGCTGCCGATGCGACCTCATCAGCTAGAACAGTGATTGCGCCGGCGTGAAAAACACCGGTAGGCTGCATAACCTGCTCGCTCAATGGCAGATGCCCGCGGGCAAAACCCTCGGAAACTTCAGTAATCTGCCCGCCAATAGCCTCGAGCATGTTCCATTTGTATTTGTCTCGTATGACGCTCAATTTCGTGTCTCCAAATCAGCAGGAGACAAGTATCACACAGTAGAGAATTTGGCTCTAGAAACCAGGCATACCGTACATCGGAATTCCCATGCCCATGCCGGGCATTCCGTACATACCCATTCCTGGCATTCCGCCCATTGGCATGCCGTAGCCGCCCATCGGCATTCCGTATCCGCCGTAGCCATAGCCGCCGTATCCGCGGTTGAAACCGTTATTTCTGTTGGCCATTTTGTATGCGGCAGTTGTAACCAGGAATGAGGCAGCATAAGGAGCAGCGGCTTGAGTGGTTCTTGTCAGTATTTTGGCAGCCTTGCCTACTACACCTTTCACACCGGGGCCTTTTGACACTTCTCCCCGGTAATCGGGATCCGGAGCGGCATTAGGCACATCCGGAGGCGGGTTGTATTTGTCCAGCTCATGGCGATTCTGCATGTGCCCTTGTTTGATGGCCTGCTCCTGCATCTCGTATGGGCTGGGCTGTTGATAACCTTGCTGTGCCGGCGGCATCTGACCTGGTGCCATTTGCTGGCCCATTTGCCCGGGTACTGCTTCAGCTACGCCTGCCTGATAAGGTTGTCCGGCCTGAGGATAGCCACCGGACTGAGGATAGCCACCGCCTTGAGGGTAGGGTTGTCCATTGTATTGTTGAGGATAACCCCCAGCCTGCACTGGCGCTCCCTGTGGCGGATATGCCTGGGGCGGTGCGCCTTGCGGGTAGTAATTCGCAGGAGTAGCCATGACAGGCTGCATTGGCTGTAGTTGAGCCTGTCCAGCATCCGGGAGTCCTTGATCTGCCGAGGGATCGGCAAGAGCAGGGGACAAGGAGGCTAGAGCAAAACTAGTAATTAGTAAGGACGCAAAGTAGCGTTTTTTCATAGTTTTTAGTAACAGCGCAGGTGACTCGATCAGAATATGCTTCTATTAAATAGATGTCAAGGGTAGATGTTTATAAGACCCTGTTGCAGCCGAATCAACAAACCGGCGCCTGGTGAAGGCTTCTGAAAGTACAGTTCTTCAATATTTTTGAAAGGAAGAATCGACCGTATCAGCCCACATGTTCATACCGCCGGTCAGGTTGTAGACCCGCGAAAATCCGTTTTCCCTTAAAAACTCGGCGATTACACTGCTGCGATTGCCCGCCCGGCACACGACGACAATTTCGTCCGCCTTTTTAGCTTCCAGTTCCTCGATTCGGTCTGTCAGCTCAGCCATCGGAATGTGCAAAATGTCCGGCAAAACGGAAATTTTGAGCTCATGAGGCTCCCGAATATCAAGCACGGTAAGCCTTTCGCCCTTCTCCCGCCTTTCCTTAAGTTCTAGGGGAGTGATTTCAACCTTTGTTGTCGGTTCTGACACTCGCTTATCTCCCGTGGAAAAATGTAAGTATAATCACAACTCATAGGTCTACGGTATAGGAGTGATCATTGTGTCAGCACTGAATTTGGAAGAAGCTCTGAGACAGGTACTTGAGGACGATGGCAAGATTTCCAAGTACGAAGCAAAGGTCATCCGCGAGATTATCATGGCCGACGGTCACGTTTCTGCGGAAGAGAAAGAGTTCCTGGAGAAAGCTTTGCGCGATAACAACTTCGACGAATCCGCATTTGAATTGCTTTCAGGTGTTCTTCTGAGATCCCACCTCAAAGACTAAGTTTGTCAAAGCCGAAGGGCGTTAACTGACAGAACAACAAAGACGCCCGGGTAGCCTTTATCAGCAACCGAAGCGTAGGGAATTTGAAGCTGCTCTAGCGACTATTCGCAGGAGCAGCTTTTACCATCTTCTTTGGCACAATCGCAGCATTGGCAGCAGCACTCGCATTTTGCGCAATTGCCGCAGCTCTCGTCATCACAATGTTTGCAATCGTTTCCACAATTGTCTGCCATATCTCCTCCACTTAACTCGAGACCTCAATTTTCATCTTAGGAGCAATAGACATTCTTGTCGAGTTTCTTCGTGCCGACAGGGAGGGCAGTATAGAGGTTCAGCTCTAATGCGAGTTTCTTTGCCTGTCGTCACCTTCGGCAAGCAGACGTTTTAGAACGGACTGAGTAATATCGACGCCGTGATCAAAAACCTTCTGCCCCCCGGCATAAAGACCTTGACCGTCTATAACCAGGTCAATATTGCGTGCTTTCGCCTCGGCTTCCGCAGCCTGTGCAACGCGCACACGCACGGAGAGATTTGCGGATTCGACCAGTTGAGCCAGGGCTTCTTGTTTGGCCTTAACGACAGCTTGTGCCTCTTGTTTGGTACTTTCGATTTCAGAGGCAGGTTTCTTTTCCTCGCGCATTTTGATCAATTTTGCATTCCAAGTATCCACATCTTTTCTCAGTTGCGCTTCCGCGTTGATTCGAATTGCCTCGGAATTAGCCACCTCGGGCATGCCCGCTCTGATTTTTCCAAAATTGAAATAGGCAATCTTAACAGTCAGAGGATCGAATTGCTTCTCTGGCAAGTCCGCTGCAAAAGCCGGCAGAACGGTCTGACAGCCGAGCAGCACAACCAGCAAAAGGGCGGTTGGAACGTTTTCTCGTAACTTCGATTTTGAACTTTGCATACTTTATCTCACTGTCGATCTGTCTGATTTGACTACTTCACTTGATCAACTTGTCATACTGCAAGCCGAAT
>CAZBOX010000305.1:0-7124 GCA_964493595.1 uncultured Candidatus Obscuribacterales bacterium | reverse complement strand
TGGGCTGGCCCAGCTTTTCCAGGGCGGCGCGAAATTTCTCTCTTGGTGAATTGATTGGCATAAAAGCAAAAAATCGGGAGCGGTTTCTAAGACGCCCGCGCGATGCCGGTGGTTCCCTCCCCCTGGCAGCCCCGGCAAAGCAGAACAGCCGGTTTGATTGCCGGCTGTTCGCTTTGTCAGTGCTGTGTGGAGAAAAACTTCTCAGAAAGTTCAGGTTATCTTCCCTTTTACTTTCTTGCTTTCGATCTGCCTTTGCCTTTCGCTCTTGTTTTTTTGGCTGAGCGCTTCGCCGAATTTGCTTTCGCTTCTTCTTTGGCAGGCGCTTTTTTAACTGCTTTATAATTCGACTCACAAAATTTATCGATGCAGTCCTGCGTTTTGGTCGCGAAATCCTTTTCGCAAAGCAAGTATTGAGCTACATTCGGTGTGGTCTGATTGAAATCCGTGAGATCAATTACGTGCTGAGTCTGTATTTCTTCTTCTACGTATTGAGGCTCGACAGCGCTGGATGAATTTGCTGTTTCGTTTGGTCCAAAGAGAGCCGGTTGTCCCTCTCTGTAGTCAAAATTCATCGAATCATCTTCTTCGTTGAAGATTGCTTTTGAAATAGCCATGTCGAGCAATTCGCTATTCAACATGGCTTGGCGACCACGATCTCTGAACATTTGTGCTTTGGTGCGCTCGAGCAGTTGATGAAACTGACCGAGAATGAAAGACATTCTTTCTTCAGCCGATTTTTCTTCGCCGTCCAGGGTCCAAATTACTTTGGATCCCTGAACTTCGGCGAAAATCCTGGCGACCGGCTTGTAGAATGACTCGACTTTTGTCAATCTCATTACTTTGTCTACGGGCAAAAGAAAAATGTCTATGCGTCCTTCGGTACCGCGGAAAAGCAGGCTCCAGGTGCGGGTCGAGAAGCGGGCTCGATAGTCCTTTTTGATTTCGAAAGAATCGTGTGCACCAGGCAGCTTTATCTGCTCGACAATTACTTCCGGTCCGGTCAGCACCGTATATAGTTCTGTGTGCCCGACGGCAGTGTTGACGAGACCGGCATAAGGACTCAGTGTTCCGACAATCTTGCCGATATATGCATGGATGGCATTGCTCTTCAGTAATTCTTCTTTTTCTCTTTGTTTGGCTTGCTTTTGCTCTTCTTCGATGAAAAGCAGTGCTTCGTTAGCCAGGTCTTCCAGAAGGGCAGCATGATCATGCTCAATAGTCATACTGTTGAACGAATTGAGAATGGTCTTGCTGTGAGAATTTTGCAATTCAAGGTTCGAGCCTCTCAGGTCTTTGTAGATCTGCCTATCCCTCTGGCGGCTCAGGATATTTACTTTGCCCCAGGCTCTTTGAAAGAACGGTTCTTTTTCGCGGATGCCGGCAACATTAAGCATGTAGGTGTAGTAAGGGTTAGTGGACATGGTTAGACCCCTTGAAGAATTGTTGAATTAAACGCGGCACGCAGCAGAGCAAGCACGCGGTGAAAGCCTTCTCGGACCTTCGTTTGCCGGTGCGCAATGCGCTCTATACCTGCATCTTACGCCGCAGTGACCAGGTTGTGAATTCTCGAAATGACTTTATCGATTTTGAGTATAGGAAAACCTATATAGCGGCGGCCCGCTGGAACTTTTAGACATCGGGGCGGTCCTCACTCCATGTTCCGTAGATTTCTTTGAAATTCAATATCTGTCGCCTTTTTAGGGTTTCAGAAGCTGATAAGATTTGCATGAGGGTGCTCAAAGTTGCAAAGTGATTCAGGGCTAACCCCCGCTCATAACAGCCATGGTTCTCTTAGAACTGTCCCTGTACTGATGGATTCTTCAAACGCCTTTTCCGACAGATTCAAAGCAGCAAGCTCGGCTTGCGCGCACGCCGGTACTATCGCCCCGGTCAAGTTGGCCATGGTCAGCTGCGGCTTGGGCAATGTCAATAGAGGCTTCGAGGTTTCAACTGCCCGCTGGTATTCAGCTCTTAAGAATGATCCGCGCCTGGATGTTCGTCTTTTTGCCGGGGGCAATTTCCCGGACAGCACCTGGGTGGCCAATTTGCCTCGCGATTTTCTTCTGCGCTGGCCTCTCTTTATTGCTTCGCTATTCAATAAAAGAAGAGTGTGGGAATTTGCATACGGCTCAGAGATGGTTACATTTGCCATCGGCATGCTGCCTCATATAATTTCCTACAGGCCGGATGTAGTTTGGACTAAAGAAGCGCCCTTCGGATATGTCCTCATCTTTTTTAGAGATTTGCTCAGATTGAAATTCAAAGTCGTGATCGCTAATGGTGGCGGCTTTAAACCCAATACAGTCAAGCTTTTTGACTATGTACAGCATCTTCAGCCCTCATCCTACGAGATGGCTCTTTCTTTTGGCATTCCCAAAGAAAAAATGCAGGTACTGCCCCATTTTGCCCGATACAAACAGCCTGATTCCCCACGAGAAAAGGTGCGCGAAGAATTCGGACTGGCCCCGGAAGATTTCGCTGTCATCACAGTTTCGGCATGGAATCGCTATCACAAACGCATCGACTACATCATCAATGAAGTGGCTCGACTCAATGATCCCAGGGTAAAACTGATTTTATGCGGACAT
The DNA here is from genome assembly GCA_964493595.1 of uncultured Candidatus Obscuribacterales bacterium. Classification (GTDB taxonomy): domain Bacteria; phylum Cyanobacteriota; class Vampirovibrionia; order Obscuribacterales; family Obscuribacteraceae; genus QKMZ01. The sequence goes on along the minus strand of CAZBOX010000305.1, from coordinate 4,536 downwards.
CCCGAGCCCGACACGGCTTATTTGAAGGAGTTAGGCAAAAAGCTCCTGGGTGATCGAATCCAGTGGCTCACGCTGCCGCCAGAGGGCGTCCATCGAGCCCTCTATGCCAGCGACGCGTATGTAATTGCCAGCATCGATGAAGTTTTTGGCGCCGCGACCATTGAAGCTGCTCTGGCTGAGCGTCCTATCGCCTGCCACCCGAATGCAGGCACGAAATACATCCTGGCTGAATTTGTCGGCAATTCTGATTTGACTCGAGACGGAGCGTTGGCGGAGCGGTTGAACGAGATAAGAAACAATCCGCCCTCGAAAGAGAGATTGAAAGAAATTCGTGACGCAGTCAATGGCAGATTCAGCGAAGAAGTCTTGTGTATGAGATTCGCAGATGCCGTAGTCGGTTTGAAAGATCGCTCCTAATTCCTGGATTTTATCCATTGCGTCACATCGTCATAGGCTCTCTGGAGTTCGTCCAGGGCAACATTGGCACGATAAGTGTCTTTCTCTTTAGAAGCATGCTCCAGACTCAAACTTTGAGCGTGCATCTGCTTGGCACCGATCACGGATGCTATTCCAGCCAGTTGATGAGCGACTCTTGCACTTTCGACAAAATCATGTGCCAGTGCCGCACGCTTCAGAGAATTCATGAGAGATTCTGCCTCATCGGTGAATGTCTGAAATATCTCGCTCATCGCTTCGCGACCGTATTGCTCGAAAAGCCACTGCATGTCGACTGGTGCAGGCGCGCAGTCCTCCTCTAAATCCTCACTTGTCACCTCTCTGGGAATGATTGTCAGCTGATCCATTTCACTCACTTGAAAGCGAGCGCTGTGCAGAAGATCCGAGAATGCCACCTCTTCGTTCGACAGAGTGACGAATTCTTTTCTCGGCAACGGTTGCTCGCTCATCCACCGTTTTATAAGTGAGCGAATATCATCGAGTGATACGGGCTTGGTCAGAAACTCGTCCATTCCGGCAGCGAAGCATTTTTCTCTGTCCTGCGGAAGCACGGATGCGGTCAGAGCAACAATCGGGGTATGACGACGCCCTCTTTCCTCTATGCGTCTTATCTGGCGAGTTGCCTCAAATCCATCCATTACAGGCATCTGACAGTCCATCAAGATTAGATCGTAATTGCTTCCGGCTGCGCTCGTTACCGCTTCCATGCCGTCCGATGCCGTGGCCACCTCGACACCGAGGCGCCGCAATTGCCTGGAGGCAAGTTCTCGCAGAGCCGGATTGTCCTCGACCAGCAGAACTGTTTTGGCAGACAAGCGCATAATTGCAGCGTTGGCAGCATCAAGGGCCGGCAGATCTTCGCGTGTCTCTACTTGTTGGTCAAAATCGTTGGAGACTGAATGCAGGAAGTCCCCAAATCGAAAGGGTTTAACCAGCACTTTGGCAAATCCTGCGTCTTTCAGCTTGCGGTGATAATCCTTGGAGTCGATATGGGTAAGCGCCACCCATCGCACTTTCTCCTTCAATTCAGTGGCGCTTATTTCTTCAATCTTTGCTCGAGGATCGATGGCTCGATTCGACATGTCAACGAAAAGCCTTATCGGGCGGTCACTTTGTAATGCCATGCGATTGATAATTGATTCGGTTTCCTCAATCGATGCAGCTGACTGATGCTCGATACCACGCGCATAAGAGTACATCGTCAGAGCTTCACTGGTAAATCTGTCATTCGATACGATAATCAATCTGGTCATTTCTGGCTCAGCATGCTGCGGTGCTCCATGCTGGGCGCCCAGATAGTCGATGCCATCGGTTCTCAAAGTCGCTTTGAACCAGAATGTCGAACCTTCACCTTCTTGGCTCTCCACCCCTATTTCGCCTCCCATAAGCTCGACCAGGCTCTTGCTTATGGCTAGACCAAGTCCCGGACCGGCAGCCTCAACGCGCTTGTTGCCACGGGCTTGACTGAAAGGTAAGAACAAGTTTCGTTTGGCTTCATTGGTTAAGCCGCAGCCAGTGTCAATGACAGACGCGCAGAAAGTGACTGACTGAGCAGCCAGGGAAAGTTTTTCCACACGTATATGAACGCTTCCGGATTCAGTGAATTTGAGCGCATTTCCACAGAGATTTACAAGTATTTGTCGCAGTCTTTTGGGATCTCCTTTCAGAATCAAAGGCAAAGAAGGATCGACAAAAGTCGAAAGTGACAGCCCTTTGCTGCGCGCCGTAGTACCGAGCATCTCAGCGACATCTTCTACAAGCGTCCGCATATCGAAACTTTCTGATGTCAGTTCAAGCTTTTTCGCCTCGATTTTGGAAAGGTCGAGTATATCGTTGACAATGGACAGGAGATTGTATGCAGAGCTGTGCAGTGTGTTGGCGAGCTTCCTTTGATCCGCCTCGAGATGCCCGTCCAGAATAAGTTCGGCCATTCCAATCACGCTGCTGAGTGGTGTGCGGATCTCGTGACTGAGACTGGCAATAAAGTCGGATTTTGTCTTGGAAGATTGAATAGCTCTCTCGCATGCTGTTCTCAATTCATCTGTGAGTAGATTCAAACTGTCATTTTTTGAGCTTGCTTCAGTTATTTGTTCAAGCAAGGCTTTATTGAGGCAACTTACCTCCTCTTCATGGGCTTTTCTTTGCGAAATATCGTGCATGAAAGCGCAAATTGTCCCTGTCTCAGCACTCCCCACCGGGAAAATCGCCAGCTCCACGGGAAATTCGTGACCCTCTTTGTGAAGAGCTACCATCTCCACTCTCTTGTTGAAAAACTTGCATAGACCCTCTTTGTCTGAACTACTGTTTTGACGCAGGATAATTGTCTGCTCAAGGGTCTTGCCGACAACCTCCGCTCTAGTCCAGCCGAATGTCTTTTCCGCCTGTGGGTTCCAGTCGAGAATTCGGCCGTTTTTGTCAATGGCGACGAAAGCGTCATAGGCTTTATCAAGAATGGAGCGTGTTCTATCCGCGCTTTCGTGCAAGGCCGCGCCGGCGAGTCTTCTAGCCATGTCCAGCCTTCCCAGCTGGCGGCAAGTGCGCCAGACAACCCAGAAGAAAGCTGAGATCATCGATATTACAAGCAGAATGCTGCCCGCTTCGGCATTTACAATTCCAGAGCTCTCTCCGGCAAATCTCAGCCAGCCGAAAAGGATAGGCAAGCCTATGGCGGTAGGAAGCAATGTTCTGGCCATCATGCCACCGGCGTCGCCATTGCTGATTACTACCATCAGCCCTTCTCTGGGGCGAGAGCAAAGAATACCCAGGCTGAGCACAAGAAATGCGATGGCTGTCGGCAGAAGCATGTAATTGACACTTTCCGGCGCCGAGAAATATTGCAACTTATATGTATAGCCGACTAAAGCTGAAATCGACAGAAGCAAGGGTATGAATGCCAGATACTGATAGACCCTGACACCACCTACAGGCGAGGCGTTCAAGAGAAGAAGCGCCAATCCCGAGACAAGAATGCAAATCGCATTATTAGGAGAAAGGAGTGCCGGAATGGGCGAGCGAAAAAGAACTTGATCCAGATCGACAGAGATAATGCCGCTGGCAGCTGACAGTCCGAAAAGACCAATGAGAATAGGCACCAGCGAAGTGATTTGGGAAGATGTCCGGGCATTCCTGTCTGTTTGTCCTTTCAACGAATAGAGAAGCGCTGCTCCAAGAAAGAGCAACGACAGAGAACCGGTATTGGAGACCGGGAAATTTCCTGAAATCGGATTCTGCAGGTATGGTTGATTCAAGAACCACCCTGTCAGAGCCAGGACGCCAATACCCATGGTGATTAAAGCGCACCAGTGAGCAATCAGCATGAATACCTGGCTCACTCTTGCCGTGCTGTCTTCTGTCACTGGATTGAGACAGGGCGATTCCGTCCATGGCACAGGAATCAGCTCTGTGAGAGTATCAAAAGGCCTTGATGGGGTGATCATCTGCGAATGCTCCCGGTGGGAAGCAGGCTTTAAGGAGGCGCTCCGGCGCCCCTGACCTGCTGTAGAACATTCACAAAAACCCCTTATTAAGAATATAGATCAGATGAACGTTCTCGGCAATAACTCCTTTAGTGCACAAATGCCTCAGGCGCGAGCACGTATTTGAGTGACATCGAAATGCCCGCGAATTACTGATGGATTGAGGCTCGCTTTCAGTCTCTGAAGGGTCGTCTGGGCACGATTGCCGACATAGGGATTTTCATCATCAACAAGAATCTCCAGAATCGAGACACCCAGGTGATAGCATTCAGCCAGGGACAAACGCACATCTGCGCTCTCATCCTGGATAAGTTCGAGAATAGCCTCCTTCGGCGTGTTCGGGTTATCCGCCACTTGCGCTCTTACAGCCGCTGACGGATGTCGGGACAATTCAGCCAGAACAAATCCCGGGGTGAGGGGATGGTCGATCAGGCGTAACGCGGTAGACTCGGACAAATCTCTCCAGGCTCTGCCAACGGCTTTAAGTTGACTGGCCGTAATTTCGTCTACAGAAGAACAGGTTTCTATGCTTTCGCCTTCGTCCTGGGGTGACAACAAGTGATGTACGTTTTTCCAATTTTCGAAGGAAGCATGCTCTGTTGAT
>CAZBOX010000304.1:0-7129 GCA_964493595.1 uncultured Candidatus Obscuribacterales bacterium | reverse complement strand
CTCCTTTGTTCTTATCCCTAACTGGAATTTGAATGGAGAAAATCCGATGTCCAATCCGAAAATAGTGGACCAGATCTACCCGAAAGTTCGGGCGGTCATCGGGCTCGGCAACGTCGGTCCTCGCTTCGATTTGACACCTCACAATATCGGTTTTGCAGCGCTCGATGCGCTGGCAGCCGAGGCTTGTGCTCAATTCGAGTCGGGCCGCATGAAGTCTGCCCTGACCGCCGAGGTTCAACTCGGTGAATATACCGTTCTGCTCGTCAAGCCGTCGACCGGAATGAACAGTTCCGGAGATGCGCTTGCAGAGCTGCTCAACGACATGGGATACGATTTCCCGCAGATCGTGGTCATGTACGATGATCTTTCCTTCCCCTTCGGACGAATGAAGGTGAAATGCGACGGCAGCCGTTCATCGGCCGGTCACAACGGTGTGGCGTCGCTAATAGCACAGCTGCCGGAAAGCCGCACGATGAGCAAGATCAAGCTCGGCGTCGGTCCCGACCCCGGCGGCGCCAACCGCTTCACCTACGTGCTCAAACCCGTGGAAGGCGATGTTCTCGCCCTCTATCAGGCGGTCGCGAAGGAAGCGGGCAAGTGCATCAAGCTCTGGCTCGACGAAGGTCTGGACGCGGTTTTCCGCGTCTACAACAACAAGGACTTCGTCGTCAGCTAAACCTCTGACCGTGCAATTGTCTCTCGCGCTCCGGCAGAGCCGAAGCGCTTTTCCGAGTATGGCTGCACAGCGCAGCCATACATGAGGAGTGATACATGGACCTACTTGCAAAAGAAGGCACCATCCAGAAAGTGGATGGCGGCTTTCTCGTTCGAGTGCGCGGCAAGTCTTACGTCAAAGACCTGCCCGGCGTCGAGTGTGAAAACCCTCGCGCCGCCGAGGAACGCCGCATCTACCGCAAGCTCTTCACCAAGAAGCGCATCTACCTGTCCAGCGAGTACGAACGCGCCGTAAAGGAGGTTCTCCGCGGCACGGACGTCGTCGTCCTGGGTATGAACGGATACAGCGACCTCAGCGCCGAGAAGTGCGCGCTCTGGGGGGTCAAACCCGGAGCCTACGAACAGGCGTGCATAGGCATCCTCAAGATGCTGCACAAGCGGCTCAACCAGCACTTCAAGGACATCGACATTCGTTTTGCCGACGGCGCTTCCGCCTCCACCGGTGGTGGCGTCGATTGGGCGATCATCAATGCGGCACGCGACCTCAACTGCCAGCACCTCGGGCACTCGTGTCCCAGGTTCATGTTCTACGTGCTCGATGACGAGGACCCCGTTTACGTAGCCGAGACTCAAGTCGACTACGCCAACGCCTTCATCGACTCGCTGGACATTCTGGTGGCAGCCAACGGCCGCATGCAGGCGTTCCGCCACGACATCATGGCGGTCTTCGAGAAGATGAAATATCTCATCCCTGTCAACGTGTTGAAGAGCCTGTCGACCAACGGCGGCATGCCCGCTGTCGACGCGAAGGGGCAGATCGAAGATGCGGTGGCGACGTACGAACAGCGCGTTCACCTGATCGGTCAGCGCATCATTCAATCGAGTGCCGACCCGTACCGCGACCTCGTCCTCAACATCTGCAACGAAGCAGTCGGCATCGTCCGCCCGCTTCTGTCCGGCGAGCGCGCTTACGGGAACATCCATCTCGAGTAAACTGGTATCGGAGAAAAATCTATGCGCATCTATGTTCTCAGACATGTGGAAAGCGCGGCCATGCGCTGGCGGATGGACAATCCCGATGCCGAAGACGTCATCGCGGAATTGCTCCCCGACTCGATTGTCGGCGTTTCACCCCTCGGAGAAGAGCAGATTGAGGCGCTTGCGCTTCACTTTGCCGCTCTTCCGGAAGCGGAACAACCGACCCATGGTTTCGGCTCACCCTTCAACCGCACGGTCTTGACCGGCGAAGGCGCGCTCAGCAAACTGCCCAGGAAGGTGGTCTTGGTGCGCGACAATCGCCTGCGCGAGATCGACTTCGGCATCTTCGATAAGCTGACCAAGAAAGGTCGCGCCGCCAGGTTCCCCGAGCATTGGGCGGAACGTCGCAAAGTCGGCAAGATCAACTACCGCCCCGAAGGCGGTGAGAACTGGTTCGACTGCGGCGACCGCTTCGTCGCCTTCCAAACCGACTGCATCGACAAGCTGCCTGACGACGCAGTCGTGCTGATTAGCACGCACGAGACGCTGGTCAGCTGCAGCCTCTGGAAGTGGGCGGGCGAAGATGTGGAAGAGCTCGGACGAAAAGGAATCCCCTCCGCGTCAATCACCACATTCGATTATAAGGACGGCAAGTTCACTCTGGTGAGCAAGCTCGTCCTGCCTGCGTCTCCAGACGGAAAGGACCTCTTCTCGATGGAGTCGAAGGAAAAAGACGTCTAAGAAACGTCAATCAATATCAGCTCGCCGGGTCGAATAGCACTGAAATCGAGCATTCAAGAGTGAATGCTCAGCGCGCTTCGGTGCGTCGTGCGCTCGACCCGGCAACTGATTTCCAACATCAGACCCCTCTCACTCTGCAGAGGCAGAAGGAGAAAAACACATGAACGAACGCCAAACCAGACTCGAGCAAATCAATGCCGAGCTCGCCAATCGAGGACTCAAACCGCTCAGAAAACTGGGAGACAACAGCGAAGGCGAAATCGAGGTGCTGCGAATCGTCGAAATCTTCGACCACTCGAAGCGATTCTTCACCGACGTCAAATTCGCTGTCGCTTTTCCCGGCGGCAACCCGGGTGAGTTCACGGTTCGGTTCAATGCCAACGGCGAAGTGTCCGACGGTGCAGTCATCGTGGTGCTCGTCAACGGACTCTACGCCATCGTCAAGCAGTGGCGTTTGCCCCTCGGGCAATGGACTTACGAAGTGCCGCGCGGATTCGGCGACAAGATCGACAAAGCTCACATCGCCGGCAATCTCGGCACCATCCAGATCGGCGACTTGCCGCTCGGGACACTGGTGCGAGAACTCGGCGAGGAGGTGATGAAAACCTGTCAAATCGACTCGGTCACCCACCTCGGCAACGTCGCCGAAAACTCCGGTACCAGCGCCATCGCGCCGTCCTACTTCCTGGTCCAACTCCAGGTCGATGAAAGCCAGCTCCAGGCAAAGCTGAAGGGCTCCGAAAGCGAGCACCTGAAAGTCTACCTCTGGAATCAGGCTGAACTCGACCGCCAGATCGGACAGCGCATCGCCGACAATCACTCGATTGTCGCCCTGTCGCTGGCCTCGCGCTATATCGAACGCCTGCCTCGTCGCAAGCGCTCGAAGCGCTAGTCCGTTCTACATCAGTTAACCCATAGAGGGGCGGGCAGCTGACAAACAGCCGCCCGTTTCTCTTTTTTGCCTACTTCTCTTATATGCTCTAGTAATACACATTCAAAAGAAACCGCCGGCGATGTTTACAGCAATGACACCACCAGCGGTTCTTTATCAAACACTCTGTGCAAAGCATCATTGCCGCTTACCCGGCTCAATCTCGACAACGATGCTTTTCTGCGGACTGGCCAGTTCACCGGGTTTGGGCGCATTGGGCGTTTCGGGCGAATTGGGCGGCTTTTGAAAAGTTCCAGGAACTGCGCGCTTCTGCCCTGGCCAGAACACGTCCGGCTTCTCGCCTGACCGTCCGGACTGTTTCTTCAACCACGGCTCGACAGGTGACAAGCCCTTCTGGGCATTGCTGTACTGATCGGTTGCCCGCATGCTCCAGCCAAGCGCCCCCGAGCAGCCGTTATTCAACGCATTGTCGAAATAATCGGCCGGCTGTGTGAGCGGAGCATCAGTGGGAAACTCTCCGAGAAGCAGCGGTTTGTCCAGCTTCAATGCAGCATGACTGAATGCCGCGCTCGGGTAAAGACGCCCTTCCAGCCGCGGATAGTAGTGGTACTGGTAGAGGTCGAGACCGACGTTTCGCCAGTATTTTATATACCGAGGCGACGCACTGCCTACGGTGGCAGGACGGTCAGAGTTCGCATGAATCGCTTGAACGATTTCGGCGACGAAATTCTGCATTTCGGCGATCTTGACTTGATGCGGCTTATTCTTCAAGCCTAATCGCATAGCCCATTCCGGCTCGTTCATGACCTCCCAGGCCGCCACAATCGGCTCGCTTCCATAGCGTTTCATCAGCGGCATGATCACGTTTTCGATAAGCGCCTTTCGCTTGCGCTTATCGACTATCCAATCGCGCCTGCCACCCATGTTGACGCCGTCTTTGACCGACGCCTTCTCGACCAGAAGGAAATCGAAGAGGACAAAGATGACGTAAACCTTGTGCTTTCGAGCGATACTTACAGCTGCATCGAGATCGCTCAAAACATACTCATCGAGCCCCAGAGGAGTGCCGTCCTTATCGGTGATGATGCCGGACCGGGCATCACCGAAGACGAACCAGCGCGTAAGATGCACGCCGTGTTTGCTCATTTCCTGGAAGTCTGAATCCACGCGCGCCGACTCCTGGGGCAGGGAGACACCGGTATGTCCCCAGGCATTGGAGCCGAAATCGCGTCCGTAGTGATTCCAGGGATAGTTGATCCCGGGCATGAAACGGCTGCCGTCAAAACTAATCGGCTGCACGATTGACATCCGGTCGCTCATTTGCAGGAAAAAGACACCGACGACCAGAGCCATCAATGCCACTTTTCGCAACAGTGTGAGCCTCTGTCTAGCTTTCGAATTGTTATTGTCCATAGAACTCACATCTCAACTTACCTGCAAAGGCGAGCGAATCAGATCGAACCTGCAAAAGCAGATTTGATGAGCCATGAATCGCACATGCCAGGGGAAGTTCGTCTGAAATCAGAGAAGGAAAAGGAAATTGACTATCTAAAACTAACTCCCGCGTACATGCTCGTATCAAGAGAGGCGTTTTTAATAGTCAAAAAAACAGATTGTCTTTAGAGCTTTTCAGACTAAATACAGGCGCCTGAATGAAACTTTATACGACCGGCACCAATGGCGATATTGGCGCAAGATAGCCAGCAAACCAGTTTCAAGGGCGCCAAACAGTCCACTTGCAGATATGCAAAGGCGTGAAAATTCTCGACGCGGACAAATTGCAGCCACACCATATTCGGTGCACGCCCTGCAAGAAAAGGACCAATTAGTAAATGTCGATCTTAAGAGCGCGATTCAACTCTTCTTGCATCATGTCGTAAATTACACTCATTGGCTTGGTAAGAGGGGCAAGAAATGGATTGGTGGAATCGCCTTGATTCTTTCCTCCCTGGTTCTTACCGTCATTGAAGCCCCAGGCTTCGGCATAGAGACCAAAAGGCGCCGCTATAGCAGCTTTAGATACGTCGCGTACGAATTCCATTTCTCTCTGAGCATTGCTCATGGGCGACTCCTGGGTTGAAGGGGATACAGCGACTGTATACCTGCAAGTTTGAAAAAATCTTGAAATTTGCGACTACGCCAAATAGTAATACGAATCCAGAAAAGAGAAGCCGGGGCTGCTTTCAGCGGCACACCGGCTTCAATCTAGCGAATCATCAACACCTGTCTTTACGCGTTCTGCGGCCTGTGCGCAAATGACCATCCGAGCTCCAGTGAGGCGGATCGGACTGAAGCTTGATCACATTGTACGAGGCGCCAACACCGACCAGCTCACTGTTCTGACCGGTGCGCGGCGTCGAAGAGATGTTCACCGTCTTACCGCCGGCATTTTTGATTTTGAGCGAGCCCGACCATGTAATGGTCATATCGATAGCCAGCCTGCGCGTGTGATTCGAGTTGAGCGCCGGTCGAAAGGCGATACCGTAGCCGAGCACCATATCTTCTGCCGCGTTTCTGGAAGCGCTCGCGTCCAACTGTCCGTTCGCCTTGCGGTGGTCCCATTGAATATCCACTCCGGAGAGCACAGGGACGGAAAGAGGACTCAAGCCCTCGCGCGCGATTCGGTAAGCATAGTGCATGAGATAGGCACGTTCTTTCGGACGATATGTCGCGCTGATTGTGACTGCGCAACCGGCGTCCTGTAATGCCTGCAGAAAACGCTTTACGTTCTCTCGAAAGGGAGAGGCGAGATCTTCAGGATCTCTGCTTGTGGGGAATTTGCTCACCCACGATTTACCACTGAGAGCCATAGCTAGATTCCTTCATATTGAACATTGCAGCCTGACCAGCGCTGTGAAACGCTCGAGAAGAGGCGGCATGGAGGACAGTTGGAACTACTGGCTTGAAGTATGAAAGTTGAAGGAGGGAAAGGAGATCGTCATAAACTACTCGCCTGCTAGAACTCAATCAACCGGAAAGAGAGTCCAAACGACTCTTGGTTTCTGGGCTTCGACTCTTGGCATGGCGATTAAGGATGCGCTAGCTAGCGCGCGTATACTCTTCAGTCCTGTTTTACTACTTGTTTTAGTACTGCGTCTTCAAAAAGAATGCCGGCAGGAGCGCAAAGGCTGCCTGCCGGCATTCCAGGGTCAGTCGCGGTCAGCCTTGGGGCGGGCGCCGGCGTGAAACTCACCGAGCCATTGCTCGATGAGCTCCGCCGCTGCGTCAGCATCCATCATGCTGGCGCCGAACTCGTTGGCTTCGTCTACGACCACATCCTTGCGGAAGCGGGCGACGACGCTGTCCCCATCGAATTCGTCCTCACTGGCAGCCACCTCCAGTGTGATCTTGCTTCCGCGGGCGCGAAAGTAGACCAATTCACCGGTGGTGAGCAGCCCCATCAGTTGCACCGGAAACGCTCCTGCTGGTCCCCAGAACTGGCTGAACCAGCCGGTTTTCTCCAGGCGCGGGTGCCGGACGCTTGTTTCATCGACAGTACGCAAGGTTAACTCCTTGTCTTACTGTTGGAGATGGGCCACAGGGCTGTCCACCAGGATTTCTCCCGATAGGACAGCCGGGCAGCCAGCGCAGCTTCGAGCACAACGGATTGATCCGCTGTCGAAGCACACCACAGCCCTTTCGAGCTGCGCCTCGTTTTTGATTACAGCGACGCTTCCTGCGTGCGGATACCCACCATGGGTGCCGCCGCCCGCAGCTTCACCATGTCACGGACGTCCGCCGACACCTCGATCTCGGTCAGATCGCCCTGCACGAGACCACCCGGCGTCCGGACCATCGCGTTGAACTTGGTGTTCTGCGAGGTCTTGAGGATGCCGAGATTGG
>CAZBOX010000303.1:4574-7138 GCA_964493595.1 uncultured Candidatus Obscuribacterales bacterium | reverse complement strand
TGTTGCTTCGCAAAACGCCGCCGTACCGGCCGGTATTTTTTCCGGCGGCACAAAACTGGCCGTACTCGGCAATCCATTTTGGAGCCGTTATCGTATGACTGTCGATTATCGCGGACAAAGACTGCTGCTGGAAACAACCCCGGAAAAGCGCAAGGCCAACGAATTGACGGCGCGCCTCGACGCAATCATACAACAGCAAATCAATCATCCTGATACCGCTTCTAGTACCAACAACATCAAGTCCTTCTTGCGTGTAGCTGAAGACGCAAGGGAAGCAGGTTTCCCCACAATTGAAGCGCTTTCCATGGCCAATTCAGCATCTACGGAGTGGGATGTAGCGGCCGCAAAAAAAGACAACGAGGGACAGGAAATTGCCCTCAAGCGCTTCGACGACGCGATGAAACTGGCGGAGACCACTCGTGACGCACGCGTGCAAGCGATGGTAGCTTCTATCATGAGCATGTCCAGGTTAAAACACGCCAAGTCGCAAGAAGACTTCGTAGCCTCGAGAAAAACCCTGGGTGCAGCGGCGAAGCTCGGACCGACCGAGCCACTGGTTATGGTGGCAGCCGGTTTGATCCTGGTTCAACTCAACCACAATGACATGGCCGAAAAAGTATTCAATCAGGCACTTACTCTAGAACCGACAAACTGGCATGGACTGTGGGCAAAATACAGACTGGCAACGTCTTCCGGACAACAAGACGTAGCCAGATTGGTAGCCGAACAGCTGCGCCACTACTATCCGCAGGCTGATGAGGTCAAAGCCTTGAATACAAAACAAGCGGCGGCAAAGCAAACGAACCTGGCAGCACCCGCCAAATTCGACCTCAAAACAAAGCCGGTTGACGGAAAAAAACCCGCGGCAAAACCAAGGACAAATACGTCGCCCGCCAGTACACGATGAAGAACATTTACGCGTTCGCCGTCTCGGGCTGCGCTATCTTCACGACCTGGAAAGGCAGGCTGCCGATTTCCTTATCTTCCACCTCGAGAGTCACTCTGTAGGAGCCTTCCGAGGGAAAGATCAAACCGGTAAAAGCGCTCATAACTTTGTGCGTGCTTTCACCGTTGGTGAGCGGCTCCACTTGCGCTACCGGGGAAGCAGTAATAACGTTTCCACGCCCGTCGAGAACCTTGAATTGATATTTGAACTGGCTGCTGGAAGCTGACAGTTGCGCAAATGCATAGAGCAGGGGAATCAAAGTTGGAAAAGACTGGGAGCTGATGCCATTATGGATGTTGATTAGCGATATGGCATCGCGGCGCAGCACATCCTGCAAAACGCGCTCACAGAGTAAAATACCGAGTAGCTGGGGAGCGTTGCTCATAATAGTCACCTTTTTTGCTCGTAAACTTGGAATGCCCCGACATATTGCCGGATGCAAGTTCCGCCAAAACAGAAGTCAGATTATACCGGCATAAGACAAATCTCTAATGAAACAGCCCTCGAACGTAAAGCAGGTATCCACGTGTTAGACCCGGAACGCATGACCTTCCTCGATTGGTTTTTGCTTGTGTTTGCAATGGTTCTGGCCGTTTTCTTCGTTTGCCGCTGGCTGGATATCAATTACCCGACTGCGGTTTTCTAAGCGTCAGATGTGCAGCCGCTTATCAAGCGCTAAACAGCTGGCGCGGGTGGCCAGATACAGGCGCAAAAAGCTTGCGTGACCCGCGTCAAATCATGACAGCAATCCTAAAAGTCCAATCAATACAGGCTTTTAGCGGCAATCTTAACTCGCGCTTAGATCTAATACAGAACGTTTTTTAAGGCCCTTGAATTCAAGAACATTTGTTGGCTAGGTTCTTCAAGTTTCCACTTATTCCAAATCTCCACCTGAAAAAACTTCAGATCAAACCTCTGAACTAAACAGCAACTTAGCTGCGCGACCTTATTGAGCTTTCAAAGAGCTTATCGGGGGTGCGCTTTTTGCTGTGCGAATGCAGGTGGTGCATTTCAGTAACTGAACGGAGAAATCCAGTATGAGCACAAATGAAGAGCATCTGTCGAATGCTGGTAAAGGCCCCCGCAGCACGGACTGTGATGGTCCGTACCTGATCGGCATCACTTCGGTGATGGGTGCCGGCAAATCGACACTGGGGAAAGAGCTCGCCAAACTCGGCGTGACTGTGCTCGACACAGATCACATCGCGCACGAGCTGCTCAACTCCCCGAATCCCGCTTATGACCAGGTGCTTGCCTGCTTCGGCAAAGACCTCGTCGACGCTCCCGGCGGTCCCATCAATCGCAAGAAGTTGGCCGCTATCGTTTTCGCACAAGACAAGCCGGATGCCAGAAAGCAGCTGGAAGCCATCCTCCACCCGGAGATTCGTCGCGCTACTCGCGCCCGAGCCAAGGCTGCCAAGTCGCAGAAGGTGGCTGTTCTCGTGCCGCTGCTCAATGAGTCGAACCTGACTGGCGATTACCACGAGACGTGGTGCCTGGTCATCGACCCGGAGCTGCAAATCACGCGCATCGTTGCAGACGCGACGCGCAACGGCATCACCGAAGCGGAAGCTCGCGCACGCATCAGCGTGCAGATGCCGCAAGATCAGAAAATCGC
>CAZBOX010000303.1:0-4474 GCA_964493595.1 uncultured Candidatus Obscuribacterales bacterium | reverse complement strand
GACGGCTGTGAGAGCGGCATGAACGACGAGCAGCGAGACGCCGAATTCCACCGAATTCTGGAAACGTTCGGGAAGATCGGCACCGAGGAAGCGCTTTCGCGTATGGGCAATGTCGGCTCAACCGAGCACAAGGAAGCGGAAGCAAAACTGACAATGACCGTCAACTCCGGCGGCAAAGCCGCGGACGGCAGCGACTGCCCGCCCCGCGAGCACGAGCTGACGGTTGACGTGAAGATGTCGGTGAAGCGCAAGCCTGGCAAGCAAGAACCGGACGAATGCGGCTGCACATGTCACTGCGGCAAAGCTTGCAAGCGCTCGTGCGCCTGCAAGCCGGACTGCGGTTGCAATTGCAAAAATCCTCCGCCGCCTCCTCCGCCACCTCCGCCTCCGCCGCCGCCGCCTCCGCCGCCGCCTCCGCCGCCGCCGCCTCCTCCCAATCCGGAGCCCGGTAAGTCGAAGGGCAAGAAGGGCCTCCTGGCGATCCTGGTTTTTATCTTCGCCGTGCTTGCGATCCTCGCAATTGGTAGGCTGTGGCCTGGCAAGGACGGCAGTGAGAATGGCGGCGGCACCACAGTGCCTCCCATTATCGGGACGGAACCGCCAGTGGTGACACCGACGGTTCCTACCGCACCTTGCGCGGTCATCTCGACCAGCACGACGAAGACGGAACCTGCGTTGGTTTCACCGTACTTGCAGAATGCAGTGCGATGGCGCATCTACAGCTGGAATGTGGTGACGCATTCGTGCGGCATCACGGTCAACGGACTGACGGCAGGCGGTGACCTGGTCAACCGCATGGAATTCAGCTCCAGTCAGCGTTTCCTCTACCAGCTCATCGTCACAGTCGACAACGGCGGTCGCACCATAATCGTCAACCGCTATGAGCCGAACGGCTTTCCGGGCGGACGGACGATTTACACCGCCAATTCCGCTCTGACCAAAATCGAGCGGATCCGCCAACTCGATGAGCACCAGCGTCCGATCATCGACGCTGCCTTCAGCTACTCGTCTTCCGGCAACCTCATCCAGGTCGAAATTCTCACCCTGAGCGTCAACAACGGCTCGGTGGTGAGCAGGCAGATCCTCGGACCGGGCGCAGCTACGGACGACGTGCTGAAGCGGTACTTCTTCCTCTTCGGGGAAGTCGCCGGCTAGCAGCAATGTCATCAAATCTCAGAAGGACAGGCAGCAGATGCCTGTCCTATCTGCCTGAAAGTCCAAAAAGAGGAGTTACCCAATGCCTCAGAAACAGTTCCACAAGCCCTACGGCGAACCGATCGTCAAGCTGGACAATGGCGCCATCAAGGTGGCTCGCCAGTTTCACGCGCCCACGGACGACTACCACGAGGAGAAGAAGATCGACTTCCTCGGTGAGGTCGATCACTCGTTGGCCATCAAGAAAAAGAAGAAGTACAAGAAGCTGCTCGAGGAAAAGGAGATCGAGCTGAACGAGCTCGTTCGGCAGCTCAACGACATCGGACGCAGCGTCATCGTCGCCTTCCAGGGCCGCGACGGCGCCGGCAAGTCGGGAGCGACGGCACGAATCGTGCAGGCGCTCGGCTTCGACATGTCCATTTTCCAGGGCGTGGCGATCAAGAAGCCCACCGAGGAAGAGCTCGCCCACCCGTATCTCTGGCGCTTCTTCCGCAACGACCGCATGCCTGCCCGCGGACAGATGCGCGTCTTCGACCGCAGCTGGGCCGAGCGCGTGCTCGTCGAGCGGGTCAAGGAGCTGGCGCCCGAAAAGGCGATCAAGAAGTCCTACACTGAAATCCGCACCTTCGAGTGGCTGCTCGAGCAGCAGGGATGCATCGTCATCAAGCTCTGGCTCGACATCACCAAGGACGAGCAGTGGAATCGCCTCGAAGACCGTCGCAAGCACAAGCAGTGGAAGTTCACGCCGGACGACCTGGAAGCGCGCGAACACTGGGACGAGTACACGGCTGCCGCCAACGAAATGTTCCTGCGCACCGGCACCGACTACGCCCCCTGGTACATCATCTCCAGCGAGGACAAGCGGTACAGCCGCGTCACCGTTCTGGACATCATCAACAGCGAGCTGCGTGCAGCTATCGCCAAGGCTCCGAAGCCGTCCAAGGACAAGGACAAGAAGCAGAAGAAGAAGTGAGCTTCGGCTCCCTGAGCGCGTTGACGAACATCATGCGCTATTTCTGACTCCTTCGGCCCAACGAAATCGAAGCCCGCATTGGAGTGGGCTTCAGACTATATCCGGAGAAAAAACCTATGCCTAGCGTCACCGTTAGCAGCGTGGCCGGTAAAAAGTACCAGCAAAAGATCAGCAACGGCAATCACTCTGTGGTCAGCGATGTTTCGACGACCTCAGGTGGTGACGACAGCGGTCTCGACCCGAAGCAGCTTGCTTTGGGTGCGCTCGGTGCTTGCACCGCCATGACGATCATTTCACGCGCAAGCAAGATTTTGCCCGCGACCAACAAGCCGCGATGGGACGTCCAGTCAGTCAAGGTCACTGTGACCGAGACGAAGCAGACCGACCCCGCGGATGCCACGAAGAAGATTTCCGTCATCTCCGAAGACATCGAGGTGACCGGCAATCTGACCCAGCAGGAGCTGGACGACATCAAGGCCACTGCCAAACAGTGCCCGGTCTACCAGCTCTTTGTCGGCGACAAGCAGATCGACTGCGTCGTGACGAAGAAGTAAGCAGCGGTACGCCGTTGCTCAACTGGTGCGGAGTTACAAGTCGACGTTCAGGTCGGTTTGTACCTCCGCCCAGTTTTTGCCTCAAAAGTTAGCAGCGGCGAAAAAGCGTGAGGCACGACTGACGCCGCCTTCCTGAGCGCTCATGTAATCGACGACTACAGGTTGTGTGCAATGACCAGATTTTTTTGCTGACGTCTGAGGAGGACAGCAATCTCCTCTCGTTTGTAAGTGCCAGCTCCACGTCCATGCCGCCGAGGAGTTGCACCATCCATGGTGCGACTCGACAGAGCGGCAAACGGGGTGCCGGCAAGGAAAAAAACATGACGCCCTCCAACAATAACAACGATCTGACCGCCTACGCAAGGCGGTTGATCATTCTGTTTGGATTGGTCTATTTCTGCCAGGGCTTCGCTCAACACGTCGGACTCGTCTCACAGCCTCTGCAGTTCTTCTTCAAGCAGGCTCTGGGATTGAATCCGGCTCAGGTGACTGAATACCTGGCCGTTCTCACTATTCCGTGGACGATCAAACCGCTCTACGGGCTGGTGAGTGACTTCATCCCCCTTTTCGGCTATCGGCGCAAGACATGGCTTCTCGTCACCAACGCGCTGGCAGCTTCAGGCTTCCTCTGGTTGTTCGGTCTGGACAACCCGGCCACCATTGTCACGGCGCTGATGCTCACGGCATTCGGCACCGCCGCCTCCGACGTCATCATCGACGCGGTTATGGTGGAAAACGGCAAGAAGACCGGCATGACAGCCAAATTCCAGAGCGTACAGTGGCTCTGGATCAATATCGCCTCGGTCGGCACATCGCTTCTCGGTGGCTGGCTGTGCACTCTGTTCGAGCCGGGAACGGCCCTGCATGTGGCAGCGATGATCACACTCTGCGCCCCGCTTGCAGTGATGGCGACCAGCTGGTTCATCGTTCGCGAGGAGAAGAGCTCCGTCAACATGGCGGAGATGAAGGCCACGACGAAGAGCCTCTTCGCTGGCTTTCGCTCCAAGACGCTGTGGGCGGTGATCGCCTTTCTGGCGTTCTGGTACTTCAGCCCGAGCTTCGGCAGCCCCTGGTATTACCACCAGACCGACACGTTGAAATTCTCTCAGGCCTTTATCGGCGTTCTGAGTGCAGTCGGCTCTGCCGGTCAGGTCATTGGCGCCATTCTCTATGGTCGCTATTTCGCCAAGCGCAGCCTCAAGCAACAGCTGTCATTCAGCATCGTCACCGGCACCATCGGTACGCTCGCGTATCTCCTGCTGCTGACACCAGGCGCTTACACACAGGCCATCGCCATCGGCATCAACCTGGTGTTCGGTGCGGCAGCGATGATCGCTACGCTCTCGACGCTGACCCTGGCTGCGCAGGCTTGCCCGCCCAAGGCTGAAGGTTTCACCTTCGCAGCGCTGATGTCCGTCACCAACGGCTTCACGCAGATTTCCGCAATCATCGGTGCGCGGTTGTACGTGGATGTCTTCCATTCACTGACGCCGCTCATCTTGATCTCCGCGGGATTCACGTTCGCTTGCTTCCTGCTGCTGCCCATCTTGAGCGGCGTGCCGGAGACCAGTGACGACGACGAGGCGCAAGGCCCACCGACCGGTCCGACCGACGGGGACAACAAGTAAGTTACGACTGAGAGAAGCGACGGCACAAAAAGCTGTCGCTTCGCCTCAGTTACCGGGCAACCGGCTCGCGATGGGGGGAAATGGGAAAGTTCACTCTTTTCCTTTTCTCTTCCATCGCTTTTTTAAACCAATTTTACTATATCTTTTAGTATTTCAGGAAAAAA
>CAZBOX010000302.1:0-7151 GCA_964493595.1 uncultured Candidatus Obscuribacterales bacterium | reverse complement strand
GTTTCGCCGGCGCCCACAGTCAAAAGACGGACTATCTTTCCGGAAGAAGGTGCGAAGATTTTACGCTGCTCCTGGCGATGAACAACATTTTGCAAATCAATATCGAGCTTGTAGATTTCACTAGATGTCGATTCGATTGTCTCCTGTGCCGACGCCATTGCTGCGGAAATATTGCTCATAGCCGCATCGGTGTCGGCAGCAATCTTGTCGCGATCCAGATTCGCAACCGTATGATCGCGACGTGCCACATCCAGGGCAGCATAGGCTCGCTCCAGATCCGTGAGGGCTCTTGCCTGTTCAAGCTCGGCAAGCTCGAGGTCGCGCTTGGATCTCAGACCTTTCTCGTGAAGCTCCCGCATGCGATCGAGGTTGAGCGAAGTAGTCAATTTGTTCTGCTTGGCTGCTTCTACTCCTTGCTCAGCAGCCCAGATGCGATCCTTGGCTTGGTGAGAACGCTCTTGTGCGGAGGGCACCGCCGCATTCTGCGAGCGCTTGAGAGATTCCAGTTGTTTCTCGAGAGCCTTGAACCTGGTGGAAGCAGCGTTGCGTCGTCCTAATAGAGCCTGCTTCTGGCACGTAAGGCGCTTGGTTTGCTCGGGATCTAGGAATTTTGGATCCAGATCTTGAAGCTCAGCAATCAGTTCTCCCTGCTTGACGTACTGTCCATCGCGGACATACCAGTGTTTCAAGCGTGCCGGAATTGGCGCTTCAATGTTATGCGGCCTATGCATGGGAGAGAGAATAATTATCTTTCCTGCACCGGCAACGCTCTGCTGCCACGGAACGAAGATCAGCATCAGAACGAAAGAAACAAGAGTTAAAGAAAGCAGCGTTGCAATGACCGCATAACCCCTTCGAGAAGTCACCGCCTTAAGGGACTCGTAATCCGATTGGTATGCAAAACTTTCTACAGGGCGAATTTCAGTTGAATCCATTTATACTTTCCCCGCTCGCTCCGTCTTCCTTCTCTCGACCAAACGGATTTGCCTTGCCAAATCCGGAAACAGAGTCGAGAACTCACTTTCGTTGCGCCAGGCTAGATCGGCTGGTGTACCAAACTCGCAAATGTTTCCTTCACTGAGCACATAGACTTTGTCAGAGCGCATTACAACTTCGGCATCATGCGAAATATCAAGTACAGTCCAGGGATTTTCCCTGGCAAGCAAAGAGTCGATGATTTTCAACTTTGTCTTTTCATCAATGCCTGTGAATGCTTCGTCAAGAATCAGCAAGCGCGGGCGTTCCGCCACGGCTCTGGCTATAAGCAGCCTCTGCACTTGCCCGCGAGATAAATTTCTGCCGCCGCTGACCAGCATCGTATTAATGCCGTCCGGCAGCTTTACGAGATCGTCAGTGAATTGCGCTTCTTCGAGCGCCCATCTAATATCCTGGTGCGAAACATTGGGTCTGCCCAGACCGACATTTTCCTCTATGGTGCCTTCAAAAATTTCATTGATATCGCCAACCAGGCCGACCTGCTTGCGCAATTGCTTTAAATCTAAATCGCGAACATCGTAGCCGCCAACTTCTACTGTTCCATGCAAGGCTTCCTGCAAGCCGCAAATAATTGAAGCAAGAGTAGTTTTTCCGGCTCCGCTGGCTCCGACAAGACTGGCTCTTTCAGAGGCTTCCAGAGTGAGATCCAGATCAGACAGAATTTCTCTTGCCCCATAGGCAAAATGCAGCTTCATGCATTCGACACTCAATCCGCCCGAACTTTCAGGCAGCGCCACACCCCCATGCCTCTCTGTAGGCAGATCGGTAATGTGACCAACTTTATCCAGACCAGTAAGCAGATCGTAGAATGTATCGCAATTGCGAATCAGCTTTTCCAGAGCGGACAAGACATTCAGAACGACCAGTTCTGCTGCCACTAATTGGCCCAATGTGAGCTGCCTGTTGATGACAAGCCAGCCTCCAATGGCGAGAATGCCGGCGCTGGCAATAGCCTGGAAGAAATAGGTACCGAAAGCTTGCCTGAAAAGAACGCTGAAATGCTCGCGACGAGCTTTTAGATAATTGAGGACAAGAGAGTCAGAACGCCTGAAGAGAAAATGACTTATACCATTCGTCTTCAGACTGGTCTGGCATCTTCCCATGTCCTCGAGCCATTCGGCTACTCGATATTTGAATGCCGACTCTTTGATGCTCGATTTCAAACCGCCTATACCCAGAACGCTTACGGCAAAGAAGATAAAGAGAATAATGAGCACATCAAAGGCGAGAAGAAAAGGACTGTAAAAGGCCATGAGAACAAGCCCGATCAACACTTGCAAAAGAGCGGAAGGTCCTTCAAGAAGCAGTTTGCCCCAGGCCTTCTGAACAGTCATGACGTCGAAAAAACGGTTGATCAGCTCCGGCATGTACTCTGTGTTGAGAGCCGAAGCCTTGATTACGGGTATGCGCTCGCTGAGCCGCAAAGTGATACGCGCAAATATCCGCTGCTGCAATTCCTCCACCAGGCAAAATTTCAGCAAGCGCAACACGCTGCCAAAGAGAAGTCCGGCCAGAACCAGCAAAGAAAGAACAATAAGAGGTTGCAGAAAAATGCCGGCGGCAATCGTATTCACTAAAGCTTGGGCGGCAAGAGGTACTGCCAGAGAGACAATACCCGTCATGAGCGTATAAACGATAAGCACTGCCAGGTCATGCTTATCGGATACAAGCAAGGACCACAGCCTAGTCAGAGGACTGACATGCTCATCGTGATTCTCGACATTATCGATGGAAGACATCCAACAATTTCCCCGGTCAACTATGTCGAATCTAACACAACCTGTGCAAATGTGCAAGAGTTTGAATATATGAACACTTGAAACTGAAGCTTTCATGGACCATTCAAGACACGAGAAAAAGAGCAGGGTTGAAAAGTGCCAACGATTCACGACCGGGCACGTCATTGGCAGCGCAAGGTTCTAAAATGGCTCTATGAGTTTTTTAGTCGAGAAATTCCGAACGAAACCGCAGTTTTACGCGGCAATATTCTTCGCCATTATTTCAAGCATCTTCTTCTTGCCTGTGGCTTTTCAAGGCAAGCTGCTCGCGCCCGGCGATGCGCTCATTCAATATTTGCCGGCCTTTCAGGGCGGTACACATATATGGACTAATGAAATTCTCTGCGGCTTCCCCTGGTACGCAGACCCTCAATCACAGACTTTTTATCCGCTCAAGGAAATTTTTTCTCTGCTGCCGGGCGGTTGGAATCTCTACATAATTGCCGCTTATACTCTGGCTGGTTTTTTTGCGTCACTTTATGCCTTCTCCCTCACCGGCAGCTGGACTGCCGCTCTTGTAGCCGGATGCATCTTCGCTTTCAATGGATTTCTGCTTTCCAATTTGCGTCATACAACGATGTTGCATTCTGCTGTGTGGTTGCCGCTAGGGCTCCTTTCCATCAGAGAATTTCGCAAAGAAAATTTCAAAAACGGACGCAACTCTGCCGGTTGGTTCGGACTGACTGTTCTTTCAACTGTGCTCCTTTCACTGGCGGGGCACCCACAGATGTTCTGCTACGGACTGGCGCTGCTGGGCGCTTATGTTTTTGCCGAGACAGTTGAAATCGAAAGCAAAAAGCGGTTGCTTTTCGCTGTCATAAGCTTGCTTGCCCTTGTCTTCGGGGTGGGAATCTCATCTATAACCATCCTGCCGGGAGCAGAGCTGGCAAGCTTCTCCTGGCGATGGAATATGACCTATCAGATGTTTATCGAGTACGCTCTGATTCCCGTCAATCTGATCAATCTGATTTTTCCATTCGCATTCGGCAGCTTCAAAAATTCCATCTACGGCTGCAATTATTTCGGTCCATATGATCTGCAATGCGTTCTCGGTTATTGCGGTTTATTCACTTGGTTGCTTTTCCCGCTCGGCATCATTTTTTTTCGCAAAGAAAAGGTGATCTTGTTCTGGGCGATCGTGCTCGTGATTTTCTTCATCCTTATATTTGGCGATGTAAAACCACTTTCACAGATCGCCTATCAGCTGCCTTGCTACAGCAGATTCAGAATCCCGACACGCCATTTCCTCGAAATCAGTATGGCTTTGAGCAGTCTTTCGGCAGCCGGTGTAGCGGCTCTGGCCGGCAACAAAGTGTCAGAGAAATTCGCCACGCGATCTCATGCTCTCTTTGCCGGTTTCTTTCTGCTCTCGACCGTTTTTGTCTACCTTGCAGCTGGAGCCTCGCAAGACAGAGTTCGAGAAACGGCGTCGGGCGTCTTTGGGGTCTATCCCTGGACAAACCCGGCGCTGGGCATTCCTATTCTATTGTTTGTTCTCGGTACAGCCATATACATGCTTTGCTTGAGACGCAAAGAGATGCGATGGCATGCTCTCATACTCTTTTTCGTCGTCGACTTTGCAACAGTCGCCTTGGGCAGTGAATACATGGCATCCTCCCCGCCCGCGTCGGCTCTGAAAGAGCCGGCTCATAGCCAGTGGTTGAATGCAGAAACAGCAAGAACACATCAGCGCGTTCTCAGTTTGCGCGGCAACTCAGGAAGTGCAAACGAGTTGCCTGTAAATATCTCTATGCTGTGGGACGTTCAAAATGCCAGCGGCTACGAAAACCTTCTGCCCATGCGCATATCGAATTTACTGAATATGAAAGAGGGCGGTTTTCTCGTCGACAACAATTGGTCACGGGACGAGAGCCGCACGCTGGATATTCTTGCTGTCAAATACATACTCATTCCTAAAAGCGACAGCCGCTACCCGGCACCAGAGGGCAAACGCTGGCACCTGGCAAAAGACACTGGAAATACTCTCATATTCGAAAACCTAAGGGCCATGCCGCGAGCCTGGCTGATCCATGATGCTCAAGTTTTACCTGAAAGTGAAATCGTCACCGCGCTGCAGAAAGGAAAATCGAGAGGAATTGATATAGATCCGTTCAATCAAGCCTTCGTCACTGAGTCAGGATTTAAAAACAGCAGCACCAGCGGAGACAAAGTCGAGATCATCGAGATCTCGGACAATGAATTAATCGCAAAAGTTCAATCCCAAGAAGATTGTTTGCTCGTCACAGCTGACAGCTTCTATCCTGGATGGCAAGTTTATGAAGATGGAAAAGAAAAGGGACCGGTCCGTCGTGTCAATTATTTGCTAAGAGGCGCCAATATATCGAAAGGCACTCATACGATCCGTTTCGTATTCTCTCCGGCACCACTCAAGAACGGTTTGGTCATTTGCTTATCGAGCCTCTTCGCCGCAGCGTTAGTCGCTGCATGGCTGTTACGCCGTCGCGGCTTGTGAATCTCGGCAAAAATCTACTTACGCGATTTAGAAACTAGATGTTCAACAACAATCTCGCGCCAGACATTCTTTGAGATATTGCCGCCGCAAATAACAATGCCTACGGTTTCTTTCGGTTTGATCTGAACTTGCTTGCGCAGCACCGCAGCAACAGCAGCAGCAGCAGCCCCTTCAATCAACATGCCCTCATTGTCGAGAAACTCGAAGATGGCCGTCTTTATGTCTTCTTCTTCGACCACGGCCCAGTCCGACACCAATTCCTGGCACATCGGGAAAGTGATTGAATCAGGCTCGATATTGCCGGCGATACCATCTGCCAGGGTGGGTTCCTGCATCACCTTAACGATGCGTCCTTGATTGATGGAAGATGTCATTGCCGGAGAATTGGCGGCAACCACTCCCAGTACTTCAGTCTTGGGTTTGACCGCCTGCGCGACGACACCGACGCCGCTGATCAGTCCACCGCCTCCGACAGAACAAATAATCTTGTTAAGTTCGGGCACTTGCTCGAACATTTCCAGTGCGACGGTACCTTGCCCTGCAATTACCTCTCTATTGTTGTACGGAGAGATGTAAAAGGCTTTTTTCTCCTTAGCCATGCGCTGAGCATAACTTTCAGTTACTTCGCAGTCGTCACCGTGCTCGATGACAGCAACACTGTAGTCCTTGAGACGCTGGCGTTTTACAGCCGAGGCATTCACTGGAATGCATATAGTCACGTCGCGTCCCAGCTCGACGGCAGCTTCGGCTACGGCCAGTCCGTGATTACCGGCCGAGGCAGTGAAGACTTTGCTGAGAGCATTCTCTTTGCTTCGTGTCAGTGCACTCAATGCACCTCTATATTTAAATGATCCGGTGACCTGCAAATTTTCCAGTTTCAAATATACTTCTGCACCGGTTAACTCAGACAACCAGAGCGACTTGCGAAAGGGCGTGTTAATCGCTTTGCCGGCAATTCTCTTGCGAGCGACAAGAACATCATTCAAAGAGATTTTGTTATCAACCACGGCGCACATTCCTCAAATAACAGCAAGCATATCTATAGTAGAAAAGACCGGCGAAGACTCTCAGCCGATGTTGCGGTTTGAAGTAAAAAATGGAGCGGGTAGCGGGAATCGAACCCGCGTGTGCAGCTTGGAAGGCTGCCGTTCTACCATTGAACTACACCCGCGCAATATGCGAGATCTTATCACAAGCCG
Source organism: uncultured Candidatus Obscuribacterales bacterium (assembly GCA_964493595.1). GTDB lineage: Bacteria > Cyanobacteriota > Vampirovibrionia > Obscuribacterales > Obscuribacteraceae > QKMZ01. Next base: position 705 of record CAZBOX010000302.1, on the reverse strand, counting down.
ACCCGAACCGGGGCATTCCGGTATGCGGCAGCGCTATAGAGCTTGCCATGTGTCTTAACTTTTGCCCCGTTCCTTTCTATAAAGAAGCATTTGAGTGCAACGAAAAAGAGCGATCAGCTTTCCAGTTTCGCCGTCGCTCACCCTGGCATCCCAAACTTCCGTGCTCCTGCCGCTATGAATTCTCTCAGCATGGCAAAAAATAGTGCCTTTTGTAGCTGTTCCAATGAAGTTGGCCTTAAGCTCGACTGTCGTGAATGAAGACACGTCAGGCTTAAAATTCAGCACACACCCATATCCACAGGTTGTATCCGCCAGTGCGATCACTGATGCGGCATGCAGATAGCCATTAGGAGCCAAAAGCTCATCTCGGATATCAAGCTTACTAACCAGTTTTTCATTAGCGCTCTCAACAATTTCTATGCCGATTAAACCTGGCAACCGGCCCTTGCTTCGCGCGTTTAGTCCTGAAACGTCCATAGATTGCCCCTTTACGCTATTTCTTCAAAGATATGCCCGATGCACAAGGAAGTCTTAAGGTTAGATATATCTGATAAATACGGAAATCACCCTGCATTAACTTGTACATGGGAAAAAGAGATGTTACTTTAGCGTCAAAGTTTCTTAATGCCGACCGCGCCAAACGCAGTGACATTGAGAGGTTTCGGGCACGCCGCCCGAATGGTTTTGTGCAGGTAAATACCAACC
>CAZBOX010000301.1:0-7185 GCA_964493595.1 uncultured Candidatus Obscuribacterales bacterium | reverse complement strand
GAATTCCCGCAGCAGCCGTTGAAATGACCACAGGAGCTGTCCTTTCCAATGGCAATACAAACTTCGGTTCTCGCGATTTTCTTCAGAACGCCTATTCGTATGCCTTTGTTGGTGGTGCTCTCTCCGGTCTCCACACCACGAGACCAGAAAGCAAAAATGCTAGCAAAGCAACGCTTATGTCGTGGGACCCTCTAGCAAAGATGACACCAGAAGAAAAAGATGGATTCGTAAAATTGCTCACCGCTGGCAACTCAAAACAAAAACAATACGAAACAGCGCTGGATAGACAGATAAATAAGCCTGAATATCCTCAAGACCTTGTACATAGATTAAAGGAATTCGGCATAAGCGACGAGTGTATCGAGCATGTCGGTTACTTCCAGCAAGGCGGGTATCTGCTCAAAAGTATGGACACCTTGTTGACTGACAACAAGAATTTTCTAGGCGGTAAAGTATTGGCGCCCCTTGTTGCTGAGTTCAATGATCTTGGACGAAAAAGGGCTCAAGCAATAGATTTTAATTTGGAGTGGATTGAACTTGAAAAAAAAGTGTCCGTGCTTCATTCCAAGTATCCAGACCTAGTGAACAAAATTACAGACATGAACCTGGATTTACATAGTCTCGTGAGAATCATTCGTCCGCTAAAAAATGACGAGGCGGCTGAGCGTCTTAACAGCATTGTCGAAAAGGGTTGGTTCAGTGAAAAATACCCTATTGATCGATTTCACAGGTTGGAACAACTAGTCGCAACAGCTAAGCTTAGCAAGGCGGAAGCAGAACATTTGATCTCGCTGAACCCCAAATATGGAGAGCTAAATTTGACTCTTGCATTGCTGGAGGAAAATCCGGAAGCAGCGCAGTACATAAAGAAAAAACTAGAAGACCATTCGGCCAGACGTGAATTGAAACCTCAGGTCATTGCCGATCGAACGTACAAGTTGTTTGGCTTCGACGAGTCCGAGCAACAGAAGCTGAAAGAACTTGGCGAAAACCAGCTATCTTTGCTGCAGGTCTCTAACTATTTGGCAGAAAGACCAGAGAATATTACGGCAGTCCGCCAGCTACTCAGCGAAAACGCATCGGTCAAACAATTCAAAGACTTCTTGAAACTTTCAGTTTTCGCGCCAGAAGAGGCGCTCCAACTGTCGCGTGCTTCATGGGAAGGTCAAGTCAGGCTCGAAGACATCATTGGAGGTCTGCGCGATTATAAACACGGACACGCATTTTATCTGCTTTTAAAAGACCATCTTTGCCAGGAACGGCCTATTAACAAAGAAGAAATAACGCGACTCAAGACAGAATCGCAGGCCGCAGACACCGCGGTGTACGGGCCACATATGAAGAAAGTCGATGCACAAAAAGTGATGCAGGCTCAAGCTTTCACAGAGGCCGCGGATAGCATCACTAAAAAAATCGGGAAAGAGCAGCCTATCGTTCTGCTTGGTCGAGATGCCTGGCCACTGGTTCCTATACTCCGAGAGCGGGGGCATAATGCGATGTATTTCTTGTATAGCCGCTTGCAACATTCAGACGAGAAAACACGCCAACAATGGTTGAAGGAAATTCCGCCAGGAGCAGCGGTAGTCGATACAGGATATACTGGTTCAATAATCAACGCTATAAAGGAATTCGACCCGAGCATAACTGGTTACCTTCTTTCGACATCCGGAAAGCGATACACCAGACTTTTGGACGACGACCATTCTCTGAAGGTAAGCATGATTGAGGGGCTGCCGAAGCTTATTTACAGAACTGTTCGTCATAACGATAACGGCAACGCTGTCTCCAGACGAAAGTCGAGCGCATCGGACTCCGACACAGCCAGCTCACCAGAGCAGAACCTCCGCTGGTGGGCAGAAGCCAGTGCAAGAAGATTGCTTAGCCATGCTGATATGCCGGATTGGACGACTTGGAGATACAGCACCTTTGTCGGTTTGACCCCCGCAGAAAGGCTGGGAGTCTCGACGCCCGAGGAAGTCGCGAAGCATTATGAATCGGTGCTTGAAGCAAGAAAAACAGCACGAATCAAAAATGACGGCATGTTGACGAGATGGCTCAATTTCTGGAGAGCACGCAAGACAGAAACGGCTCAAACAGCCTGAAAATCGAATCAATGAACCTCGACGAACCCTGTTCCATCATGGGATAAATAGCGTCAAACTGACGAAATTTGACGACTATTTGAGGTTGCAAAGGGTAACCTTTTAGAACCTAAAGCCAAAAACCATTGTTTGTCCGAAACCCTCCGCTTTTCGGCTCAGATTCTAATATGACAACAAATAACCTTGCGAACGACAGCTCTTTCATCGAGCACAAGCAACACTCAGTCGTGCACGACGGCTTCGTTAATGAGCTTCTCCATTCCGCTGCTTACTCTTTCGTTCAATCTCCCGTTGAAGGAGCGGCTCAATTATTCGACCATACAGCCGGAAAGGCTATTCATTCCAACCTCTATAAAAACTGCAAAGACGCAATCGTAAGCGCTCCCAAGCAAGCGGCTTTCGCCAGTCCTGAATGGCACGGGCAGGCTCTGGGCAGCGCCATCGGCATCCTGCCCTGGTTCGCCGCCACAAAAGGCGCTCTCAAATCCATCGCGGCGAAGTCTCCTCTTTCTACTTCCATTCTTGCAGCAGACGAAGCTGCTCTTAACTCCAGTTTTTTCTCGCGCAATACGGCAAATCTCGCTCTTGAAGGTGGCGTATCTGGTGCCGCTTTCGCCGGCGTTTTCAAACCGGTCGATTACAAAGGCAGCGAATCTAACTTCTGGTCCGCCAAAGCGGCTTCGATGGCCACAGACTTCGCCACTTTCGCTACCCTCAACGCCAGCTCTCTAGCCATCAGCAAAAGTATCACCAGCGCAGCAGCACCATTGATGGAGCGCTCAAATTTAGCCGCCAAGACAATTCCTTATGTCTCGATGTTCGCAGCCGGAGCGGGCAGTGGAATTCCCGCAGCAGCCGTTGAAATGACCACAGGAGCTGTCCTTTCCAATGGCAACACAAATTTCGGTTCTCGCGACTTTCTTCAGAACGCCTATTCTTACGCCTTCATTGGTGGGGCGCTCTCCGGTCTTCAGATGCGTTCTATCAAAGATCACTCAATTGATACAACGAATTATAGAACGAACAAAACAGCAGAGGAAAAAACCGCGAATCCACAAGAGCAAAACGCGAATCCAATGGAGCAAGCTGAAAGTGCAGCTCCAACCAAGACGCATTACACTGCAGAGGAGCCACAGCAAACGACCTTCGGCGTATACGAGACAAAGGGAATAAAAGAATACTTTAAATCAATCGGGTTCAGCAAGGACGGCAAAACCATTGACACAATGCACTTACACGAGATGGTTCCTGTTGCTAATGTGCACATGAAACTTGCCGACATGTCTCCGGTTTTCATTATAGAAGAAGGTACCCTGCATAACATTGATTTCAATCGAAATGGAAGTGTGAAACCAAAACAATTTTGGGATTATCATTTTGCGATTCCAACAGCAGAAGTCAGCAAAGTATTTGACAAGCTTCCCAATTCCACAGAGTTCAAAGAAGCAGTAAGGGGCAAAATCGTCGGAACTTTGCCCGAAGCATTTAAAACCGCCGGTATAGATCAAGAATCCGGCTTGAAAGCTCTCAATTCTCTTGCACGAGCACTTCGCAATCTCGATGGCGCCCTACCACCACAAAAGAAGATAGGACTTGGAGCCATTCAAATAGACCTGCCCGAATTCGAGATAAAGGCAGGAGAAGGGAAGATCAAGGTAACGAAGGCTGGAATCGGTGAAGTAGCCCACGTCTACAAGCTGAAGGTCGGCGACGAATCATTCGCATTCAAAGTACCTTCGGACGCCATGCGGCAGGATGTTCATGGAGTTGCCGCGGAGACGGCGGCATTCGCTTTTCTCAATAAGCATAAGATCAGTGATCTGGTGGAATTCTATGCAGCCAATCCAAATGCTGAGGGTTGGATGCTGACCGAATTTGTCGAAAAGCCGAAGCAAAGAGAAGGCACGCCATTGAAGGAGATTCTCGACCGCTACGGATTAACATTAGGAGATGACTGGAGCGCCAATCGCGGTCCGGGAAACGTCGTTTGGGACATAGGCGGAATCGAACCGAAAGAAGTAAATTCTCCTTCCACTTTGCCAGAGTTGGAAAAGCTCCTCAACACCCCGGAAGGAAAAATGATTGCCGGAAGAAAACTCGGCAATTTCACAGACCAGTCGACCTTGAAAGAAGCATTGCTAATGGTGCTTAACTGGGATAAAAATGCGGGGCAAGTACCCAGAACAGCAGTCAGACTGCTTAAGAATTCAGATGATATTAGCGAGGTGCTTAGCCGCTCCTTGCGAAGTTCGGGGTCCGCAGGTAGAGCAGCATTCGAACTAGACCGACTGTCCGAAACCCCTTTGATAAGCAAGCTCTTCTATGAAGCTATTACAAAAAAAGAATCTCGTCTTGAAGCGGCAAAAATGATTGATAGACTGCCGAAAAGCGATCGATTTGAAGCATTCAAGCAAGCAATCATCTATCCTGAAGCCCGAGCAATGGCAGCTCGTTCAATAGAATCTTTGCCTTCCAATAACCGAAAAGCCGCTATAGAAATGCTCCAGTCTGATCCGGGAGCACGCTATGTAATGCTGGAAACCAGACTTATGAAAGGAAATCACTTCGAGGATAAGCAAAACGCACTGGAACAGTACTTTGATCAATACGGGCTCAAAACAGGTAAGAGAACAAACGTTCAAGAAAAAACCCCGGACTTTAAAGCGATGTATCCCGATGACGAAATTGCTCAAATTATTGTAGCTGAGATCTGGCCGCAACTTACCCTCGAACAAAAGAAGATGACGCCTTCTTCCCTCAAGAAGCTCCAGAGTTCATGGGCTCTGCTAGAGCCGGAGCAATGGAAAACACTTAACGAGAGCGAGATTTCCGAATTTATTTCGGCCTGCAAAAATTTTGAATTTGAAGGCGATGCAATTTACGACCATCCTGACCTGCGAAAATATCTAGCAAGCATAGATACGCCAAGCGACCATTCCATAGAAGCTTGGATGAGCCTACCAAGGAAATTCAAGCAATTGCCTCCCGCCGATCTATCCGACATCATAGATCTCTGGCCACATACCGATCTAAATAATCTAAGTCACATGCCAATGCATGACGTGGTCAAAATGGCTCGGATACTGAAATCCGTAGAAAACACTTCCATCAAAAGCCAGATAATTGAAGACGCCAACCTCCGCGATGCAATTTTGAGGCACCCGGAAGAATTCAGCGCTCTACCCAAAGATCGCCTTTTGGTGCTTGTCGGACTGTGGCACCAAATCAGCGAAAAAGATAAGAGCCGATCCTTGAAGGAGTTGGCTGAAATATCTCTAGTACGCAAATATGACCAGCTAATCAAAGAACTTGGAATCAAAGAATCTGCAATGATCTACTTTTCAAAATTCAACTCTGCAGAATCATTTTTCAACGCCCTTCTACAGATTCAGCAAAGAAATCAAATGCTCTCGGGAGGACTACCAAACAAGATCATTGCCGACAAAGTCAATGCCCTAGCCCGACAAAAACTGAAGAATGAGGATCTGAACCCATATAAAATCGAAATAGAAGCACAAGTGGAGATGCTCTTCGAGAAGCACCCAAAGACTCTCGCCCGGCTAAAGTCACTGAAACTTGACTATGAATCTTTCAAAAAGATATTGGACGGGGCGATGAAAGTTCCTCAAAGTGCACCAGGAATAATCGATCTCGCAATTGCCAAAAACTGGCTTTCAGGGGAAGAAGGTAGTGCAAATAGACTCTACTCGCTAATGAGAACGGCACAAAGAGCGCAACTTAATGAGCATCAAGTCCAAAACCTGATGTCCCTTTCCCCTTCGACGTCAATGCTCGATTCACTCACCAGCTTAGCCATTCATGACAAAAGAGCGGCACTTTATCTGCAGACAAAGCTCAATAAGAAGGCGAGTGTCCGAGATTTAGACCCCGACATTATTGCCGATAAACATATCCCACTGCGCCATTTCACAGAAGAGGAAACTACGCAACTTCAAAAAATGGCAGACCACGGACTTTCGCTAATACAGATAGCAACATTTGCAGAAGAGCGCGAGTCAAACAGAGAATATGTACGACAACTGCTACAGGAAGAACTTACAGTTCAGCAATTCAAAGATGTGCTAAAACTATCGCTCTTTCCCAAAGAGATTGCATTGAAGCTAGCCGGCGCATCATGGGATGGTCGAATTAGGCTGGAAGATTTAGTCGGAGGCTTGAAAGACTATAAACACGGGCACGCCTTCTCTGTCCTTCTCAAAGACCATGTCATCAATGACAGGCCCATCGATCGAGAAGCAATATCAAAATTGAGAGAAGAGGCGGCTCAATCCGATACAAGTGTCTTCGGACCTAGCCCCCGCCACACAGAAAACGAATCTAGAAAAACAGCCGACGTATTCGTGCATGCAGCAGACAGTATCATCAAAAAGATTCCGCCCGACCAGCCAATCGTGTTGCTTGGACGAGACGCATGGCCATTGGTTCCTATACTGAGAGAACGTGGACGAAATGCTATGTACTTTCTGTACAGCCGACTGCAACACGACGACGAAAATACTCATAAACAATGGTTGAGAGAGATTCCTCCAGGAGCAGCAGTTATAGATACAGGTTTCTCAGGAACAATCATAAATGCAATTAAAAGCTTCGATCCGTCTGTCAAGGGATACCTTATGTCCTCAAAAAATTCTGAGTATCCACAACTGCTAAATCCGGTCGACGCCAACCAAGTCCGCTATTTAGAAGATCTGCCAAAACTCATATATCGCACGCATCGACACACTGAAGATGGAAATGCCATTTCACGCAGAAAATCCAAGTACAGCGACAGCGACGCGCAGCACTTCGCTGGCGCGAAATTCCGCTTCAGGGCGGAATCTAATGCCCGCGAAATTCTGCGCGGAGCAGACATGCCCGAATGGACGACGTGGCGTTACAGCACATTCGTCGGACTAACGCCAAAGGAAAGGCTCGGGCTTTCGAACTCAGAGGAAGTACAGAAACACTACGAGTCGGTTGTACAGGCGCGAAAGTCCGTACTAATTCATGCAGGTGGAGAAGAGTTGCTGACGCTCTCCCCTGAAATCGGTCCCTTGCAAAGCAGAATATGTGCCCTAAACTA
>CAZBOX010000300.1:0-7207 GCA_964493595.1 uncultured Candidatus Obscuribacterales bacterium | reverse complement strand
CCTGGTCGTCTCCAGAATGGTCTCGATAGTGAGCGCAAGAGAGATAAAGATCGCGGTCACAACTATAAGTGGCAGAGATTTTGGGCCAAGATAATTGCAAATACGCCGAAATTCTTCAAAATCAATGCGCGCATAGCAAGCAGGATTGAACAGACAAGGAATTATTCGAGCCAGAATTCCCAGCGGTACAAAAAGGCTGAGAAGCTGTCGATCGGTTGGCAGTGCGTCCACAAGCCTTGGCATTTTCTTTACTCTGCAGTCGGTAAACCCAAAATTAGCAGACTTGACAGCCGCATATCAAGCAATAGACCGACATCTAGCCCCTATCAGGATGAAAACTTTATCCAATTTTCCAAGACCTGGGAAATTTCTGAAAGTTTCAAGGCAAGCAGTCAGGACACCTACATTACTTATAATTTGCGGCAATCCAGCCTGTCCGTAGCGTCAAATCTCCGAAAAAGCCAAACGTGTGACCGTCTACAGGCTTCTCCACAGACAAGGCTTGCCCAGATTAAACCGACTCAGTCATAAACACCTTCGATTTGCCAGCTGTCATTGAGATGCTCTTTGGCCAAAAGGACAACCAGGCTCTCGCTTATCTCAGCACGTTGTGAAGGTTGAATCATGGCCACGTAATAAGAATTTCTTATCAGCTTATCCCACCAAAACCCTGACAAACACTCGGGTGTCGTAATTAAAGAGATGCGATACCATTTGCCTGCATATGCCAATGAAACAGGCTGCTCATCTTTCAATTCCACCATTACTCTTACGGGCTCTTGCGGCTTTTTTAATACCAGATTCGAAACAAGACCAGCAGCACCGGCGCGTTTCAAAATATAGTCAATATCTACAGGGTTTACCGACTGCTTGTAAGTCTCAGCAACTGTGCGCTTTACAGTTCTTGCTTTCGTATCGATTACCGGTGTCCAACAACCACTGCCGGAGAGTCCATATCCATCACTGGCTTGAGGCTGCACGACTTTACCTTCACCAAGTCTGGTCGTTAGACGTTGCAAGAGAAGCATGGACGGTTCATTCAGTTGAAGCTGCTCATTTACTGTAGAAGAGATGGAAATATGCGATTGCTGCCATGTTTCATCGCAATGACGTTGAACAGAAACACGCACTCCTGTAAATTCCCTCTGCAACTTTGTTGTCTCTAGAGAGAGCTTGATTACTTCGATAATAAATTTAGCGCTGTTAGTGGGAGCGATTAGCTTAATGGGTCGCTCGTCGAATAAATCGTTTTCATTGAAGAAGCTTAGCAGAAGCTCTTCTGCACATAGTCCATCCCTTTTTAGATCGCTAGACAATCGATCAATGAGCGATTTCAAAATAAACAAAGTTTGATTCAGCGATTCGATCGGTGCGCCAATCTCCATGGAACATTGACGATCTTTGAAAGTCTGAGGAAGAGTTGGCCGCCTGTGATCTAAGCCAAGCGCAAGTTCATGCGCTTTTCTTCCTTCTTCACCGAAACGTTCGCCAACGGAAGCAATAGAAAGTCCGGCAAAATCACCGATTGTTTTGATGCCCAAATCACGCAAAATATCTACCGACTCTTGTTCAAGTGGTAGATATTCCACTGGCATAGGTGCAATAAATACTTTGTCCTTGCCTTGTGGCACCATGTGCCAACGCCTGCCTTTCAGACGAGTAGCAATTGATGCTGCAAATGCACTGTCTGCAATTCCAACTCTTGCTTCTACATAACCAAGCTTGCTCAAAATTTTTAGAGCATTTGTCGCCAATCGACTCTCACCACCTAAATGTGAGAGTCCTGAAGCATCTAATAGAAATGTTCCTGACTCTACTCCGGAAACCCTAGGAGAGATGTTAATTAGCTGCCGAGCTATTTCCGTTTGAGCTTCTTCATACAACTTGGTGTCATATTGCAGCGAGATCAAATCACCACAAATTGCACGCGCTTCGGAAAGACGCATACCAGGTGCAATATACTGCTTGCTTGCCTGTGCAGAGCAAACTAATACCTTTTGACTGAGAGTCTTTTTCCCTTCACCGCCGGTAACAAGAACTAAAGGCTTATTCTTCAAAGAAGGATCATACTTTAGCTGCGCGGCGATCTGGAATCGGGGAATGCGTAAACAGGCTATTCGAGACATTTGATTTTCCCCGCACCTCTATAGCTTGAGAGAGTCCATCCCTGAGAACATTTCCTCTGATGGCAGGCATAAATGCTGCACAACCAGACAACCCGTCTTGTGAATCAATGGGCAGGTCCCATGAAAAATTCAACTGTGTGTGAAAGCCCCAACTATGAGAAGAATTGCTAATACGGTTGTTATCACGAAGAACGATCAAAGCTGATTTCGATCGATCAAGAGCGCGCTTTAAACGAGCATGCATTCGACTGGTAATACGCAAATTTTCACTATCAAAAATAACCACGTCAAATACTTGCGACATCAACAATTGCTCTGCCGCCCACATAGAATTCAACTCGGGATTTACAGTCAAATTGCGGACAACCCAAAACTTGCCCTTAGAAGTGACAAGACTGGGTGATTGCGCAGAAGCAAAATTACCGTCACCAACAAAAGCCCAATCTTCTGGTGATAGACGACCAGATGGATCTATATAAGCAACATGCAAACCTGACGAGCACCAATTCGCAACAGCCTTGCGAAGCAATGTCGTCTTACCGGAGGAGATGCTGCCAGCCCACTCAGTAATGCGCCTGCGCAAAAGTCCATTGACTAGTTTGGCATCGACCTCTGAAACCCCGGTCAAAAGCGCTTTGTGCCTCTTCTCGGCAGAAAACCATTTGCCAGGAAAAAGTTGCTCTAGCTGCTGTTTTAACGCAAAAACACTAACCTGACTGCCCATAATAGATACTTTCTTCTAGATAATGCTCATGCTTATACAAACAAGCCAAGGCAGGACGCCCCTTCTTGCTCTCTCTAACTCATGTATGAGTGTATATATGCTTTTTTCGATACCATACATATGTATACCACGTTTTTACCAGCAAAGCAAGAGCCGCATTGCCAGCCTAAAACGGCAAAATTTGCAATTCTGGAAATCAACCAGGCAGAGCGGTTTCCGTTTTACCTTCCACTTCAGCATCTACCTCCGCCCCCGACTGGCGTGCAGAGGGCTCGGGCAGAAGCGAGGCGCTTCCTTCGGCGACTGCGTCTTCAGTTTCTTTATGCATGTACAAATTATTGAATAGAACATTGAACACGCATGCTGCCGGCAGAGAAAAAATAATTCCCAACATGCCATCCAACCGAGCACCAATCATAATGGCAATAAAAATCATGACCGGATGCAGACCGATTACATTGCCTATATATCTTGGTGCCACCAAATTGTCTTTCAACCACTGAAGCCCATTGAAAACAGCGAACAAAATAAGAATCTGGGCAAAGCGATTCACAGGAATCGTATCCATCCCATCAATAGCAACGACGATTGCCGCAGGGATAAAACCAATCGGTGGACCAATTACAGGAACAATTTCCCATATCGCTAAAAAGACTCCCAAAATGAGCGCGTAATGCATGCCCAGCGCGAAATAAACCCCAATCATAATGGCGCCGAACAGAAGACCGAGCACGATCTGACCGCGAAAAAATGCTTGTAGACCACTATCCATCTGCTGGGCCATGATCTGGCAACGGGCTTGGGCACGACGAGGGAAAAGCTTGATAATAGAATCCCTTATCCTGTGTCCATCAAGCAAGAAATAGAAAGAAACGACCAGGACACTCAGCCCATACATGAAAATCGTCATGGTGGAAAACGCCATGTCTTGAATGCGTGAAAGGATCTGGCTCGAATCCGGCTTGGGAAGATTTGACGCAAAGGTGGACAGAATATCCATCGCCTTTACTTCGATTTTGGCTGCGTGCAGTTTTTCCTCTAAAGGATGCAGAGCAGCGATCAATTTATCCACTATCTGAGGGATTTGCTGAAAAACAGTTTCTCCCAACTGAGCCACCTGATAAATCATGGCCGGGACAATCAAAACTGCAGCGACGATAGCTGTGACGCCCAACACAAGATAAACAACAAAAATCGCACCTGCCCGCGAGTGCAAATATTTTTCCAGCCAATCTACGACGTTGATGAACAGGTAAGACAGCAAAATCGAGATTCCCAAAATTCGCAAAATGTCAGCGAAATAAGAAGCCACCTGACAACAGAGAAAGAGCGCAGCGAAAGAGAGCGCTATTACAGTCAGCTGACGCTGCACAAGGGCGAGCCTGACCAACTTTTCCTGCGTCTTGTCATCTATTTTTGTTTTTTCTTGCTTATCCATTTTGTATTCGAGCACGGGTAGCTGATCAGATACTGATCAATCAATACACTAGCAAATAAGATTCTAGCGAGTATTCAAGACCTGCTTTAAGTAGTTTATCCTGGCTTTCAAATCGGGCGTCAAATCAGCCTCGCTTTGACCGTCAACAACACGGCGGTATTCATATAATGCTTCTTCCTTCTTGCCGAGCTTGTAATAAGTATCACCGAGAAGCAAATGGTAGTCACGCTCGTTGGGTTTGACCAGAAGCGCCATTTTCATTTCTTCTTGCGCCTCTTGAAATTTCTCGAGTTTAAATAGAACTTGCGCATGGCGATAACGGAAATCTGCATCCAGAGCGTTAACTTTCACCACGTCTGAAAAACAAGCCTCTGCTTGCGCGAATTTATCTTGACGTTGCAAGATGATGCCCAGATTGTATTTATATGAGGGCTTTTTGCCATTCAACTTGACCGCCAGCCGGGCCTCTTGCTCTGCCGAAGCTAACTGGTTCATATCTTTCAAAACAAGAGCCAGATTGCTGTGATATCCGGCAGATTGAGGGTTGAGCTGGATAGCTTGCCGATACATTGCCGCTGCTTGATCTAACTTTCCTTCGGCAATTAGATCGGCGGCTTTGAGATTCAGATCCCGGGCCTGTTCGATTGGTCCGGCAACGGCAACAGCCGAACAGGCAAGACAAAGCGCGCACGCGGCTAATAATGTTCCGATTGGCTTTTCCATTGCCCTTCTTCACCCCAGACCTATTATTCCCAAGCAACCGCCTAATTAGCGCGAACGAACAATCTGAGAGGCAATACGGTAGAATCTAGAAGTCGGCAATTCCGTAAAGATGACTCGAAAACCGCCACTGCTCCTTATCGCCCTCATTGTCTCCTTAGTGTTCAATCTTGTGGGCGTGTTTTTTTTCGTCTGGTTTCTTCAGACAGCCGCTCATCTGCATCATTTGAAGAGAGAAAAAAATATTCTTGCGCAGAGTGCAGCGCTGCTGGCAGGACAGAACAAGGTCAACGAGATATTGAACTCCGATAGCATCGTCAAGTCGACTTACGTAAGTCACTGGGATGGTCAGGAAGATACTTATGCCGTGTGGCCGCCACGCGCACCAAAGCCCGAAAACGGATTCGATCTAGTCGTCTATTTGCATGGCATGGGCTCGACTTATCTAGAGCCGTTTGTAAACGCCGACTCCGAGCCAATCGCGAAGCGAATCTGTGATAGTCGTCCCACCATCATATTTGCCTCGCTGAGCTATAGGGGTTCGTATTCATGGGGCAATGACGCGGCCATCGATGACATCTCGCAGAATATTCGTGAACTCATGCAGCGATATCCCGTCCATCGAATTGTCATTATGGGAACCTCGATGGGCGGCTGCACAGCGCTGTCATATACTACTCTGGCTCCGGACGATTTGAGAGGAAGGATCGCAGGCGCGGTAAGTGCTGAAGGTTCTGGCGATCTGGCTCAATTGTTTAAAGAGACGGACGCCAAAAGCATACCGAACGCACTCACGGGTGCATTTGGTGGCACCCCTGACACTGTTCCTGCCTACTACTTCAAACATAGTTTTCTGAACAATCTGGAAAAATTGAGCGAACAGAGCCGATTCGCAGTCATAACTGCAAAGAAAGATACGATCGTCGCACCGCATTTTCAGAAGGATGTTATCAGCGCGCTTGAAAAACGAAAGATTGCAACGCGTCTTTTAGAAGTAGATGAGGGGCATGGCACAGCTCCAGCTGATTTATATGCCGAAGGTTTGGATTTCGTGCTGACCAAAGAGAGGAACTAAGAAAACACAATGCTTTCCGGAGCAGAAAAAACTTTCATAGCAGGACTTATTGACTGATGGCCGCAGAAACAATCAAAGTCTCAGTCGATACGGTTGCCTTCGCAGTCGAGCAAGGGTCTCTGGAAGTGCTTCTCATTAAGAGGAAATTCGAGCCCTTCAAGTCTTTATGGGCTTTGCCTGGAGGCTCGCTGGACGAGACGGACGAAACGCTTGATGAAGCGGCGGCACGAGAGCTTCTCGAAGAAACTAACGTTGGCGATGTATACCTCGAGCAGCTTTATACATTCGGAGACAAAGGGCGTGATCCACGTGGCAGGACGGTAACTGCAGCATATCTGGCGCTGCTCCGGCAGGAAGGTCTGGAATTGAGAGCGGGCGCCAAGGCACGCGGCGTAGCGTGGTGGAAAGTCAATGAATTGCCTGAATTAGCGTTCGACCATGCCAACATAATTTCGTATGCTCGCCAGAGAGTGAAATACAAATTGGAATATTCTCCCGCCGCCTTCATGTTACTTCCAGAGAAATTCACCCTGAGAGATTTGCAGTCGGTTTATGAGGCGGTTCTTGGAAAAGCTGTCGACAACAGAAATTTCCGCAAGAAATTTCTGAATACAGGTGTTCTTCAAGAACTAAATGAAACATCCCAGGAAGGATCTTTTCGACCGGCCCGGCTCTACACATTTTCTCTGGAAGAATTCGAGAAGCTTCCAGACAAGCCAGTGTTCATGTTCTAATCGAGGCACTAAAAATGATCTTGAGCAAATTCAGTTTCAAAATGGGACAGCGGCAAAAAGCGGCAAGAATTCTTGCATCCTTGACTCTTCTTATTTGCTCTACACAATTTGCCACGGCACAAACACAGCACTGGAATACGCAAGCCCGCGAGAAATCACAAAGGTTGGCATCTGCCGCTCAAAATCAATTAGTGATGAGCAAAGCTGATGAGGCTATCCCGCTGCTCATTGATGCTACACGTGCAGATCCGACAGACCCACTACCTTTTATTCTCTTGGGCATGGCTCTCAACATGAAGGGACGGTACCAGGAAGCGCTTGATGCATTAAAACAGGCATACTCCCTGGACAGCAAAGCACGAGAGATATATTTGACCGTTGGCTTTAGTC
>CAZBOX010000299.1:0-7227 GCA_964493595.1 uncultured Candidatus Obscuribacterales bacterium | reverse complement strand
TGTGAAAGACCGTGTCGAGTTGAGCAATCTCGTCGGTGCCTTCGATCGGACGGCGCAGCGGTTTGTGCTCAGCCAGCAATTGTGCGTTGCCCGAAATCGTTGCGAGCCTGTCTGTAATGTTTCGTCCAAAGTAAATTGCCAGTCCGAACGTCAGAAGAATTTGCAGGATCAGCCCCACCAGAAGCCAGACTTGCACAGCCATTCTTAGCTGTTGCGTCTTTTCCGGATGCATCTCCTGGAAATTCATCTCCTGTCTGTGAATGGCCGCTGCACCAGTCACTATCGCTCGCAGGTGGTCGGTGACCATCATGCGCGCTTCGTGGGTAAGAATGTAATGCTCGCCGGTCATCATGCGCTTTTTGTAGTGCAGGAGCGTTTCTACGGCGGTATTGACGGCTTTTTCCATCTCCGCCACATTCTTTTCCTGCATCGGATTGCCCTTCACCATCTGCTTCAATTCGTTCAGTTCGCGAGGGACTTCACCGATTTGATTCATCATGCGTTGTTCGAAGGAGGGCGAATGAGTGAAGCCCCAGAGTGTGAAATTGGCGCCGCCTTCCCAGATCAGGCGGACGACGGACTGAGTTTGTCCGATAATCATCTTCGAGTAGAACATCTTCTGAGCTTCGGCTTCAGCCGACTGCTGCAAAAAAACAAGAATCGCCACGAAGATGGTCTCCGTCAATAGCGGCAAAGCTACTATCAGAATCCCTTTCTGGCGTAGTTTTAGGTCTTGAAGCATCAGCAGCTTTCTTAAACGCCTTTTTCCAATACATACTCCTATACCCGTCTAAGCCTTCGTCGCTTGGTAAATTAGGCGCAAACGGGGTTTTTCCGCGTTCGCGAGAGAAAATTCCGATCAATCTTCCGGCAGTGTTTTACCGCTATAAAGAGAAGGTAGAAATATAACTGTTGGAGGTTTTCGGCAACCTGCCGATAAATATATGGCGTTTTCGCAGAAACAGTTAGACGGACTTCTATACATGGCTGGTCGGGCATTTGACAATGCCGACTATCTGGCTGCTCAGCGTCATTATGAAGACGCTCTGGACATTATGGAGCGCAACGGCTTGAGCGAAACGGAGCAGGCGCTGGCTTGTTTCAAAAACCTGGCCGCCATCTATTATTCCGACGGTAAGCTGGAAAAGGCTATCACTGCTTACAGCCGCCTGGTCGTTACTTCTGAACAACTGCTGGGCGAAGGCAATCGCGATGTGATCGCCAACATGTTCATCCTGGCTAAAGTTTGCGATGGAGCGGGCGCCTCCGAAGACGCCGCCAATATTTATAATCGTGTTCTTCGTCTTGCCGAGCAGCACTTGCCTAAAGGCGATGTGTTGATCAAGCATATTCGTGAGGCTGCAGCAATTCGCTCGGCGCCGCAAAAAGAGTTCAAGCAGAAGGTTACTGCTCTCGAACTGCCCAAGCCTGTTTTCAAAGAAACAATGGAGACTCTTGTTGGCGGAGGCGAACCCGGCGGGCGCAAGCACTACTTCAAGAAAAACCAGGTGCTCTTCTCGACAATCGGTTCTGTACTGGTGGCTGCAATTGCCGCCGGCTGGTTTATGTGGATGACGGCAGGGACGACTTTCCAGCCGCCGACAGCGCCGGGCATAAATTCAGAATCCTTCAAGGTCGAAGGGCAGACGTTCCGCACAGCGGACGGCAAGATAACTCTGACTATCGGTCAAGATTCTACCGGTGAACTGAAAACACCGCTCGAGGCTTTGCAATTTAAATTCAAGACAATAGATTTTTCGCTCGAAGGCATTCAGACTCTCGTTTTGGGCGCATTTGCGCGCAAGGAATTCTGGCTCGAGCAAACGCCGATGGGACTGGCGGGACCCAATGATTTTCTTGTGCACACCGATGAAGCGCCTGAGGTGAAGACCGTCGAGCAGATACGCGGTCTCGGTGCTCACCTGGAAGAGATCAACGCCAAGTCCGGCAGTTTTCCCTCTAAGCTCGAGAAATGGACTGGCGACCCTGCCGTGAAACTGGTAAATACAGTCACGAAGCAGGACATGATTCCGACTTATCAAATTTTTTCGAAATTCCAGATTGTCTTTGATGGAGTATCAAACGTTGAGGATTTCGGTAAAGCCTTGGCCGGTGGTGAGCACTGGAACAACGAGCCGGAGCCTGGTCCAGGGGGTGTAAATGCCTTCGCCATTGTCACCGACAAGAAGGTTGACGACGAGACTTACAGAGTCTCTCATGTATTCATGCAAGGATTTGATCGAAATGGAAAAGTGATTTCTTCGGCAATTCCGGGAGTGAGCTACTACTATCTTGCTGTGCCGGCAAATCACGAGGAAGGTGGTGATGGTGCAGGGGATGCGTACTATAAGAAGTTGGTCGCCACGCTGAAAGGCGCGAACGTTTTTGTGGTCAGAGAGGGCGCCGCTCTCTTTGGATTGCTGCCGCTCAAATTTACGATGCCTATCATATTTGGCTGTTTGACAGGTATCTCTGTGATTTTGTGGGCTCTTATCGATGCCGCCAAGCGCCTGGAAAATCGAAAGATGGTACCTACTTTGTTCGAAGTAATGACCGCAGTCTTCTTGCTGATCTGGGTGGCTTGGTACGTTAATCGCCTGATTCCATAGGAGGCGCCGCATTTTAATGCCGGACCTTGATGGCGTTGACGCAGCCAACAACTTCTACAAGAAGTTGCAGAAATACCAGCCCACCGATGAGAGCGACCGCTGGCGTCGAGCTCTTTATTTTTCGACGGCAATCGGCATTCGTTGTTTGGATCTACTGTCCGACTACATGCGTTATTGTCTGCGACCAAACACGATGGGTGAAACGCCCGATTACTCGATGAGCGAGAAGTCTCCGGAGATTCATCACCAGGCGGTGAAAGAGTTGCTTGGTTTGAGCATCTGGTTGACCATGGTTGACCAGTTGCAGGGCGATGTGCCGTTGTGGCTGCGGGAATTCTTTATCGACTGCTGGGCAGCGGCCGACAAACTCTATCCTTGCCCTTCCAGTCAGGAGATTATGACGCTCTATGAAAACCAACTCGGCGCGGATAAAATTTGCGAGGCTGTGTCGTCGCGTCTGTGCTACAAATTGGAACTCGAAGATACGAAAGGCGATGCTTGCATCAAACTCGGCGAGATGTTGCAGGAGAATGGAAAGGCGCGTGCCGACCTATTATTTTATGCTTTGTCAGCGAAGCACGATGCCCTCGACAAGTCGATCGATCAACTGAAGAACTATTAGCTTTCTTGACTCTATGCGTCTCGTGTGCGGGCGACAAGTTGTTTTTTGCTGTGCCTGCTCAGGAAATTCCAGACTGCATCCGTGGCGTTGAATTTTGATGCGGGAGTTGAACTATTGAATGCTCCCGGCCAGTCGTGATTGCCATCCTTGATATTGTAGAAGGTGACCTCTCTTCCGCTCTCTGTATCGACAGCGCTGTAACTTTGAATCGGCTCGCCGGCGGACTTCGTTAGTGAAGGCTCGAGCCCATTTGCATCAGCCCAGACTTCAAAGGCCTTTGCCGCTGATATGACTCTTGGTGCCAGGCACAGATCAAGCAACTCTCCGCCTGACGCAGGAATGACCTCATCCATACTGCCGTGGATCAGCAATGCGTTCATGTCGCCTTTGGGCTTATCTTGTTTTCGAAGCATGCCGCCGCTGACGCTGGCCACAGCAGCAACTCTGTCGTTCAGTTTTGCTGCTGCTTCTTGCGCCATCATGGCGCCATTGGAGAATCCGACGAGATAAATGCGATCTTGATCGACGTTCAATTTGTTGGGAATGATGTCGGTCAACTGTCTTATGAAGTCGACATCGTCCGATCTGTAGAGGTGGTCTTTGCCGACATTCCACCAGCGCAAATGATTGCCTACCCAGCCGGTCGCGTTAGGGAAAACTGCGATGAATCCTTCCTTGTCCGCTTTTTCTTTGAAGGCTGAAGTCTTTGCGATCTCATCTTTATCTTGCATAAAACCATGCATCATCACAACCATGGGCATCGGTTTGCCGGCATCGTAGCTAGGCGGAACGTGCACTGTCACTTCTCTTTCGCGTCCTTGCAATTGGACTTTGTAAGTACTGTCTCCCTTCTGCGCGTTCAAGCTGTCATTGAATGCATGCATGTTTTCGACGTACTTGTTGATGTCTTTCAAGGAGACGCCGTTGTTTTCGAAGAACCACTCATCGTTCGATGATTGCATCAGGGACTTGTAGCGTTCATTCAGAAAATTTGCAAAGAGATGGGGATCGGCGCCATCGATTCTTTTAGGGCTTTTGTCCGTTTTTGCTATCTCTTTCTTATCGATGTAACCGTCGCCGTTGAGGTCAAAATCCCCGAAGAGTTCGGCAATTTTTTTCTTCTCATTCTCCCTTGTCGTCTCGTCTACGAAACGGCTGTTATCTCTCAGGTTGGATGAGAAGTTGAGGCGAAACTCCTGGAGTTTGTCGCCTTCATTTTGCCGTTCATCAGGCTTTACGGCTGCCGCCTCGGCAATTTTGTGCTCTCTATCGAGAATTGACATGTTTTGAAATTGTCAGGAACGCTTTCTTGTTGGAGGTTGATAGGATATATCCGTGTTTCTCCAAATTTGGACAAGGACTGGTAACTCCGACTAATTTCAACGTTCAGGGTATGGCAGCAGGAGTGCTATGATCGAAAAGTGGCGAATCAAGATTCTATTGAAGTAACGCGACCGACTTATTTCGGCTTATTCGCTGTAGCTATGGCTACGCTGATGTATGAGATTCTGCTGACCCGGATCTTTAGTGTTACCATGTGGTACCACTTTGCCTTCATGGCAATTTCTATAGCCATGTTTGGTATGACTGTGGGCGCGATCGTTGTATATCTTTTTCCGAATTTCTTTTCGGAAAGGAATGTTTTGAAGCAGCTGACTCTGAGTTCGCTTGCCTTTGCGCTGACCATCATTGGTAGTTTCATATTCCACTTATTTGTACCTTTCATCCCTGCCGGAGTGCAATGGGAGCAGGGGTTGATGCATGTTGCAGCTACATTTGTAGTTATTTCAATTCCGTTTGTATTCAGT
Organism: uncultured Candidatus Obscuribacterales bacterium; assembly: GCA_964493595.1. Classification (GTDB taxonomy): domain Bacteria; phylum Cyanobacteriota; class Vampirovibrionia; order Obscuribacterales; family Obscuribacteraceae; genus QKMZ01. The sequence goes on along the minus strand of CAZBOX010000299.1, from coordinate 2,188 downwards.
GGAATTGCTGTTTGTCTAGCGCTGACGAAGTTTACCCAGAACGTGTCGAAACTCTACGCCTTTGATCTGTGTGGAGCGGCTACCGGATGCGTTCTTCTTGGCGCGCTTTTGAATTTTGTTGATGGACCCTCGGCAGTTTTCTTTATTGCTGGATTTGCCGCAATAGGCGCTTTTCTATTTGGAATGCCTAAGTCTGGACCTGCAGAACCTGCAAGCGCTGCCGATGAAACGAAAACCAGGCGTGGACTTGCAATAGCATCGCTAGTATGTGCAATTTGCCTGATTGGATTCGCGGGAACTAATGCTTACTTGGCTAGCGAACAAAAGCCTATTCTCCGATTGAAGTGGGTGCATGGTTACATAGAACCGATACCCCTTTTTGAGAAGTGGAATTCGTTTTCGCGAGTTCGCGTCGCCGGTGATCCAAATGAAATTCACCGCCCCTATGCCTGGGGACTGAGTGAGAAATGGCCGGAAGACAGGAAGGTCAGTGAGCTCGAACTGATGATCGATGCCGGCGCCAATACCTGGCTGACGAAATTTGACGGTGATCAGTCCAAAGTTGAGCATTTGAAGTGCGATTTGACGAATATGGTTCACTACATTCGTCCCAATGCACGCATGCTGATTGTCGGAACTGGTGGCGGACGCGATGTTCTCTCGGCGATCATATTCAAACAGAAGTATATTGAAGGCGTTGAGATCAACAACAACATAATTTTTGCGGTCAATAAGGCTTTCGGTGACTACACCGGACACCTCGACCGCTATCCGAATGTGAAATTCGCCAACGATGAGGCGCGCAGCTACATTGCCCGCTCCAAGGACAAATTCGACATTATCCAGATTTCTCTTATTGATACTTTTGCTGCTACCGCTGCTGGTGCATTCGTTTTGACCGAGCACTCATTGTATACGGTAGAGGCCTGGCGCAGTTTCTTGAACCATCTGGAGCCCAATGGCGTGCTCACCATATCTCGTTGGTATTTCAAGAATCGTCCGGTTGAAATGTATCGGCTCGTAGGTTTGGCAACTGCCGCATTGAAAGATCAGGGGGTGGAAAATCCCCGCAAAAATATGGTCATAGTGGCAGCCATGAAGGGAGCTCAGGGCGGGCGTGGAATGGACGGCATCGGAACGATGCTGGTGAGCAAACAGCCCTTCTCTGAGCACGATCTTAAAGCACTTGGTGAATTCACAAAGAAAAATGGATTTGAAGTGGTTCTCAGTCCGACCGAGTCAATTGACGAAAATTTTGCCAAGATTGCTGAGGCCAAAGATTTAACGCCCCTGCTGGCAAGTTTCCCGGTCAACATCTCCCCGCCGAACGATGACAGCCCCTACTTCTTTCACATGCTGCGTTTTAAGGATATGTTCAACGCTGCACTATGGCAAAACGGTGTTATGAGCCACAATCCCATGGCTGTAAGTGTGCTCGGATGGCTGACAATTACGGTTATCTTTCTAACCTCTCTGTGCATAATTGTTCCTCTTTTGTGGAGGATTAAGACTGCACCACTAAAAGGGGCCGCTCCACTGCTTTTGTATTTCGGCATGATCGGTTTAGGCTTCATGTTCGTCGAGATTTCGCAGATGCAGCGTTTGATAGTTTTTTTAGGGCATCCGGTTTATGGTTTGTCGGTTGTGCTTTTCACACTGTTACTCGCTAGCGGTCTTGGTAGTTTCACAACGCACCGCCTTTCCAAGACAGAAAAAATGACAAGCTTGAACTCTCCGATTGCGCGCTTTGGAGCACTGCTAATTGTGCCGATAATTTTTGGCTCCATTACTCCAATGTTGATCGCAAATTTCTCCGGTGCTGAAACACCTATACGCATAGCCATTGCTGTGGCGCTTCTCTTCCCGCTCGGGCTTTACATGGGTATGGCGTTTCCCATTGGAATGATGATGGCTGGAGGCTCTCAGAAAGCGCTCGCTCCGTGGTTGTGGGGCATCAACGGAGCCACTTCGGTTTGCGCGTCAGTTCTGGCTGTGGCAATTGCATTGAATTTCGGAATCACAGTGACATTCTGGTGTGGAGCTGCCTGTTATCTGTTAGCGTTCCTCTTCCTGCTCTGGGATTTCAGCGCAAAATCTAAAATTCCGAGCGCGGACGCGGCTTCTTCCAACAACGCCTAGGATACAGTGCAAGTCTCTGAACAGATCGAAGCCGATTACAGGCGCGACG
>CAZBOX010000298.1:0-7234 GCA_964493595.1 uncultured Candidatus Obscuribacterales bacterium | reverse complement strand
CAAGACGTCATTTCCCCGACAAACGCATTTGGATAACAAATGAAATCATTCACAATCCGGTAGTCAACCAGAATTTACGTGAAATGGACATCGACTTCGTTGCAGTCAATGGCGATGGCACGAAAGACTTTTCTCAGGTTAAACAGGGCGAAGTGGTTATTTTGCCTGCTTTTGGAGCTTCCGTACAAGAGATGGCTCTGCTTGAGTCAAAAAAATGCGAGATTGTCGATACAACTTGCCCCTGGGTCTCTCGAGTTTGGAATCGCGTTGCGAAATATGAGCAAGGCGAATATACAGCGATAATCCATGGCAAATACAATCACGAAGAGACCATTGCCACTTCCTCTCGGGCGCGGCACTACTTGATTGTTCAGAACTTGTCGGAAGCGAATTGGGTGTCGGAGTATATTCTCAGCGGCGGGGATAAGCACGAATTTTTGGAGCGCTTTCAATCTGCGCATTCAAAAAACTTCGATCCAGACGAGCGACTGGTGCGCATCGGTGTTGCCAATCAAACGACAATGCTCAAAGGTGAAACCGAGCAAATCGGTAAACTTTTCGAACGGACTATGATGACGAAATATGGTCCGGAGAATCTGGACAAACATTTCCTCAGTCCTGGCGACACCATATGCGATGCCACTCAAGAACGTCAAGATGCCATGCTCAATCTGGTAGAAGAGAAGCTCGATCTCGTTCTCGTGATCGGCGGCTTCAATTCATCCAATACAGGGCATTTGCATGAAATTGCCAATCACAAGAACATTCGCTCCTATCATATTGATGGACCTTCTTGCATCGGTCCGGGCAATCAGGTGAGACACAAGCCTCAGAATGCGAGTGAATGTGTCGTTGAGAACGGCTGGTTGCCTGAAGGGGAGCTTACCCTTGGTGTTACAGCCGGTGCCTCGACCCCCGACCAGGTTGTCGCAGAGGTATTGGAAGCAGTTTTTGCATTGCGAGGAGACTGTAAGTGACCACTCAAGCGACTGCCGGGAAATTAGCGTCGACTGCTTTCATGCAAGCATTGCGCAGACAGCAATCGGATTTTACGCCGGTTTGGCTGATGCGCCAGGCTGGCAGATTTATGCCAGAGTATCGAGAGGTTCGCTCCAAAACGGGCTTTCTGGAGCTTTGCCACAATCCTCAGCTCTGTGCTGAAGTGACAGTAATGGCTGTCAATTTGCTGAAGGTAGATGCGGCGATCATTTTTTCGGATATCCTGCTGCCTCTTCAATCACTCGGTTGCGGGCTGGAGTTTGTCAAAGGCGATGGACCGGTTATACATAACCCGGTGCGCAGTGTCGCCGATGTGGAGAAGCTTCCCAAGATTGACTGTCGTGAGAGTCTTTCATATGTTCTGGAGGCGGTAAAGACAGCGCGCAGAGAGTTACCAGACAATATTCCTCTCATTGGTTTCGCCGGTGCACCATTCACTCTTGCTTCTTATTTGATAGAAGGTGGTTCTTCTCGCAATTTCGAGAAGACCAAACGCTTCATGTATACGGAACGACGAGCCTGGGACATGCTTATGCAGCATCTCTCTAAAATTGTCACGGACCATTTGAACAATCAGATTGAAGCCGGTGCTCAAGCAGTGCAGATCTTCGACAGCTGGATCGGCTGTCTGGGGCAGTCAGACTATACTGAATATGTTTTGCCTCACGTGGCGCGCACTATATCCGGTATCAACAAGAGCGCTCCGGTAATACACTTTGGCACGGGCACATCGGCTTTGCTGGAATTGATGAAAGAAGCTGGTGGTGACGTTATTGGCGTAGATTGGAGAATCGAGCTGGCATCGGCTTGGCAAAGAATTGGATACGATAGAGCAGTTCAGGGCAATCTGGATCCGGTTGTCCTTTTTGCTGACAAGGATGAAATAAAGAGGCGCGTGCAGCACGTTCTCAATCAAGCCGGTGGAAGACCTGGTCACGTCTTCAACCTTGGTCACGGAGTCTTGCCTGAAACACCCTATGAGAATGTAAAATACTTGGTGGAAATCATCCACGAACTCGGAAGAAAATGACGTCACCTGCAAAGAAAGTTGTCATCATAGGTGGTGGCATATCAGGTCTTACGGCTGCTTTCAGTCTAAGTCAACTAAGCTCAGAAAACCCCATTGAAATAGCACTCTTTGAGGCCAGTCCTCGTTTTGGCAGTGTTATTCAAACTGAAATCGTCGAGCAATGTCAGATCGAATTTGGTCCCGATTCAATGCTGACTGCCAAGCCTTGGGGAGTGAATCTGATGAAATCCCTGGGCATGGAGAATGAAATTGTTGAGACTGACGCGGCCAATCGCCGCGCATTTATTGCCGGTAAGGACAGTCTCTATCCAATGCCAGAAGGCTTCCGACTAATAGCACCGGCTAGTCTTACTGCACTTGCCGCTTCGCCATGCCTTAGTGTCAAAGGGAAATTGCGCGCTCTTTGTGAACCGTTTTTGCCTCGTCATGAAAGCATGTCAAACGGTCAGCTTCCGGATGATTTCGATGAGAGTCTGACCAGTTTTGTCACAAGAAGACTGGGCCGTGAAGCGCTCGAGCGTTTAGCGCAGCCTCTATTTTCCGGTATTTACACCGCTGATCCCGATACGCTCAGCATCAGGGCCACCATGCCTCAGTTTCTCGAGTACGAGGCCCAATACGGCAGTGTGATTCGTGGATTGCAGGCAAGCGCGAAAAATGGAAGCAGAACCGAAGCGGTTCGGTACAGCATGTTCGTGGCGCCGCAAAGAGGGATGGGTTCACTTGTCGATGCTCTTGTAGACCAGCTCAAGCGCAATAAAAATGTTTCTCTTCATACTGAGAAGCCGGTGTCCCAACTTATATTCAACGAGAGCAAAAAACGTTGGCAGGTAGGACTTGTCGATCAGAGCATTCTTGAAGCAGATGCTGTTATTCTGTGCTTGCCGGCCTATGGTGCGGCGAAATTGTTGAAAGAGATCGACTCTCAGCTCAGTGAACTATTGTCGACAATTGAATATGCTTCCTCTGCGGTTATTAATTTCATAGTCGAGCGCGACAGAGTCTTGCACGCTCTTGATGGCTTCGGTTTCGTAGTGCCGGCTGATATGAAAAAGAATATTCTGGCCGGCAGTTTTTCCACAGTTAAATTTAAAAACAGAGCTCCTAAGGACCTAACGGTTTTGAGAGCTTTTGTAGGCGGTGCTCTGTTTCCTGAGATGATGGAACTTTCTGACGCGCAAATGCGCGAGCGAGCATTCGAAGACATGAGCCTTTATCTGTCCATCACCTCGCCTTCGCGAGGTTTACCTTATCGCGAGGCGATAGTTTCACGCTGGAAAGATTCGATGCCTCAATACAAAGTCGGACATCGCAATACAGTCAACCAGATAGAGCGTCGAGTCAGCGCCCTCAGTGGCGCCTTTATTTGCGGCGCTGCGTATGAGGGTGTCGGTATACCCGACTGCATTCAGAATGCCAATAAGACAGCAGAAGCGGTGCATCGGTCGCTCTTCGCCACAGTTTCACAATCTCCCGTTTAATGATTACTGAGCGAGCCGGACTGGGCAAAGAACCTTTGGTCCTATTCAAGTTAATATTGGAGACCAATGGAAACTGTCGTCCGCAAAGATAAAGATGCCGCCAAAAGACCGCCCAAGCACAAAATTGCTATGGTCGACAGTGGCTGCAACTTATGCGGGTCGTTTCGCCGTGTACTGGTGACCACTGGCAAAGAGCACGAGTACACCAATACTACCGATGACACTTTCAATATAGTCTCCTGCACCGGCTGCCAGCTCGTTTACATGGATCCTCGACCGGATTTCAGAGAGCTGGGGACGATTTACCCTCCCAACTACTATTCCTACAATCAGGACGTCCTCAGGCGAAAAGCAAATCCAAAGTCTATTTTGAGCATTTTGCGCTACAAAGGATTTCGCGCAAAAGTCGAGAAATCCCTTCAGCTGGCTGGTTTTGCGGAGAAAGGCAAAGTACGGATTCTCGATATTGGCTGTGGTGACGGTCACTTGCTCAATCTTTACCGGCAAGCGCATGGAGAGAATGTCGAGACTTATGGGGTCGATTTCAATATCGAAGCTGTTGTTTTGGCCTCGGCTGCTGGACATTTGACGTACAAAGGGCGGTTCGAGGATGCCGAAATTGCGGAAAACCAATTCGACCTCGTTGTAGCAAGTCATGTTATCGAGCACGTTTCCGATCCTGTCTGGTTTACCGAGAAAGTTTCGCGGGTTTTGAAGCCTGGAGGCGTCTTTTGGTTTGAAACACCAAATATCGATTCTATTGATGCGAAATGGTTCAAGAATGGGCACTGGGGTGGTTATCACTTTCCACGCCACTGGTTTTTCTTTTCTCCTGCGACGATTAAGATGTTGGCTGAAAAGACGCATTTCGCTCTGGAATCAATCGACTACGTTCCGAATGCTATCTTCTGGTTCTGGACGTTTCACAGCTTGATGGTGTCCAAGAATGAAAAATTGAGACCTCTGGCTGACTTCTTCTTTCCGCCCATAGACTTTCAAAAGGACTCGATTGCCAACTTCTTGAGAATCTGTCTATTCTCCTGCGTAGACGTTTTGATCAAGCGTTACACCGGGCAGACTTCAAATATGATCGTTGTTTTCAGGAAGCCTCAGTTTTAACTGACCAGCCAGTGAGCTTGGAAAAGACACCTTTATCCGGAACCGAAGAAACGTCTTCTACTGTGAATGGCGTTACGATGACCATGCCTGTCTGCTCTTCTTGCGGCATGAAGTTGGCGCATGGGACGGTCAAGTGTCCAAATGATGGAACTGAGGCTGTAACGAAATTCAGAGCGGGCGATTGTCTTAGCGACAAGTATGAGTTTCTCGAATCGGTCGGCTCGGGAGGCATGGGGATAATACACAAGGCCAAACATCTGGCCCTCAATCGCATCGTCGCCATCAAGCTTCTGCACCCGCATCTTCTCAATCCTGAGACCATTATGCGATTTCAGCGCGAAGCTCGCACTGCAAGCAAGTTGAGTCATCCTAACCTGATTCAAGTTCAGGACGTCGGCACCACTGATGATGGTCAACCCTTTATGGTTATGGATTTTGCCGGTGGTAAATCGCTCTCCGAGCTTATTCAAGAGAAGGGGCGATTGACTGTTGATGAAACTCTCAATTATTTCGTGCAGATTTGCAGTGGTTTAGCCTATGCTCACAAACAAAATATCTTGCACCGCGATTTGAAGCCCAGCAACGTTATGCTCGTCGAAGGTGAGCATGGTGGTGCAACCGCAAAAATACTCGATTTCGGAATCGCAAAAGTTCTCGAAGATGGTGAGAACAAAGCTGCAACTTTGACGAGGACCGGTGATGTTTTTGGAAGTCCATTGTACATGAGCCCGGAGCAGTGTGCCGGTGGTACTGTCGACCGTCGCTCCGACTGTTATTCGCTTGGTTGCATGTTGTATGAGTGCCTGACAGGCTCTCCGCCGTATATGCGCAAGACCGTTCTCGAAACGTTGATGGCGCATGCTCAACAGGAGCCGCTCAGTCTGAAAGAAGCCACTTTGGGACTGGATTTTCCCAAGCCATTGAACGATTTAGTAATGAAACTTCTGGCTAAGTCTCCTGAGGATAGATACCAATCCGTGCTGGAAATTCGTGAGGATCTCCAAGCCGTCAAAGATTCTTTGTCTCAAGACGATCAGGAAGAAGTGCTTACCAAAAGAGCGCTTCGTGACAATGCCGGGGGAGATGGTACTGTATATGATGCCAAGAAAAATGGGCTCTGGCACTCGGCAAATGGAAAGGATATAACGATTGCTATCCTTTCTCTTGCTGTTCTGGTGCTCGTCGGCAAAGATATATGGCTATCTTGCGTATCCAGCATTAAGAATGAGAAAAGCGTTGATGTTTCTCGCCATTACAGTGTGCAACTGGGCTCGAGACCAACTGATGCTGACGATGACTTGAGGCGCAAGCTTGAAGAGTATCCGAGTAGAGAAGAATTTGAATTGCGTGCGGTCGAGTTGACCGATTCCAGTCTGCCGCTTTTAAGGGGAAATCAAAGGATAAAGAGTCTGGACTTTCAGGGCAACAGCCTTAATGGAAGCGGTCTGACGGTTGCTCAAACAATCCCCAACTTGATTCGCTTGAATGTTTCCTCGAATCCATTGAGCGATCAAGGAATTCAGGCAATAAGTCAATTGTCCCAGTTGAAGAATCTAGAAATAAAAGACGTAGAGTTTTCGCCACGCGGGTTGCTTTATTTAGGGCAGATGAAAAACCTCGTCAAATTGGAAATGGATGCTTGCGAATATGATGTAAAACTGCTCGGAAGCTTGTCTAATATGCCGGCACTGGAAGAACTCAGCCTCAACGATCAAAAGAAGCTGAGCGACAGGGCAATCAGTAAGCTTCGGAATTTGCCGAATCTGCGCATGGTTGATGTCAGTGCTACCAAAGTTTCCGGTAAGGGATTCGAACATCCGGGCGATTACCCCTTTCTCGAACGAATTTCTTTGAAGGAAAATCAACTCTCAGAGGACGGATTCAAGGCTTTAAGCCGATTGAAAAATCTAAAGGAGCTGGATCTAAGACTTTCTGTATACGATGCGAAATGGTTTGCGCATTTAAAAAAACATCCAAATTTTTCGAAGCTGCGCGTCTCCGGAACTGCCGATACTGCTCGTATTCATCAGCTGATCCCGCGACTTCAAATCGAGACTGACTAAAAAAAATGCTGCGCCAGGCAGCATTGTCTAGATGTGCAAAGAAACGGCGCATATGGAGCCAGACCGGAGGTCTGACTCTTTTGAATTAAGGTTCTTTCTCGGTGAAGCGCCGAATTACCGGAAGAACAAGCAACGCAACCAGAGTCCAACTCAGACAATCATAAATATGCCCATCTCTTGACAACCTAAACGCCTGGCGCCCCTTGCAAGATTAACAAGCTCTCAGTTTTGCCGTGGTTTTCGTGCAGTCATAGACATATTTGAAGTCGAGCCGGTGATCACCTTCAAAATCAGGTCCAGAAAAGTGAATGCGGACACGAATATCAAATTTCGCAGGCTATTTTTCTGAAATTCAGTGGGTGGAAACAATCTATCGGAAAGCCTGCTGAATAGACCGTCTTTGTCTCTATCAACGGCACCGATAAGTGAATGCATGGTCCAGTTCCAGAATGCGGGAGCGGGATGAAATTGCGTTTCCTCTGCTACAAATCCGCACTCTTCTACAAGTGTTTTCAGTGTTCTCGGACTGTAAAAAATCCAGT